>JAYVNO010000164.1:0-13058 GCA_043758415.1 Burkholderiales bacterium
GTAGTCAGCGGCACCCAAACCACGCTCGGCGTCGCCGATGCGGCCAGTGTCGGCACGGTAACCCAGAAGCAGCTCGAGGCGCGTACGGTATATCGCCCTGGTGAACTGCTGGAATCGGTGCCGGGTCTGATCGTCAGCCAACACAGCGGCGAAGGCAAGGCGAACCAGTTTTACCTGCGTGGCTTCAATCTCGATCACGGCACCGATTTGCGCACCACGGTCGACGGCATGATCGTCAATCAGCGATCCCACTCGCACGGTCAGGGCTGGACCGACGTGAATTTTGTTATTCCGGAGTTGGCAAGTCGCATTGAGTACCGCAAGGGGCCGTACTTCGCGAGCGAAGGCGATTTTTCGTCGGCCGGTTCGGTGAGTCTCAAATACGCTGACCGACTCGACAAAGGGGTCGCCAGCGTCGCGCTTGGGCAGAACGGATATCGCCGTGCGTTGCTCGCTGATTCGCCGGAATTTGCGGGCGGGCGATTGCTGTACGCCATCGAAGGGCTGCACAACGACGGCCCGTTCGTGCATCCAGATAACTACCGCAAATTGAACGGCGTGCTGCGTTACAGCCAGGGTGATGAAGCCAACGGATTCAACATTACTGGCATGGCTTACAAGGCGACGTGGAACGCCACTGACCAGATCACGCAGCGAGCCATTGACAGCGGCCTGATCAAAAACCGTTTCGACGCGATTGACCCAACTGACGGCGGCGCGGCGCATCGCTACAGCTTGTCCGGTGCATGGCGAAAAACCGGCGACGGAGCAAGTACGCAGGTCAACGCCTATCTCATCGACAATAAGCTCGACCTGTTTTCAAACTTTACCTATTTTCTCGACAATCCGGTTGACGGCGATCAGTTCACGCAACCCGATCATCGGCGCACCGCGGGTTTGAACGCAAGTCATACGCAGCAATTTTTAGGGCTCGGCCTTGAGTCTGAAAATACGGTGGGCGTGCAGATGCAAACGGACAATATTTTCAACGGCCTGCTCAACACCAAAGCGCGACAAACCATCGGCGTGACGCGGCAGGATCACATTGTCGAAAGCAGCATGGGTGTGTACGCGGAGAACGCAACCCGGTGGACGCCGTGGTTTCGTAGCGTGGCCGGACTGCGTGCGGATGCGTACCGTTTCAAAGTCAATAGCGACAACGCGTTCAACTCGGGCACCGCCACCCAGAGCTTGGTGAACCCAAAGTTCGCACTGATCTTCGGGCCGTGGGCCAAGACCGAGTTCTACCTGAATGCGGGCGGTGGATTTCATAGCAACGACGCGCGCGGCGCAACCATTCGCGTTGATCCAAAAACGGGCGACGCGGTGGATCGCGTGACGCCGCTGGTGCGCTCCAAGGGCGGCGAAATCGGCGTGCGCGGCAACTGGTTACCGGGCCTGCAAACATCGCTGTCGCTGTATCAGCTAGATTTCGCGTCCGAGCTTTTATTTGTCGGTGACGCGGGCACAACAGAGGCAAGCCGCCCGAGCCGACGCATCGGTATTGAGCTAGCGAACTATTACAAGCTGTCGAATTGGCTGACGGTGGATGCTGACTTCGCGTTTGCGCGCGCACGGTTTCGCGATACTGATCCCGTGGGCAATCGCATTCCCGGCGCGGTGGAAGGCGTGGCCTCATTAGCTGTCGCTGTTGACAATTTGGGCCCGTGGTTCGGCGCAGCCCAGCTGCGCTACTTTGGCCCGCGCCCGTTGATTGAAGACAACAGCACGCGGTCAAAAAGTACGACCACGCTGAATGGCAGAGTTGGCTATCGCATCAACCCAAAAATGCGCATTGAACTCGACGGTTTTAATTTGACTGACCGGAAGGCCTCTGGCATCGACTACTACTACACGTCACGCCTGCCGGGTGAGCCTACTCAGGGCGTTGAAGGCATTCACTTTCACCCGATCGAATCGCGCTCGTTCCGGTTATCGTTTGTGATGAATTTCTGAACCTGAATTGAGCTTTAGAGTAGTACCTGCGTTCCCAACTCCACCACCCGATTCGGCGGCAAATTAAAATAGGATCCGGCACCTTCCGCCTGCCGCGTCATCCACGCGTAGAGCGAGCAGCGCCATCGCGTCATGCCGCCGGGACTGTCCTGAATCACTGATCGCGCAATGAAATAGGTGGTGTCCATGGGATTGATATCGAGCCCAACTTCGCCCGCCCACGCGAGAGCGGCGGGCACATCAGGCATTTCGCGGAAACCGAAGTGCATACGGATTGACCACAAACCCGGCCCTGTTGCGCTGACAGCAAGGCGATGTGCGTCATTGAAATAAGGCACTTCTTCGGTCAACACATGCAGCAGCATGATGCGTTCATGCAGCACGTGATAGTGCTTCAGGTTATGAAACAGCGCGCTTGGCACTAGCAGTGGATCGGAACACAAATAGACCGCAGTGCCCGAAACGCGCGGCACTTCTTTGAGCATTGAGGACGCAAACCCGGCGACCGGCAGATCAAGTTTGCTGCGTTGAGCGCCGACCAGTTGCGAGCCTTTTTTCCACGTCACGAGGAGCAGAAAAATGACACTGCCCAAAGCCAGCGGGAACCAGCCGCCATCGGCGATTTTGGTTAGGTTCGACGCCAGGAACGACAGTTCAAGGACGCCGAAAATAGCGAGCAGCGCGAGCAGCGCGAAACGAAATTTGCCGCCCGTGGCGATGAACACCACCGCAGCAAGCATCGTCGTGATGATCATGGTGCCCGACACTGCGATGCCATACGCCGCCGCCAACGCGCTGGAGGAACGAAACTCCAGCACCAGCATGATCACACCGATTAACATAATCCAGTTGACACTGCCGATGTAGATTTGACCGCGCTCACGGTCAGACGTGTGGCGCACATTCACACGCGGCAGATAGCCAAGTCGCGAGGCCTGTTGCGTGATCGAGAACGCGCCCGAAATCGTGGCCTGCGACGCGATCACGGTTGCTGCGGTTGCCAGTATGACCAGCGGGATCAGAAAGCCCTCGGACGCCATCAAAAAGAACGGATTTTTGGCAGCTGCCGCATCGCGCAGCACCAGCGCGCCTTGACCAAAATAATTGAGCACGAGCGATGGGCATACGAGTCCGTACCAGGCGATACGTACGGCTTTCGCACCGAAGTGACCCATGTCGGCGTACAACGCTTCGCCGCCAGTCAATGCGAGAAACACAGCAGATAACAACACGAACATGCTTCCCGGATGTTCGACTGCAAACAAGAGCGCGTACGTCGGGTTGAGCGCTTTGAGTACCACCGGCGTTTGCGCAATGCTGAGCGCGCCCATGACGGCGAGCGTGATGAACCAAACCATCGTAATCGGTCCGAACAGCTTGCCCACGCGGCCTGTGCCTTGTTTCTGGATCAGGAACAGTCCAACCAGAACGCCTATCGTGATGGGGATGATGAATTTCTCGAACTGCGGGGTGGCGACGCTGATGCCCTCCACGGCAGAGAGCACAGATATGGCGGGCGTGATGATGGCGTCGCCGTAAAAAAGGGCGGCGGCAAACACGCCTGCCGTGATGACGAACGCGGCCAGTCGATCACTGTGTTTCCGATCCTTAACCAGACGGTGCGCCAATGCGGTCAGTGCGAGCACGCCGCCTTCGCCTTCGTTATCAAGCTTCAAAATCAGCCACACGTATTTGACGGAGATGATCAGCATGATCGCCCAGAACAGCGCGGACAAAGCTGCCAGAACATTCACTTCGTTGAGGGCCAATGCATGCGGCCCGTTGAAGGCCTCTTTGAATGCATAGAGCGGACTGGTGCCAATGTCGCCGTAGACGATACCGAGAGCGGCCATCGTCAAAACAGCGGTGCTGGATTTTCGGGATTCGGACGGATGCACAGTGCTGCCTTGAGAATAGTTAACGAAAAAATCGATGTTGATGCGTGACTCGGCGGAACTCGACGCTCTAGAGCGTAAACCGGTAGCCGACACCAATTTCTGTTTGCAGATGGCGTGGCTGGGTCGGGTCAATTTCAAGTTTGTGCCGCAAGTGGCTGACATAAATACGCAAGTAGTGATTGCTTTCTACGTGCGATGGCCCCCACACCTCACGCAGCAGCTGGCGATGCGTTACGACCTTGCCGACGTTTGCAATCATTGCCACTAGCAGGCGATATTCAATGGCCGTCATATGAACAGGTACGCCCGCCCTTGTGACCAATCGGCGCGTCATGTCGACGTGAATTTCGCCGAAGTTCACGAGTGCTGATGCGGTCGCATCCGAGCGCGATCCGCGACGCAGTAGCGCCCGCACCCGAGCCAGTAATTCGCCCACTGAGAATGGTTTGGTCAAATAGTCGTCGGCACCTGCATCGAGCACGTCAATCTTGTCCGACTCAATAGTACGTGCCGACAAAATGAGCACCGGAATGTGCGACCAGCCACGCAGCTCGCGTACGAATTGGTGACCATCACCGTCGGGTAACCCGAGATCAAGAATGACCATGGTGGGCATGCTGGTGCCCGCATCAATCAGGCCCGAAGCGAAGCTTTCTGCTTCGCGCACTTTGTACCCTTCGCGCTCGAGGGCCTGTCGAACAAAGCGGCGAATCTGTGCGTCGTCCTCCACCAGCAGTACGGTCGGGGCTGCACTGCTCATGCTGGCGTTCCGGCCAGTGTGACGTTGGGCTCGACATCAAGCACAATTTCAGGCGGGGCACCACGCGGAAGTGTGAAGGTGACACACGCACCCCCCGTATCAGGATTGCTCGCAGTGATCTGCCCGCCGTGCGCCTCAACAATCGCGCGACAAATAGCCAATCCTACGCCCATGCCCGTGCTGTGCCCCTCCTGCCCGCCACGTTCAAACAGCGTGAATACGGCGTCCAGTCGATCCGTTGGAAAGCCCTTGCCAGCATTGTTGATCGACACCGCCATATGTTTCGCGTTGGCTGTTGCATTGATACGAATGTCGGTTGCGGCGGGTGAAAATTTGGCTGCGTTCTCGATCAAATTGCACAGTACCCGCTCCATCAGCACCGCATCAATATTGACCAATGGCAAATCGGTGCCGATACTCACAGTGACGCGACGTCCCCTGAGAGTCGGTGTCACAAAATGGATGCTGGCACCGATCACTTCATCAAGCGGCTGCCATTCGCGCAGCAGCGCCACGTGTCCCGCCTGCATGCGCGCCATATCTAGCAGGTTGGTCACCATCGTGCTGAGTTGCATCGCCTGATCGCGCAGGTTACCGGCTGTTTCGTGCGCTTGCGGGTCGCTGATGGCTGGATCGGATGCTAAGGTGTCGGCCAGCCCGTACAGCGCGGTGAGCGGTGTGCGGATATCGTGCGAAAGCGCTGCGAGAATACTGTTGCGCAAACGTTCGCTGTGCATTTTCAACTCACTGCGATTGGCCACGTCAACGTAATGCAGCCGTTCGAGCGCGGTGGTGAACAGCGAGGCCACGGCGCGCAGCAACGACCTGTGTGGGTTCAGCGAGGTGTGCGCGTCGGCGACAGCTGCAACGATCATCACGCCGCGTCGGCGCGTTGCGCCCAATAGGGGGAGCAAAATGCGCTCACCGTCGTCGTGTCCCAGATCGGTTGCGTCCAGCGTGGTGCTTGACACGTATACGGCCCGAGCTGCCGAGCGCTCCAGGCTGGTTAGCGTGATGGCGTGCACATCGACCAGTTGCAACGCGGAGCCGACATCGAATTCGTCGTCTTGATCAGGCACCAGCAGCGCTGTGCGCGCGCCAAGTCGTTCTGCTACAAACTGACTGGTCAAGCTTGCCGCATGATGTACGCTAAGGGTACCTGCCAGTGCTTGCGCCAACCCATGCAGACTGGATTGCTCGTCGGCGCGGGCTTGTGCGTCGTCAGCGCGAGCTTTGAGCGCCGTGGTGAGCTGGCCGATGGTGAGCGCGACCAGCAGCATCACAGCAAAGGTGATCAGGTGCTGCGCATCGTTAACGGCAAACGAGAACTGCGGAGCCACGAAGAAAAAATCGAATAGCGCGACGCTCAGGAACGCGGCGACTATGGCTGGGCCACGCCCGCAGCGAACGGCAGCGATGACGACTGCCAGCAAATAGAGCATGACGATGTTGGCAGGATCAAGCCAGCGTTCCAGCGGCCAGACGATGAGCGTGACCAGCCCACACAGCAAGACAGCACTTAACTGCGCAGCCCAGGCGGCGGGCGGACGGACCAATGTGGCAGGCTCGGTGTTCAGCGGAAGCTCGCGCGGGATAGCATAGGTCGAAGCTTAAGGTGGCGCGCGTAAAGACGGCGACAATGGTTGCCCCTGCCGTGTAAAAAAGCCGTAAATGCTTCGATTGCCATGAAGATTTCCGTTCAGTTGCCGATCCTTGTCGCTCTCGATTGCATCGTGCTGCGTGGCCTGCCGGGCAGCGGAAAGAGCACGCTGGCAACGCGTCTGGAGACTTTACACGGATTCGTGCATCTGGAGGCCGACCAGCATTTTGTGGCGAATGGCAAGTATCTGTTCGATCCGACGCGTGTCGCCAATGCCCACGCCGTTGTGGCCCGAGACGCGCTCGCTGCGTTGCAGGCGGGCAAACGGGTGGTGGTTGCCAACAGCCATGTGCGCCTTTGGGAAATGGCAGCGGTAATCGGTGCGGCGCGCCTGGCTAACCGTACTATAAGCTTTGTTGAGTGTCAGGGAGCGTGGCCCAATGTGCACGGACTCGCCGAGTCGGTTATTGCGTCCATGCGGCAGCGTTGGGAGTTGTTACCTACCGAATTAGACGAGACGAGCTTTCACTTTCGCGCAACGGAGACCGCGTAGCAGCGGTGCTACCCCCGGTCCGGCGTGCGCCGTTCAACGCGGGTCGGGGTGGAAGCCCCTCCTGCGGCGCGGCCCGAGCCTGACAAAATAGTCAACTTGAAATCGGCCGAATCGCGCCCAAATCCCCCGCTTACTCAATGGTCATTTGCCCGCGCGAAACAACTTGCGCGGGTCATACAGCACAAGCATGGCAAAAAAAGAACTTTACGGCGTCCTCGGGGTTGACAAATCTGCGTCTGACGACGAAATCAAGAAGGCTTATCGCAAACTCGCGATGAAGTACCACCCGGATCGCAACCCGGGCGACAAACCCTCTGAGGAGAGTTTCAAGGAAGCCAACGCCGCCTATGAAGTCCTGTCCGACCCTAAAAAGCGTGCGGCCTACAACCAGCACGGTCATGCCGGGATCGACCCTCAGGCAGCTGGCGCGGGTGGGTTTGCGGGCGGCAACTTTGGCGACGCGTTCGGCGACATCTTCGGCGAAATTTTTGGCGGCGGTCGCGGGCGACAGCAGCGTGCGGATTCACCTTTTCGCGGCTCCGACCTTCGCTACAACCTAGAGATCACCCTGGAGGAGGCGGCGCGCGGCACCACCACCAAGCTGCGCATTCCGACGACCGAAACCTGCAACGTCTGCAATGGCACGGGCGCTGAAAAAGGCCACGATCCAGAGACCTGTCCGACCTGCAAAGGCGCAGGTGCGGTTCGCGTGTCGCAGGGCTTTTTCTCGGTGCAACAAACCTGCCCGCAATGCCGCGGTACGGGCAAGATCGTCAAGCATCCCTGCAAAGCATGTAACGGCGCAGGCGTGAATAAAAAATCAAAGACGCTGGAAGTCAAGATTCCTGCGGGCGTTGACACTGATGATCGTATTCGTCTGGCGGGCGAGGGGGAGGCGGGCACCAATGGCGGTCCAGCGGGCGATTTGTACGTCGTAGTTCAGTTAAAGCCGCATGCCGTGTTTCAGCGCGACGCGGCCGATCTGCACTGCGAGATGCCGATTTCGTTTTCAATAGCGGCGCTGGGTGGCGAGCTCGAAATCCCCACGCTTGACGGCAAAGCCTTGTTGAAGATTCCGTCAGAGACGCAGTCTGGTCAGGTATTCCGCCTCAAAAATAAGGGAATCCGGCCCGTGCGCGGCAGCGTGACCGGAGATTTGTTCTGTCATGTGCAAATCGAAACGCCGGTCAATCTAAATTCGCGGCAGAAGGAATTGCTACGTGAATTCGAAGAAATTCGCGAGAAACATTCGGCGAAACAAAGCCCCAAGCAAAAGGGTTTTTTCGATAAGTTGAAGGACTTTTTCGAGGCCTAGAGGTGCGGTAGTGGCGGGCGATGGATGACGGCCCGATTACCTGACGCAGGAGCGGCGAAAGCCGCGATTGCGCGAGCGACGAGCATCGCGGTTCTCGCCGCTCTACACTAAAGGGCACCTCTAATAATTCATTTGTGCGGCGCATTGTGTCGTCGCGCGGCGCTCGCAATCCTCACGTACCAGAGCGTACGCTACCGTTGGTGCGCTCCGGGCTCCTAACACTGCATCCCCAAAAATGAATTATTAGAGATGCCCTAAAGATGTCGCGGGCAAAAGGCGCAGAATGGTAAAAACTGTTCACCTGTCAGCCACATTTTTCGCATGAGCGACGCTCCGTCGTCTTCCTCCGCCGCTACCGTCCGGACGACGAGCGCGCTCCGTCTGCGTACGCTGCTCACGGTGCCGTTTGTGTTGCTCATTGTCATCCCGGCGTTGATTATCGCCGGTACGTCGCTCTACACCGGTTTGCAGGCGGTGGACGTGCTCTCGCGGCAGTTAATGGACGACATTTCCGCGCGCGTCGGGCAAGCGGCGGTGCACCAGCTAGAGGAGGCTTCGGTCACGCTTTTGGCCACGTTTCCCAACGCTGAGGATAACCAGAACGCCTCCATCGAATTGTTCGCGGATGCCGAGCGACTGGAGCGTAAATTGTTTGAATTGACTGCGGCCGCGCGGACTTCCGCATACCTGTATTTTGGCCGCGAAGACGGTGGCTTTGTAGGTGTTGATCGCGGTCGTCCCGGCGCACGCGCTGCGGCGACGGTGCGCCTACAGGAAGGCGGTGGCGCGGCGCGAAAGATATACAGCGCGCGTGGTCCGGGGGATCGAACCCGCTTGCTTGAAACAGAGAGTCGTGTCTATGACGCGCGCGACCGCGTTTGGTACAAGCTCGCGAAAACGGCGCAGCGCCTCACCTGGACACCGATTTATGTGTCCTTTGCCTCCGGTGCTCTGGTGACGACCGCTGCGCAACCGGTGAGCTCTGCCAGCGGGTCGTTGTTCGGCGTCTTTGCCGCTGACGTTGAGCTCTCCGAGTTGAGCCAGTTCATGAAAAGCGTGGCCGTCAGTCGTAATGGTGTTGCCTTCATCCTCGACCGTGATGGTCTGCTGGTTGCCAGCTCTACGCCCGAGTCGCCGTTTCGCGCAGAAGGCGGCGTGCAAAAACGGGTTGCTGCGCG
This sequence comes from Burkholderiales bacterium, assembly GCA_043758415.1. Lineage (GTDB taxonomy): Bacteria > Pseudomonadota > Gammaproteobacteria > Burkholderiales > Casimicrobiaceae > Casimicrobium. Next base: position 9,261 of record JAYVNO010000164.1, read on the forward strand.
CGAGAGCCAGTCTGAACTCGTGCGTGCGGGTGCGCAGTGGTGGCGTGTGTTCGGACGGAATGCCACGGCCTCGCCGAACATCGCCATGATCACCACCACGGGCGAGAAGGTGGACGTCGCGTCGCGTCGCGTCGCTGGTGTGCAAGGCATTGATTGGGATATCGTGGTCGCCGTGCCGCGCAGCGACTTTACCGCGCCCATTGTGAAGAGCGCGATCAGCATGTTCTTCGTCATCCTTGCCGCGCTGGCCGCCGCGCTGGTGCTGGGTTTATACGTGTTGCGTCGGGTGACACGCGACGTCGACCAGCTGGTTGCGGTGACCAGAGATATTTCGGCTGATCGCTTGCCGAGCGCGCTTCCGGTAACGTCACTGGCTGAAACCGGTGTGCTCGCCAACGCATTCGCAGAGATGATCGGCCGTCTCACGCAATCGCTTGAAACCATTCGCACCCAGAACGACCGGTTTGCGTCGCTTAACGCCACGCTCGAAGAGCGCGTTGATCGCCGCACCACGCAGTTGGCCGAACAAAATCTGACCTTAACCGAGGAGATCCTGCGCCGCGAACGGCTCGAGCGTGAACTGCGTAATGCCTCCCTTGCCGCACACAAAGCCACCGAAGACAAGGCGCGGTTTCTGGCCATTCTGAGCCACGAGTTGCGCACGCCATTGCAGGCTGTGGTGGGCGCTAGTCACCTGCTCGCCGCACGCGGGCAACCGGGAGAACGGGCCGATGAAGTCGAGACGCTGGATGCTGCCAGCAAGTCGTTGTTGACGTTGATCGACGGCGTGCTTTCGTATTCGCGACTGGAGGCGGGCGTGGTCACGCCGACGCTCAATTCGTTCGCGCTGCCGGTGTGTGTTGACGAAGCTTTTCGGGTGGCCCGCACGGCGTTTCCGCGTCCGGACGTGGCCTTGATAGTGAACATCGGCGACACCATTCCAAAGTTGATTCATACCGACCAGGGCATGCTGCGGCAAGTGCTGATCAATCTGATTGGCAACGCACTCAAATTCACCACGAGCGGAGAGGTGCGTGTGCAGGTCAGCGCTGACCGGGCTCCGCGCACGGGTGACCCGCTACTGCTGCGTTTCATGGTCACCGACACCGGCACCGGCATTGATCTGAGCACACAGCAACGGCTGTTTCAACCGTTCCAGCAGGGCGAAGCGACACCCGGTCAGTCGCCTGCGGGTAGCGGTCTCGGCCTCGTGATTTGTTCGCTGCTGGTACACGCGCTCGGCGGTGAAATCAGTATGGCCAGCGCGCCCGGAAAAGGCACCACCATGAGCTTCTCAATACTCGCACAGACGTTGTCGGTGGTGCCAGAAATTAGCGCTACCCTGCCCGTCGCCAGCGCAGTTGGAGCACCTCGCGCATTGCATGTAATGGTGGTCGAAGACAACGAGGTCAACCGCGAGTTGCTGAGCATCATGCTTGAACAATTGGGCCATAGCGTCTGTGCTGTGGCGGATGGCGAGTCAGCGATTGCGCAATGCGCGGCGACAGCCTTTGATGCGGTGCTGATGGATCTCAATTTGCCGCGTATCGGCGGCGTCGAGGCCACGCGTCGCATCCTGAACGACGCGACGGCGCTGCATCCGCACCCCGTCATCATTGCGCTTACTGCGAGCGTCAGTGATGCCGACCGCGCGCTTTGCGCAGCAGCCGGAATGCGCGGCTTTTTAACCAAACCAGCGACCGTATTCAGTCTTGATGGGGCGTTGCGCGCCGCGCTGAAAGATGCGCCCGCCGATGCGCAAGCGCGCGACAACAGCCGAGTACTCGACGCCGCGATGCTCGATTCGTTGGCCACCCTTGATCAGCGCGCACCGGAGCCGTTCTTGCACCGGCTGGTCAATCGGTTTCTCGAAGGACTGCCCGCGCAAATCGCCACCATCCAACGTGCGGGAGCGCTTGGCGACGACGAGCAGGTAGAGGCGGCGGCACACAGCCTCGCTGGTGCGGCGGCTGCGGTTGGGGCGCGTGCGTTAGCCCGCGCCGCGCGCTCTGTGTGTGACGATCCCAGCACCGGGCGAGATGAAGAACTAGAGGTGGTTTCGCAAGCCACGGCCAGCGCGCTGTTGGCCTGGATGTCGGGTCGATCATCGCAAATGCCGTCAAATCGGGTGAATTGACGGCGACGGCACTAACAGACGCTGAGGCGACGAAATGAGTCCCAGATAGTTCTGAAAGCAAAGATCAGTGGCGCATTCAGGCAGATAACAGTCACACCACGCTGCAAAATTCCGAATATTATGAATATGTCAACTGATATCGCTGTCATTCGTGTCGCTGTGGCGGATGATCACCCGATTGTCCGCGCTGGCGTTTGCGGCATCCTCTCCGCTGATCGCGGCCTGCGTGTAGTGGGCGAGGCCGAAGATGGCCAGCAGGCCGTAGCGATGGTGCGCAAGGGCGGCATTGATGTGCTGGTGCTTGATCTCGCGATGCCGGGGCGCGCCGGGCTCTCCTTGCTGCGTCAGGTGCGTGATGAGGCTCCGGAGCTGCGCATCGTCGTTTTCTCGGCGTACGACCCGGTGTCGCACAAGGATCGCTCGATGGCGCTCGGCGCGTCGGCCTATCTGGCCAAGGGCGCGCGCCCCGCGGAAATCCTCGCGACCATTCATCAAGTGATGGCGCGTCCGGTGCAAAAGCGCACCGACAATTCCGATGGCACGCCACACACGTTGCTGTCGCTGCGGCAGTACGATATTTTTGTGCGACTAGTGCGCGGCGAATCGGTGACCGACATCGCCAAAGACTTGCATCTGAGCGTGAAAACGGTGAGCACGCACAAAGTGACCGTGCAAAAGCGTCTCGGCGCGCAATCGGTGGTCGATCTGGTGCGCTACGCCGTACAGCACGAACTACTTTTGGCGGGCAACTAATCGATCTACAGCTTTTGGCTGAACGCGATGATTGGTCTGGGCTTAGTGCTGCTTTTCGCTGATTATCGACTCTATGAATAAATAGCCGCTATGCCCATATTGAATGGGGCATTCACCAAAAAGCTGTGCGCCACAGCCGCCCCCATATTGAGCCAAACTCATGCTCAGCCCCACCAGCGTCGTTAGCATTCAAGCTTGATTCGCTTTCTCACTGCGCCGCCGCTGCGCGCAGCTACGCCATGACCCCTCTCCAGCCCCGCCAACGCATGTTCCGCGCGTTATTCGCTGTCGCCATCATTTTGGGCATCGCCATGGGCACGCGCAATGCGTTCTCCGGCTTGTTTATGCAACCGATCTCGGCGGACATGCAATGGGGCCGCGAGGTCTTCTCGTTCGCCATAGCGCTGCAAAACCTGGTGTGGGGTGCAGCGCAGCCCTTCATCGGCTATATCGCTGACCGCTACGGTGCCAAACGCGTGCTGATCGTTGGTGCCGTGCTCTACGCGGTGGGCCTCGTGTGGACGGCGTTCCTCAGCAACACCTTCACGCTCGCCATCTCGGGCGGCCTGCTCATGGGTGTCGCGATTGCCTGCACCACGTACTCGGTCGCCTACAGCGTGCTCGGCAAGATGGTGCCACCCGATCGCCGCGCCTGGGCGTTCGGCATCAGCGCCGCCGCAGGCTCGTTCGGCCAGTTTCTGATGATCCCGGTCGGGCAGTTTTTCATCACCACTCAAGGCTGGGCATTCTCGCTGGTCGGCCTCGCGGTCATCACGGCAACCATCGCGCCGCTCGGCTGGTATTTCGCCAAGCTGGGAGAGGAGGGCAAGCTCCCCATCGCGGCGAGCAACGTGCGTCAAGCGACGGCCAGTGAAGCGCTGCGCACCGCATTCGGCGACCGCAGCTAC
>JAYVNO010000165.1:0-4309 GCA_043758415.1 Burkholderiales bacterium
GAAGGCGGGTATCAAGACCGCGAGTTCAGCAGGACGGCATTCATGGCCGCCATAGGTGGCCACCGTTCTGGATCCCCGGCTTCGCCGAGGATGACGCCAACCTGAGGCACCTTGCTAATCAGGAATCGATAAATAGCTTTTTAACCGCTTAAGCCCACATGAGATAAGGGTTGCAGCCAAAAGCTGATACGCATTCACCTACCCGTGAATCCGGATTTTCGGCTGATACGCAGTTTCCATTCTTAGCAGCACATCGTAATAAGCGCGCACTGCCTCGACATACTCAACGGGCATGTTGCAACGGCAGGGGCCCAGCTTGAATTGCGCAGCGATTTCCGGTTTGGTGAGCAGCGGCAAATGGCGGCGCACGTCGGGCCACATGTCGGGGTTTTTCTTGGCGCGCTGGGTAAGGACGCGGGCGTTTTCGACGTGACCGAGGCCGATGTTGTAGGCCGCGAGCGCGAGCCATGTTTTGTCCGGCTCCTGAATTCGTGCCGCGAAACCGTCGCGTTTCAGCTCCGATAAGTAGCGGGCACCGCCGAGGATCGACGAGCGCGGATCAAGGCGATCTACGTTATAGCGCCTTGCGGTGTCTTCGGTGAATTGCATGATGCCGCGCACGCCGGTTTCCGAGGTCGCATCGTCCGTCCAGTGCGACTCCTGATACGCCAACGCGGCGAGTAATCGCCACTCAATGCCATACGTTTCCTGCGCCTGCTGAAACCATGCGCGATAGCGCGGAAGCACGGTGTTGATGCGATCGGTGAACACCTCAATATCCATTGCGCTGACCTTCATCGGAAAGCCGAAATAGCGGTCGAGTACGCGCACGATCTGCCCGTCGCGGGTGATGCGCGTGAGGAACGCGTTGGCCTCGTCGCGTAGCCGGGCACCGTCATGCGAAAACAGCCACACGCGCGGCAGCGCGGGCTGCACGACAAACGCCCGTTGCGCGTCGTAGTGAAAGTGACGGCTTGCGTTGTAAGTGTCTTCCTCAACGATGGCATAGTCCACGTCCTCGTCGCCCACTGCGGCGATCAGCGACTCGTCGTCCAGCTTCACGTCCTCGATAAACGTGACCGCCGCGTTGCGTCGCCTGAGCTCCGTCATGCGCGGATGCGAGAAGATACGCGAGCTGACGACGACGCGCTTCGGGTTCAATTCAGCCAATGATTTCGGCGTAGACTTTTGCGGTGAATTAAGCACCACCCAACCGCTCTCGTGATATCGCGCTTTGGTCGGCAGCTCGGTCGTGCTTAAGGAATCCGCCGACACGCCCATCGCCACCACGTCCACCTCGTCTCGCAGCAGCGCGAGCCTTGCTGCGTCCAGCGTGGGAAATGTTTTCAGCTGCAAGGTGAGCTGCTGCGTCTTGGCAAATGCGCTCACCAGATCGTATTCCAGCCCCGCCAATTCGCCATTCGGGTCAGTATAAAAAATGGTCGGATGCACCATCACCGCCACGCGCAGCGTCGGCGCGCCCGGTGTCGATGCGGCTGGCGCATCCTGGGCTGCGTTGACGCGCGTCTCCAACCTCGTCAACCAGGATGAAAACTTGAGCGGAAGCACCAAAGCAGCCGCAGCAAGCAGCACGGCCAAAATCACGCGGAAGATCAAAATACAGGGCGCAGAGGCCGCTCTTTCAGCAAGTTGGGCTAACGAGTATACGAGCCGACTATAATCGCAAGTGGTGGGTCGCCCCGCATGTCCAACTTGTGAATCTGGTCAGGTCCGGAAGGAAGCAGCCACAGCGAGGGAAGCAGTGCCGGGGGAACGGCTCACCACTTTTGCGTCTACACGGCGCGATTGCTTCGTTGCACGGGCCTTGCCGTACTAATCGTACTGTCTGCGGCCCATGCGCCTCGCACTCATCACCGTCTAGACGCAAAAGTCGGCGTTCCTCGCCCGCTGCGTCTTCGCTTCGCTCGACCAGCCCTTTTTTCCCGCCGCCTACAATTGACCCAGTTTCTCACCGGCTCAATTCGTGTCCGCCTCTCTCGCTCTCGCCCGCAAATACCGCCCGCGTAACTTCTCCGAATTGATGGGGCAGGAGCATGTGGTGCGCGCGCTCACGCATGCGCTGACCACCGGGCGGCTGCATCAGGCGTATCTGCTCACCGGCACACGCGGAGTCGGCAAAACGACCATCGCGCGCATCCTTGCGAAAAGTTTGAATTGCGAAACTGGTGTGACGGCCACCCCGTGCGGCGTCTGCCAAACCTGCCTCGACATTGATGTCGGTCGTTTCCCCGATCTGCTTGAACTCGATGCCGCGTCGAACACCGGCGTCGACAACATGCGCGAAATCATCGACAACGCGCGCTATGCCCCGACCGCCGGACGCTACAAGGTGTACCTCATCGACGAAGTACACATGCTGTCAAAGAGCGCGTTCAACTCGATGCTGAAAACGCTGGAAGAGCCGCCCGAGCATGTGAAATTCGTGCTCGCCACCACCGATCCGCAAAAGATTCCGGTCACGGTGCTGTCGCGCTGTCTGCAATTCGCACTCAAACAATTTCCGCCCGAACGCGTCGCTGAGCAGTTGCACAAAGTGCTCACCGCCGAGAACGTCCCGTTCGACGCGCCCGCGCTGCGCCTGATTGGTGAAGCCGCGCAAGGCTCGATGCGCGACGCGCTGTCAATTACTGACCAAGCCATCGCCTTCGGTCACGGCAGGGTCGAAGAGCAGCAAGTTCGCGAGATGCTCGGCAACGTGGACCGCGACTTTGTCTGGCGCGTGCTCGATGCAGTCGTTGCGCGCGACGCTGCGGCGTTGGCAGCCGAGGTCGAGCGCTGCTTCGAGCAGGCGCTGGCGGCGGATGATGCGCTGGCGCAACTCGCCCGTGCGCTGCACCGTATCGCACTCGCGCAACCCGTGCCCGCAAGCGTCGATGCGGATGATCCTGATTACGCGCACATCACTCGCCTAGCAGCGGCGCTGACGGCAGAAGAGGCGCAGCTCTACTATCAAATTGCGCTGCATGGACGGGACGATTTGCGCCTCGCGCCCGATGAGCAGACGGCGTTGATGATGACGTTTTTGCGGCTGCTGGCGTTTGCGCCGAGTAACGGCAATGAGCCGGTTCGGGAGGCTACGCCTATGCGTGCGCCGCAGGCGTCCCCTCTCCTCTCGCGGCCTTCGTTGGGAAAGGCGGAGGGTGAGGGGGCTGGTGCAACTCCGAAATCCACAGTGCGCGCAGCGCCATCATCCCCCTCACCCCAACCCTCTCCCGCGAGGAGAGAGGGGGCAGACCCAGCGTCGCGCGTTGGCGAAGCGGTGCCCCAACGCGAATTCGACGGCGACTGGCACAGCCTCGTGCAAAGCCTCCCGCTCGCCGCCGTAGCGCGCGAACTCGCGCGTCACAGCACGCTGATCAGTTGGGACAAAAACCTCATCAAACTCGCGCTGCCGCAAGATAAACGTCCGCTCGCCACGCAAAAAGAGCGCCTCGGAAACACCCTGTCCGAATACTTCGGCTGCGCCCTGAAACTTGAGATCGAACTCACCGACGGCGCAGGTGAATCGGTGGCCGTGCGCGACAAGCAGGTCAAGGACGAAAAGCAGACCGCTGCCGAGATCGCCTTCATGGCCGACCCCGCGGTTCAGGTGCTGCTCACCGAGGGTCAAGGCAGAGTTCGCGCAGGTAGCATTCAAGCCAATGATTAAAGAAACTGGAGACACACATGCTCGGTAAAGGCGGAATGGCGGGCCTCATGCAACAGGCGCAGCGCATGCAGGAAAACCTCAAAAAAACGCAGGACGAAATTGCCGCGATGGAAGTTGAAGGCCAGGCTGGCGCGGGCATGGTCAAAATCACGATCACCGGCAAGCACGACTGCAAACGCGTGCAGATCGACGCGGGCGTGATGGACGACAAGGACATGCTGGAAGACCTGATCACCGCTGCGATCAACGATGCCACGCGCAAGCTCGCGGCGCAATCCGAGGCCAAGATGGGCTCACTCGGCGCAGGCATGAACCTGCCGCCGGGGATGAAACTTCCGTTCTAGATTTCGTTTGAGTTCACATCAGCTTTTTGGTGAAACGCTTATTTTGCTTGGGCTGCGTGCGGTGAACAGCCATAAATCGACAACACGCGTTTTATGCGTTTCTGCCCAATCGAGACGGTGCTCTTACGAAAAAGCTGATACCGCTCGCTGCGTAGGGTGGGCACCCCGTGCCCACCAAACCCGCCGCGTTTGCAAAGCCTTGGTGGGCAGAGGGCTGCCCACCCTACCGATGCATTCGGATGCTGTAGGAGCGGCTTGCCGCGACCCCCGTGCGCGGCGGATGACGGTGGGTCGC
>JAYVNO010000166.1:0-4308 GCA_043758415.1 Burkholderiales bacterium
CAAAAGCACGCTGGTGAAATGCCTTTGTGGCTGGCTCACGCCGACGGCAGGACGCATCAGTTTTGCCGGAGCAGAAGTCGCAAAAGCTGCGCCACACGTTATCGGCAAGCTCGGCCTCGGCCTCGTACCCGAAGGCCGTCAAGTCTTCCCCAGCCTGACAGTACGCGAAAATCTGATCGCGACGGCGAACTCTAACAATGGCAACGGATGGAACCTTGATCGAGTAGTCGGCCTGTTCCCGCGTCTCGGCGAACGCATGAGTCAACTCGGCGGCACGCTCTCCGGCGGCGAACAACAGATGCTTGCCATCGGCCGCGCGCTGATGACCAACCCGCGCCTCTTGATCCTCGATGAAGCCACCGAAGGCTTGGCGCCGCTCGTGCGCGCCGACATCTGGCGTGCGCTAGGCAAGCTCAAAGCCGAGAACCTCGCGATGCTGCTGATCGATAAAGATCTGAAGGCAATGCTGCCGCTAGCCGACCATCACACCGGGATGGAAAAAGGTCGCGTAGTAATCACCGGAAATTCCGCAGAACTGCAGTCGCTACAAGAGCGATTGCACGTGTTGCTCGGAGTTTAGGTCTGCACAACGAAGGGTGACCGATATCGATTGGGGCAACTAACTCAGCGACGTTTTGACGCCGCACGCCGATCTGCCGCACGTTGATCAGCGCGACGATCAGCTGCACGCTGGTCGGCTTTTTTATCGGATGATCGCTGATCCGCCTTTTTGTCTGCCGCGCGCTGATCGGCGCGACGCTGATCGGTTTTGGCATTGCCTGCCCTCTCGGCCTTCTTGTTGTCGGCTTGGCGGTTGGCACGCGCAATTTCGTCGCCGCGCTTCTCCTTCGCTCGTGCTGCACGCGTCTTTTCAAGCTGCTTGCGCTCCGCAATCTTTCGTTGCTTCACTTTTTCCGCCTGCGCAACTTCCAGACGTTTGGCGTCTGCGGCGCGGCGACGTTCAAATTGCTGACGTTCGTATTGTTGTTTGGCATAGTCTGGCTGCGCGTCAACAGGCGGAATCATCGATAGGCCGAACAGGAGCGCGGCAAGACAGGGGACGAGTTTCATGGTGGCCTCCGTTGGTCGCTTATGAAAGATTTTGATGCGACCCCGAACAATCATACGCCTCATCGCGCGGATTGCCGCATCATTCGTGTGCGCCAATTAAAAACAACCCATCGCGGCACCTTATGCGCTCAGGCGTTGTGCTTCTCACCCGCTTCTGGTCTTAACCTGCGGGGTTGCTCAATTTCCAAAAAAACTCAGGCACCATGTTTTTCATGCGGCCGGACTTTTCACGGCGTAGATGAACGATGTCCCCGGTACACCTAAACTAATCAAAACAACCCAACAATCTGCCCATCGTCATCAATATCAATCTGCTCCGCACCCGGCACTTTGGGTAGTCCGGGCATGGTCATCACGTCGCCGCACACCATGACGATGAACTCAGCGCCAGCCGCGAGCCTTACTTCGCGCACGGTCAATCGATATCCAGACGGTGCATCACGCAGCGCGGGGTCGCTGGAGAATGAATACTGCGTTTTGGCGATACAAATCGGAAAGTGAACGTAGCCGTTGGTTTGCAACTGCTCAATAGCTGCACGCACCGATGCGTCGGCATCAACGTCCGCCGCGCCGTAAACTTTTTGCGCAATTGCGCGCACTTTTTCCCATAGCGGCAAGGTATCGACGTAAGCAAACATCAGCTCACAGGGCTCCTCACACAACGCCAGCACTTCGCGCGCGACATCAGCTGCGCCTTTACCGCCATCGGCCCAGTGTGTCGCGAGATGAATCGGCACGCCCATCGCGGCAACGCGTTGTTTCAGCAGATCAATCTCTGCGGCCGTATCGGCATCGAAGCGCTTGATCGAAACGACGCAGTGCACACCGAACACTTCACGCAAATTGCGAACGTGCCGCCCAAGATTAGCCATGCCTGAATCAAGTGCCGCGAGGTTCTCCTGCGAGAGATTCTCTCGCGAGACGCCACCGTGATATTTGAGTGCGCGGATGGTGGCGACGAGCACCACGGCATCAGGCTTGAGCCCGCTCTTTCGACATTTGATATTGATGAATTTTTCGGCGCCGAGATCGGCACCGAAACCTGCTTCAGTCACGACATAGTCAGCCAGCTTCAACGCTGTTTGCGTCGCGAGCACGGTGTTGCAACCGTGCGCGATGTTGGCAAACGGGCCACCGTGAACGAAGGCTGGCGTACCTTCCAGCGTTTGCGCGAGATTGGGTTGGAGCGCGTCTTTCATGAGCACAGCCATCGCACCTTGCGCCTTGAGATCGCTCGCGGTGACGGGTCGTTTATCGCGGGAGTAGCCAACGACGATGTTGCCGAGTCGTCGTTTTAATTCCTTCAACGAATCAGCAAGGCACAAGATCGCCATGACTTCCGACGCGACCACAATGTCAAAACTGCTTTCGCGCGGATAGCCGTTGGCCGGGTCGCCGAGCGCCACGGTGATTTGCCGCAGCGCGCGATCATTCATGTCGAGCACGCGCTTCCACGTCACGCGGCGCACATCAATGCCGAGCGCGTTGCCGTGATGAATGTGATTGTCGAGCAACGCGGCGAGCAGGTTGTGCGCAAGCGCGATGGCGCTGAAGTCGCCCGTGAAATGCAGATTGATGCCCTCCATCGGCACGATCTGCGCATAGCCGCCACCTGCCGCGCCGCCCTTCATGCCAAACACGGGCCCGAGGCTTGGCTCGCGCAGACACACAATCGCCTGTTCGCCAGTGGCCTACAACACATGGTTCAGTGCGTCGCCGAGACCCACAGTCGTCGTCTTGCCCTCGCCCGCCGGAGTCGGACTGATGGCCGTCACCAGAATCAGCTTGACGCGGGGACGATCCTTGATGGTGATGAACTCGGAGGACACCTTGGCTTTGGTGCGTCCATACGGCTCAAGATGCTCATCCGGAATGCCCAGCGTGCGAGCGATGGTCGAAATGGGTTGCAACGTCGCACGCTGCGCAATATCGATGTCTGAAAGCATGTTGAAATAGCGCTGGTTGTCACCGCATTATTCACCAGCGACGGCCCGCCGAGCAATGGGTAATCCACCGAAAACACCATGTCCCGCATCGAAATTCCGCTGACCGAGATTGAGTTCACCGCGATCCGCGCGCAGGGCGCGGGCGGACAAAACGTGAACAAAGTTTCGTCGGCGGTGCAGTTGCGCTTTGACATTGCGGCATCGAGCTTACCGTTTGGCGTGAAGGCGCGGCTCACGGCGCTCGCTGATTCACGCATCACCACCGAGGGCGTGCTGGTGATCAAGGCGCAAACCCAACGCACGCAAGAGGCGAACAAACGCGAGGCGATTGCCCGACTGCTGGACCTGGTGCAGAGTGTTGCAAAGCCACCGCTGATGCGTCATGCGACCAAGCCAACGCTGGGCTCCAAAAAACGTCGCCTTGAGGGTAAAACGCAACGCGGGCAGATCAAAACATTGCGCGGCAAAGTGGACGAGTCTTGATGCAAACGCTGCTTACGCGACATTCAACGGTATGAAGACGTTGGCGACAACCAATCTATCGGACGGCGACATCTCGCGCATCGTCGAAATGGCGTGGGAGGATCGCACGCCGTTCGAGGCGATTCAGACCCAATTTGGCCTGAACGAATCAGCGGTCATTGAACTCATGCGGGCGCACATGAAAGCCAGCTCGTTCAGGCTATGGCGGGAACGAATGAAGGGTCGCATAACCAAGCATGCCGCACTGCGACCCAACGACATGAACGACGGCAGCCGTCATGTAGCACGACATCGAATTCCACAGCGCTAATTTCGTAGCCAGGCAATCTATCGAACCCACGTCTCACTGCGTCGCCACAGCTCCGCCGCGAGCGCCAGGTCCTGCCCCACTTTGCTCGGCTCCTTGACGCGACATTTGTCGTAGTACAAGCCCGTTTGATTGCCCACTTCCGGGGACGTCGCGCAGTAAAGCGTGGTCGTCGCGCCCTCCTCGGTGGAGATCATCATGAGCTTGATCAACGGACGAATGAAGGCAGGCACCTCGCGCCACACGTCGGTAGCGACGACGCCGGGATGCAATGAGTAAGTCGTGACGCCCGTGCCCGCGAGCTTGCGGCCCAGTTCCGCGCTGAACAGCACGTTGGCCAGCTTGGAGATTCCGTACTCCGGCAAGCCCGCTTTGCCTTTCGTTGGCTGCCGAACATCGTCCCAATTACTCATAAGTCAGAAATATAGGCGACAGTTGGATGTTTAAAGAATTGCCTGACCAAGGCAGGATTCTCCTTGATCTTGGTCAGCTCCTCATCGA
>JAYVNO010000167.1:0-12984 GCA_043758415.1 Burkholderiales bacterium
CGCGTATGCGCGAGGCTCTGATAGTCTTTCATTCGATGTTTCCTTTCCTTGGTCGGATTGGAAGCATCTATGACCGCTCCACACGGTCAAACTCCGTGAATCCCCCGGCAAAGCCGGGGGATTACCTCATTTAGTTACGTCAATAATTGAATCTCTTGGGATCGAATTCCCCGCCGCTTGCGGCGTAAGCTTTGTTCGCTTGCCCAACTCACAATACCCCGCGCCTTGGCGCGGGGTGATTGAATTTCCGTTGTCAGTCCTGGCGCCCGCACGAATCGAAGGTACGCCTCCAAGCGCCACAATTCGGCGACAAACTAGACCCGTGCCATCGGAATGACTTCTCTTGGCAAGGGAAACTTGCCAAGCATGTTGACACGCCTAGACGGATCCACCATGCACACGAACAGGCGGGCTGCACTGGCAAGTATCTTCTCCCTGGTGAGGGCTGCCCCCCCGCCTTTAATCAACATCAGGTCGTTGTCGACCTCATCTGCGCCGTCGATGTAGACGGCGAGATCTGACACGTCGTTGGGATCGAGTATGGCAACGCCACCATCGCGCAGTGCCGCTGCGCTGCTCTCAGACGCCGCAACCGCGCCGGGAATGCTGTGGGCGACATTCGTAAGAAGTGCAATAAAATATTGATCGTGCTACCACTGCCAACACCAAGTGCGCGGCCCGGTTGCACGTATTCGAGCGCTTTCTGTGCAGCGGCGAGCTTCTGCGCGTCTTTATTAATAATTTGCATATTGCAGGTTTGCGCATAGCTCACCACAGCGCACGACTAAAATTTCGTGCATTATTTTGCGCTACCCATCGTTTGCGATACCGCTTCCGGAAACGTCGCGGTTCGCCACTGTCAGGACTAAATTTTGGACTATTTGACCCGCATCTTGAATGCGAAGGTTTACGACGTCGCCAAAGAAACATCTCTTGTCCACGCTCAATTGCTTTCCGCGCGCGTCGGCAACAAAGTGCTCATCAAGCGCGAAGATGAGCAGCCCGTCTTCTCCTTCAAGTTGCGTGGTGCGTACAACAAGATGGCGCACCTGCCACCCAGCCAACTGGCTGCGGGCGTAGTTGCCGCAAGTAGCGGCAACCACGCGCAGGGCGTCGCACTGGCGGCTCAGAAGCTGGGCGTTGACGCAACGATCGTCATGCCCCGCACCACGCCGACCATAAAAGTCGATGCTGTTCGCGCACGCGGCGCTAAGGTGATTTTGCATGGCGAGTCCTATTCCGATGCGTATGAATATGCGCAGGATATTGTGAAAGCTGAAAAGAAAGCGTTCATTCATCCTTACAACGACCCCGATGTCATCGCGGGTCAAGGCACGATTGGCATGGAGATATTGCGCCAGTATCAAAGTGATATTGACGCGATCTTCGTGGCCGTTGGCGGCGGCGGACTTGTCTCGGGTATCGCCGCGTACGTCAAGGCAGTACGCCCCAAGACCAAGATTATTGCTGTTCAGGCGGCCGATCAAGCTACCATGGTTGCATCACTGAAGGCTGGCCATCGCGTCAAGCTCAAGACACTCGGCCTCTTTTCGGATGCCACGGCAGTTAAGGAAGTGGGCACCGAGACGTTCAGGCTGTGTCAGCAATACGTCGATGACACGGTCTTGGTCACCAACGACGAAATCTGCGCGGCGATCAAGGACGTCTACACCGACTGCCGCTCCATCCTTGAGCCCGCGGGAGCTGCTGCGATTGCGGGGCTTAAAAAATACGCCGCCAAACATCGGTCTCGCGACAAAACGTTTGTCGCGGTGGCCTGCGGATCGAACATGAATTTCGACCGGTTGCGGTTTATCGCGGAACGTGCCGTCATTGGCGAGTCGCGAGAAGCGGTACTCGCAGTAACCCTACCCGAGAAACCCGGCAGCTTTCGGGCGTTTTGCGATGTTCTCGGGCCACGATCCGTCACTGAATTTAACTACCGCTATGCCGGAGGCGTGGCGGCGCACGTCTTCGTTGGCGTCGAAATTGCGCAGAAAAGGGAAGTTGCTGACCTAATTAGAGAGTTTAAACGTGCTGGTATGGGCGCAGTCGACCTCACGGAAAACGAGATGGCAAAGCTGCATGTGCGCCACCTGGTAGGAGGCCACGCCCCCGGCGCGCAAGGTGAGCGCATGTTCCGCTTCGATTTTCCAGAGCGGTCGGGCGCACTGGCGCAGTTCTTGCGCGCTATGGACGACAGCTGGAACATTACGTTGTTTCACTACCGTAATCACGGGTCAGATGTGGGGCGCGTATTGGCCGGCATCCAGGCGCCGACGGACGGACAACGGCAGTTTGCTGACTTTTTGCGGCAAATCGCTGACGTTGGATATGCGTGGGTAGAGGAAACGGATAACGTTGCATACAAACTTTTCTTGGGCCTAAAGTCGCCTCAAAATTTATAAGCAACTCGTTCATTCGTGAGCGTTGCTTTTCGAACAAGTCGTTTGGGTTAATACGAGTCGCAATCGTTGTAGCGTCCCGACAGCGCACAGAAAAGTCGTAGAAAAAGCAGGCGATACGATGCAAAGTGAGTTAAGCCATGGCAAACTGCATGACAATGTTCTTTCCCGGTCAACACGGTCATGAATTTGACTGCGCCTAATGCCATCCCGTCCGATGTGGATGGGCTTAAAGTCATGGTGATTGACGATAGCAACACCATCCGCCGGAGTGCCGAGATATTTCTGCTGCAGGCGGGATGTCAGGTCATTCTTGCTGAGGATGGTTTTGATGCGCTCGCCAAGATCGCGGATCATCGCCCGGACGTGATTTTTGTCGATATCATGATGCCCCGTCTGGATGGATATTTAACCTGCGCACTCATCAAGAAGAACGCGAAGTTCAAGTGCACCCCGGTGGTAATGCTCTCGTCAAAAGACGGATTGTTTGATCGTGCTCGTGGACGGATGGTAGGTTCGGATCAGTATTTGACCAAACCATTTACGAAAGAAAGTTTGATTTCCGCGGTTGCGTCGTTCGCCGACCAACGAGCAAATTAGGCAGGAAAGAAGCGCTATGTCGGTAAAAAAGGTTCTGGTTGTGGATGACTCCCCGACCGAACGCCACGCAATTTCCGAAATTTTGCGAAGGGCTGGCTACGAGGTCAACACCTGCGACAGTGGCGAAGAGGCCGTTGTGCAGTCCAAAATGTTGTTGCCTGATCTCATTTTGATGGATGTAGTCATGCCCGGCTTAAATGGGTTTCAGGCGACACGTGTCATCGCGCGCGATGACGTCACCAAACACATCCCCGTCATTATTTGCACCACAAAAAGTCAGGAAACCGACAAGATTTGGGGTCTCCGTCAAGGTGCTCGTGACTACGTCGTAAAACCGATACTAGCTAGCGATCTGCTTGAAAAAATCGGTCGTCTGGAGTAGATAACAGGTAATGTCGGCAGTCCCCAAACTAACAGCCTCAGGTGCTACGCACGCAACACGCGGCGGGCGTTGTTGTCGAGCTGGTCTGGCGGTCTTCGCGGCGGGAGCTCGCTGTGGCGCGTGACCGCAATCGTCTGCGCGACTTTCAACAAGCGCTGGCGCAACGATTGCGTCAGGCCGCAGAATTGCCGCAGCGTCAATCGCGGTTGGCGGTGCAGGTCGGTGATCGCGGCTACTTGCTGAACCTCGACGATATCTCCGAAGTGGCGCCAATCGGCCAGGTAACGCCAGTGCCGCTGACGCAACCTTGGTTCATGGGGGTGACCAATGTACGTGGGACGCTTTACGCGGTAAGCGACTTTGCCGCATGGATAGGTTTGCAATTTACATCGGATATAGGTGCCCGACGGTTGATACTGCTCGGGCAACGGCTCGGCAAACAACGGACCGGACTCGTCGTGACGCGAGTTGTTGGCCTGCGCTTGCTGGACGAAATGAAACCACACGATACATCGCGTCGGCGAGCTTGGGAGGGCGCGTCCTGGCTGGATCGGGATGGTGTCGGTTGGATTGAAGTAAATCTTGAGCAACTTGCGTCAGACGCTGAGTTTTTGCAAATTGTCCGCTGAGAATATTAAAGGGTGGGGGCTATGAAGCTGAAATTGGGGAAAGTCTTCAAGGGCAAGGGATCTGCGAGCATGGCGGATATCCCGACCGTCGTTGCTGCGCCCCTGGCGGGCGATAGCGGGATGGCGAACGCCTATGATCCGACTCGTGCGGTATCAGTGGTTGAGCAATTGCGGGCAGCGGCTCGCGGCGGCAGGGCCGTCAGACAGCTCCCGCTGATCGGGCACCTGTCAACGGCGAAACAGTTTCAATATCTTGGTACAGCGCTGGTGACATCATTCGTCTTAATGTTGATTCTTTTCGGACTCTATGCGATCGAAGCGCGCAAGAACTCGGCACAGATCGCTGCCGCGACAGAAATGCAAATGCTTGCGCAGCGACTGGCGCGCGGCGGCGCGCAGTCCGAAATGGGCGGCGCGACTGGTTTTGATGTACTGCAATCGAGTCGTGAACAGTTTCGCGGCAACTTAAAGGCACTGTCAACGGGCGGCGATTATCGTGGTGTAAACATCAACGAACCTCAGTCCGAAAACGTACGTGGCGCGCTTACTGAGCTTGAGAAACGCTGGACTGTGGTCGATGGAAAGGTAGACGAATTGGTCTCGGCGCGCGCAATTCTCACGTCCTTGTCGCAAGCTGTAGGCAATGTAAATCAAGGTAATCAGGGGTTGCTTGAGCTCGCCGAGCAATTGGCCACCCAACTTTCCAACGCCAGCGGACGCGAATTCGCTTTGGCCAATAACCTCGTCATGCTGACGCAGCGCATCGCCAAAAACGCCAACGCGTTAATTGGCGATGAGGTTGATTCTGATGTCGCATTCTTGCTGGGTAAAGACACCGCCACGTTTCGTGACATCGTCAACGGCCTGCTCCAAGGCAGCGAAGCGCTGCGCATCAGCGCGATCCGTGACGGTGAGGCGCGGCAAACGTTGACTGAACTGGGCGCAAGATTTCAGGAGACAGAACGTCGCCTGGTGGAGGTGCTGCGCGCCATGCCTCGTTTGTTGGCTGGCAAACAAGCGGCTAAGGTGATCGCGACTGAAGCGGAGCCGTTGATGGCGGGTGCCAAGTCTTTGTCGACCGCGTACGAAGGAGCTGGCAGTACGGCTAATTTCGCGCTATACCTGGCTGCTGCGTCGGGGTTGCTCTCGCTGTTGTTGGGTGCGGCATTGGGGTATTTGTTCCTGAACGAAGCGCGTGTTCGCGCCGCTGAAAATGAACGTGAAAACCAACGTAACCAGGAAGCTATTTTGCGGCTGCTCAACGAAATGGGTACTCTGGCTGATGGCGACTTGACGGTCAAAGCCAGCGTGACGGAAGACGTGACGGGCGCGATTGCCGACTCCATCAACTTCACGGTGGACGAGTTGCGCAAAGTAGTATCGGATATTAATGCCACCACGGGTGAGGTCGCCGGTGCGACGCAGGCCGCTCAAGCGATTTCGCAACGTTTGTACCAAGCGTCGCAACGTCAATCTGGCGAAATTCAACGCTCCAGCGCGCTGGTATTGCAGATGGCGCAATCTATTAACGAAGTCTCCGAATCGGCAACCCAAGGCGCGAAAGTGGCGCAGCAGTCGCTGAGCGCTGCCGAGCTTGGGTCAACTGCTGTTCAGAACCAGATCTCGGGAATGAACGAAATTCGTGCGCAAATTCAGGAAAGCTCGAAGCGGATCAAACGGCTCGGCGAAAGCTCGCAGGAAATTGGCGAGATCGTGGAGCTGATCTCTGACATTACTGAACAAACCAACGTGCTGGCGCTAAACGCTGCCATTCAGGCGGCGTCCGCTGGTGAAGCCGGTCGCGGATTTACGGTGGTTGCTGAAGAGGTGCAGCGATTGGCTGAACGCTCTGGTGAAGCGACCAAGCAGATCGAAGCGCTGGTACGCGCCATCCAGGCAGATACTCAGGATGCGGTGAACGCGATGGAGAAGACGACGCAAGGTGTGGTCGAGGGAACGCGCTTGTCCGACGCCGCCGGTCAGGCACTCTCTGAAATCAGCCGTGTCTCAAGAGATCTTGCGGGGCTGGTGGGAAATATCTCGGCGCAAACGCAGACGCAGTCAACCTCCGTATCCGAAGTAACGCGCGGCATGCAAGACATTCTTGCGGTGACCGAGGAAACCTCTCGCGGCACGCAACAAACCAACGTTTCCATCGAGGAATTGGGACGATTGGCGCAAACGCTCCGCGGCTCAGTCGCGGGCTTCAAGGTGTAAACAGGCAGGATCGGGAACACCGTGGCGATTGATATTCCGCTGGAACTGGATAGCGGCCCCATCACGTGGGTAAAGGCGGAAATTGACAGCGCCCTGCTACGTGCTCTGGCAGCCATCGAAAAATTGCGGTCTTCGCCGAGCGCAGCGTTGCAAAGCGGCGTCCGCTATGAACTGCACCAAGTGTCGGGTGCCTTCGAGTTGGTTGGCATTGAGGGACTCGCCGTTCTGGTGCAAGAGTTTGAAAAGCACTTTGCGGCGGACATTGAGGTGGTGCCTTTGGAGGCGCTTGATCTCGTTGATCGGGGTTGCAGGCGACTGCTGTCGCACCTGAAAGAGATGGCTAGCGGATCGCCGCCAGTGCCCCTTAAATTTATCTCTGAATACCTCGCTCTGGGTAAGCTTCGGCGCTCAAAATTTGGTCCCGCTGATTTGTTCTTCCCGGATCTATCGCGTCGTCCCACAAAAATTGTCAATGCGGAGTC
This sequence comes from Burkholderiales bacterium, assembly GCA_043758415.1. Classification (GTDB taxonomy): domain Bacteria; phylum Pseudomonadota; class Gammaproteobacteria; order Burkholderiales; family Casimicrobiaceae; genus Casimicrobium. The sequence goes on from JAYVNO010000167.1 coordinate 6,716, forward strand.
CCCCGAACCGTCTCGCATGCCCGCCTTTCTGCTGCGTCAGCGCCGTGATTTTCAGCAGGGGCTGCTGCTGTGGCTGCGCGGCAGCGAAGTCGGGCTCGACCAGATGCGTAGAGCCATAGCCGAGATAGAGGCAGCCTATCCGCTGCCGTCGCAGCGTTCCTTTTGGTGGGCTACGCATGCGTTGCTCGAGGCCGCACATGGCGGACAGCTTGATTCGTCAACGGCGCTTAAGCAGTTGATGGCTCGCGTGGATCTTCAGGTGCGCCGATTTGTTGAAGGCTCCACCCGTGTCGCGGATCGCTTGCGCCGGGAGGTGCTGTATCACGTCGCGCGCGCCCAGACGGGGCATCCGCTCGTTGACAGTGTCAAGGCACTCTACGAGTTAGAGGTGTTAGTGCCCAAGCGGATTCCGCGCGAAATCGACGTCGTTGCTTTGCAGCCGACCATTGACGCGCTTGGCGCGATATTGACGCGCTGCAAAGACGCGTGGACGAGCCTCAGTGCTGGCCGCAGCAATGCTCTGGTTCGCCTTCGCGAGTCGGCAGTTGATTTGCCGCGCACGTGTGACGCGTTGCAGATGCCAGATTTTTCGGATTTGGGCCGCAGCATTGCAAACGCCGCCAACTCAGTGAACGACGCGAAATCAGTTAGCGCTGACTTGTCAATTGAATTCGCAACCAGCCTAATCCTCATCGAGACGGCGCTGGAGCACATCGCGGCGCTGCCCGCGTCGTTCCGCAACCAGGTTGATCGTGCAGTACAGCGTCTGTCTTATGCTGCTTCCAACGCGCCAATTCCGGCGGAACTGCGCGCGGAAATCGAAGCGAATTCGCTGACCCGTTTGGCGCAGGAGAAGCAGACGATTTCGCAGGTCGCTCGCGAAATTCGCAGCAATATGCGAATCGTCGAGCAGGCGCTCGATGCTGTCTTCCGTGATCGGTTGGCGGTCGACGAATTGAAGCCTGTGCCCGCATTGTTGGGCCAGGTTTCCGGCGCCATGCGTATGCTTGGCTGGAATGAAGCCAACGATTTGCTCACCAAGACATCAGATCGTCTTATTGAGCTGGTTCGTCTCGACGAGACGCTAAGCACGCAAGAGATTGATTCTCTGGCCGACGTTTTGGCGGGATTGAGCTTCTACGTTGACGTGCGCGAACGCCGCGATCAAGACGCGGGTGCAATCCTTGCCGGACTGACGCGTCGATTCAGCGGTGAAGCCGCACCAGAAACCTTAGACATCGAGGAAAGCGTTGAGGCATCCATTGCGGAGCGTCAGCGCCTGCTGCGGCCACTCGCACGTGCGTTTACTGACGAGCCCGACAGCACAAAGTTGCGCGACTCGTTGCGCTCGACCCTTCAGGGCGTACGTCAGGACGCCGAATTATTGGCTGATCCTGGATTGTCGGAAGCGTCGAACGAAGCGCTCCGACTTCTGGATAACGGAAACACGCAAACTGCCGCGCTGACGGCGGCGGTGGCAGCTGTCGTTGGAGGCAACGCATTATTGCCGCCGACCTCCAGGGAAACGTCGCGACTGATTAGGTCGCATCAGGACGAACAAGACTCCGCGCTTCTGGAAATTTTCGTGGAAGAGGCGGTCGAGGTCGTTGCTGCGGTGCGCGCACAGCACGCTGAGCTTTCCGTTCATCATGACCGCCGCGACGTGCTGGTTGACACGCGGCGGGCCTTCCACACTCTCAAGGGCAGCGGTCGTATGGTGGGTCAAACCGCTCTGGCCGAGGTTGCCTGGCGAGTTGAAAGGGTGCTTAACGCTACGCTCGAAGCAGAGCGTCCGATCAACGAGCCAGAGCTCCAGCTAATCGGCGCTGCTGTTGAGCGTTTCAGTGCATGGATTGAAGATTTGCGGACCAAGTATCGCGTTGAGCTTGAAGTGTCGACACTGGACGCCTTGCTTGCAAACTGCGCGCCGCGTGGCACGATCAGTGCGAAACTTGCGGATGAGCCCACGCCGGGCATTGCAAAGCAAGCACCAGCGCCGATTGCAGTAACAGAGGCACTGCGGCCTGTCGTTGAACCCGAGGTCCTCGACATCGGCGAGGCGGAGCTGGACACATTGCTGACGCACGCTGTTGCAACTCTTGCCATGGACGAGGCTTCGGAACCAACCGCCACGACACTGGCAGCGCAAAGTCCGCCGCTTGATTTGCCAACACTACAGGATTCAGCGGCAACCAACCCTACACCAGAACGGGTCGAGAGCGTCGCTCCTGATTTCGGGTTGACGATGTACACGCAGGGTGACGAAATTCATGTGCTCGGGGTGTCGGTTTCACGGGCGCTGTTTTCGATATTGACCGACGAAACGCGCGTGCATTTGCAGACGCTCGATTACGAACTGACTCTGATGCAGTTCGATTCTGAATTGCCGCCGAGCGACGCCATGATACGCGCTGGCCACACGCTGTGCGGCATCCATCGTACAGCTGGTTTTCTGGAGATTGGAGACTTTGCGGGCATGCTCGAAAGTGCCTTGATGGCGATCCGGCGCTCGGGCCGCACGGCGTCTGTGATCAGCGTATTCGCTGCCGCAATTCAGTCATTGCGTACAGCCACATTGCGCCTTCAGGCGCAGTCGCGAATGTCGCCTGAAGAGCTGACCTACATTGAGCGCTCCCGCTTGCAACTGCATGGCTTGATTGCCGAGATCGGAACTTCGGACCTGGGTGTCGAAATCGAGCTGCTGAAGCAAACTCGCGCCGAAGCGCGCGCGCTTGAGTTGCCGCTAACGGCTCCAGCGGTGATCAAAGCGCCTTCGAAGGTGGCCGCGCGCGATGTGCCTTTTGCCGTCGTTTCGCCTGACGTCTCGGCACCGGTTGAAGACATCAATGAGTTACTCGACGTTCCGGTTGCCGCTTTCACTGTGCAAGCGCCAGCGGCCAACGTCGGCGCGAGTTTGTGGGCCGAGCCCACGGCATCAATGGTCGACGTCGCGGAACCCCGTAGCATCGTCCACGTCGTGGTCGCACCTGTCGCACCTGTCGCGCCGGCTCCAGTTCGGAAGTCTCTTACCGCAACGGTGGAAACTGCGGCACCGCCGGCCCCCGTCGTCTCGCAAATTTTCGCCGAGCCTCTTGTGCTGGCAGTTGCGACTGTCGCGCCAGCAGTAACGAGCGACTTCGCGGGCAGCAATTTGTTATCGAGCCCGAGGGTCGCGCAATCTGCCGTTGCTGCTGCCGCGACAGCCCCGGCTGCCGCGAACGCACCTATCATGACGCAAGTCGAGCCGCGCCTTGTCGTTATCCCCGTCGCGCGCAGTCTTGAAGATCCGCTGGCAGATGTTCGCGATGACATCGATGGTCAGGTGTTGCCCATCTTTATTGAAGAGGCACAGGAGCTGTTCCCGACCGCCAGCGCGCAGGTAAATGCGTGGCGTCACGACGTGCGCAACCCCGTCCATCCGGATGGTCTTAAACGCACGCTGCACACGCTCAAGGGCAGTGCGCGCATGGCGGGCGCGATGCGGTTAGGTGAAGTTGCTCATAGCCTTGAGACCCGTTTGCTTGACGCTGGCGATGAGCCCACCCCGACGGTGTTCGACCATTTCGACGAATATCTTGACGACATCGCATTCCTGCTTGAACGGCTCACGCGCGGCGAAAAAAATGTGGTTCTGCCTCGATTCGCGACTCTGGCCCCAACGAGCGCAGAGACGCTTGAGCCAGAGTTTGACACGGGAGACGCCAACATCGCGGCTGACTTGATGGTCGCTGCGCCGACTGAAACATCGACACCAGCCGCCGTCGTATCAGCGTTCACAGCGCCGCCTTCGCTGACCGAGATTGAACGCCGTCAGGCGCCTCGATCAACGGTTGTCCCGGCATCGTTGGCGGCGGACGCCGGTGCCGCCTTCTTGCGTGTTCGCAGTGATTCTGTCGAGCAGCTGGCCGATGAAGCCGGTGAGATTTCGATCCACCGTTCGCGGATCGAAGCCGAAATGCGTAATCTCAAGGCGGGTTTGCTCGACTTGACTGCTTCCGTCGTTCGTTTGCGCGGTCAGCTGCGCGAAATCGAGATTCAGGGCGAGTCGCAGATTCAATCCCGGCTCGACCAGGAGTCCGAATTCGATCCACTCGAGTTTGACCGCTACACCCGGTTCCAGGAATTGACGCGCGGCTTGGCCGAGGGCGTTAACGATGTGGCGACGGTGCAGCAAAGTCTGCTCAAAAACCTGGCCGATGCCGATATCGCATTGCTTACGCAAACACGCTTGTCGCGCTCGGTGCAACTGCGCCTGCAAACGTTGCGCACGGTGCCGTTTTCGAATGTGTCCGACCGACTTTATCGGGTGTTGCGGCAAACAGCCAAAGAACTCGGCAAGCGCGCCAATTTGGACATTCAGGGCGGTCGCATCGAGATTGATCGTAGCGTGCTGGAGCGGCTCGCGCCGGTACTTGAGCACCTTGTGCGTAACGCACTCGCACATGGTGTTGAAACCGAACCAGCGCGCCTCGCGCTGGGCAAACCGGGCATCGGCGAGTTGATACTCAGCGCTCGCCAGCAGGGAAACGAGGCCGTCATTTCGCTGGTCGATGACGGCGGCGGCATCCCGCTCGACCAGGTGCGCACTCGCGCGATCACCCTGGGATTGATCGGTGCTGACGAAACGCCAACCGACGGGCAGCTGATCGAATTCATTTTCCAGCCAGGCTTCTCGACGGCTGTGCAGATGACGGCTGTTGCGGGTCGCGGCATCGGTATGGACGTTGTGCGTAGCGAAGTCGCCGCCCTCGGCGGTCGCGTTGAGGTTCATACCGAGAAGGGCACCAGCACCGCGTTCACGCTGTCAGTGCCGCTGACGCTCGCTGTAACGCAAGTGCTACTGGTCGGTGTCGGCAAGGCCATCTTCGGTATACCGTCCTCGCTGATTGCGCAGGTGCGTCAGGTGCCTGCGAAAGAGCGCGCCACAGCGGTTGCCACGGGTCGGATCGACCACGACGGCCGCTCGTTGGACTTCCGTTCGCTCGGTGAGCTGCTGCGCATCGTTCACGACGTCGATGCCCAGCGCAACGCGCCGGTTGTCGTGCTGCGCGCCGGGGGCTCAATGGCGGCGGTGCAGGTTGACCGCATCATCAACAACCAGGAGGTTGTCGCCAAGCCGTACGGCCCACAGCTGGCGCGCGTGCCGGGCCTCGCCGGTTTAACGGTGCTCGCAAACGGCACCATCGCTTTGCTGCTGAATCCGTTGACCTTGATGCTGGCTCGTGAGGGGGACACTCGTGCGGTTACGTCGCTGCCGGTTGTTCCGCTTGCCCGCGAACTGGACGGCAAAGTTTCAACGCTCTTTCCGGGCGGCTTTGCGCCTGAGCGCGTCGTTGCAGTGGCCCCTGGCGTCGTCGCTGTCGAGCCGCCTCCTGTTGCGGCCGAATCGCCGCGCAAAATCGTTGATGCACCGACTTTCAACGTTGCGCCGCCCGTCTTAAACCCAGCACCAGAATCCGTCGCAGCCCCGGCACCGATTTCAACGCAGCGCGCTCCTGCTCCCGCGGTTATCGACGCAGTTGCCTCGTTCACACGTCCTGCCCCCTATATTCCCCCAGAGCCGATACCGGTGGCGGCCGAAGTAAGGGTTCCGGTAGTCTTGGTGGTCGATGATTCGCTCACCGTGCGCAAAATCACCACGCGTCTGCTTGAACGTGAGGGCTACAAAGCGCTCACCGCGAAAGACGGGCTCGATGCGCTGCAGATTCTGTCGGATGCCAATCCTGACGTCATTTTGCTGGACATCGAAATGCCGCGTATGGACGGCTTTGAGTTCACCAAGACGATCAAAGCAGACAATCGGCAAAACCTCATTCCGATCATCATGATCACGTCGCGCACGGCCGAGAAGCACCGCAAGCACGCGATGGAGCTTGGTGTAAATGAATACCTTGGCAAGCCCTATCAGGATGAGCAGTTGATGGCGCTGGTCGTCAAATACGCCGGCAAGCCCGGATAGATAGCGGGCCAGCGCCGAGCGCGTTTAATCGCCGCTGGCCTCGAATCCCGCGTAAAAAAGTGAAGTCGGCCGATAGGCCGGGTTCTGTCGGCGAACGGTTTTACCCGCGCGCCGTAGCAGTCATTCCTCTAGGACGCGTGTTACCACGCGCCTCAAGCTACCTACCCGCATGCTCCAACGAGCCGCCTTGGGTGAGTGGTTGCCCACTCACTGCGCATGCCTATTTGATATTGCTCCGGGTAGAGGTTGCCGCGTTTCACCGTAACTTAATACGCTCGTCTCTGTGGCCCTGGTCCTCGCCTCACGACGG
>JAYVNO010000168.1:0-12884 GCA_043758415.1 Burkholderiales bacterium
CCGTGCACAGCCTGTGGATAAAGCTACATCGCGCTTCAACCCGCCCAACCTCCACTTAATAATCGGGGTTTGCTGTTCAGACAACCGGGGCCACTTCTACAAAGCGTCGCAAAAACTTGCCGACATCACCGTTAACAGGCTTGCGGAGTTGGTTAAATTTGGAATTGCTGAGAAAAAAGCAAAACGGCTGAGCGATAAGCTTTCACTTTCTGAGGACGATATTGCTCGTTTACGCACCACAGCTTCGAAGGTGAACCTGTTACTAAATTCTGGCGACGAGCAGGGGAATTTGATGCGAGACCACTTTAAGGTAGCTGGTCAGAATCTCGCTGGTCTGGTCGAACGCACGGCGAGCTGGTCGACGTACGTACTGACGATTGCCGACAGAGTTCCTTTTTACGAGCAACACGGTGATCTCAATCCTCGAAACCTGCTCGTCTCTGCAAAATCTGGTGCTGCGCCCGAACTGTCACGGACTCAGTTGATCGACTTCGCACGGTTCGGAATGTGGCCTTTGTGCTATGACCTAGTGCGATTTCATCTACAACTAGCGCTTCGCTTGCTTGACCCGCCCGACTTGATGCGGGATTACTTCCCCGCTCGCGTCATGCTTTGGGATCATGCGTGGGCTGACTCATTGAAGGAGTCAACGCAGTCCGACAAAGACGCGGCTGGAGAATTCAAATTATTCGTTAGGTTGGGATGCGCCATCACTAAAGTTATCAAAGAAACGCTTCAACCTTTCCCGGAGGACGAGCGGTCAACACTGGGACGCGTGATTAAGATTCTGTACTGCTATGAACTGATCAAAATGGCAAGTTATCAGGACACTTCTTGGTTTAAACGTACCTGGTTTCTGCTTCTGGCGTCCAAGTACGACCACTCGATCACTCAGAAGCCAAAATCTAGCAAGAAATAAACGTGCGATATGTTCATTCGAAACGCAAAGGCGGTTGACGACGAACAGTAATGCTTGCAGCGGATGCGATCAAATTCGCTCCACGGTTTGCGTGCCACTGCTCGGACTTTTCGCAGCCAAAGAACGAGAACAGCGCTAGAGGCTGGCTAGGCTAGCTTAGATACGCGGATCACAATTGCCTCTCACGCGCCACTGTAGCCGCAGCCGGATCACTGGGAAACGGGATCCTAGTCCCAGGGCGCTCTGCAAATCGCATTGACATCGTTGCTGAACCGCGCAGCAAAAGCCACGCCGTTGTTGCGAACTGCGTCGGCTAACGCGTCACCCAGCATGATCAGCCTCCTAATTCTTCGGGCGAACTTTGCATCGGGAATCGGACGCCGTGTTCCTCGACGACTCGCAGCCACGAAGTCGCGACTTGGCCGCGACGGCAGGTAGCTGATCATCGACGATTCGATAAAAACGACGGATGACATGACAGAAGGATACGACAAGCGCCGATCACATGATGCGGCGGTCGGCAAGCAGGTGCGGGTTGATAGTCAGTTTTGCAACAACTCCAACGCAAGACGCCCATTCCATATGGGCTAAACCGCCCATTTATACGTAAAACCGACTTCACGTACAAAATAGCGTCTTGCCCATATGAAACCTAGCGTTCCGCGATAAGTTGATGCCGATTTCTTGCTTTGAAATTGCTAGCGTAGGCAGCGTGTTGTTTTGTGCTGCCGCTTGGTGGGCAGGGGCTGCCTACCTACGACGTGCGACTTGGCACCGCCCTCACTGCGGGAGCGATGCCGCTCGCATCTGGACTTCCGTGTCCGCCTTTCTGGATTCCCGCTGCGCGAGAATGACGGCAGTTGAGGAGAATGCACAGCCTCCGGAAAATTACTGACGACCAACACAACAAACAACAGGACACCCCATGCGAATCCTTCACACCATGATGCGCGTCGGCGATTTGCAGCGCTCCATTGATTTCTACACCGGCGTGATGGGCATGAAGGTGCTGCGCACGACGGATCGGCCCGAGCAGAAATACACGCTGGCGTTTGTCGGTTACGGCGATGAAAAGAGCGGCGCGATGATTGAGCTGACTTACAACTACGGCGTGCCGACGTACGACATGGGCAGCGCGTTTGGCCACATTGCGATTGCAGTGGATGATGCTGCGACCACCTGCGAGGCCGTGAAGCGTGCAGGCGCGCAGGTGACGCCGGAGGCCGACCCAGTCAAAGGCGGCACCACAGCGATCGCCTTCGTGCAAGACCCGGATGGCTACAAGATCGAGTTGGTTGAGACGAAGACGTAATCAACGGATACTTGTAGGAGCGGCCTTGGCCGCGATAGGCTACGCACACGCACACAGGTGTTGGACGGAAATCGCGGCTAAGGCCACTCCCACAACGTTACGCCTCTTCCAGCAACCCCTTCTTGCGCAGCATAGGCTCCACCTTCGCGGCGCGTCCGCGAAATGCTGCATAGCCATCACGTGGCTCAATGGTATTGCCTGCCGAATAGACGTAGCGATACAGCCGCTCAGCCGTCGGCGGGTCGAACGGATCACCGGCTTCGACGAACGCGTCGAACGCGTCAGCGTCCAGCACTTCGGCCCACATGTAGACGTAGTAGCCCGCCGCATAGCTGTCACCGGCGAACAGATGACGGAAGTGGGTCAGGCGATGCATCATCGGGATGGCAGCAGGCATTCCGAGGCGCGCGAGTTCGGCTTTTTCGAAAGCGACAACGTCGAATTCATCGTAATTTGTCAGCGCGTGAGCCGCCATGTCGACCAACGCGCTCGCCGTGTATTGCACCGTCTCAAAGCCCTTGTTGAATAGTCGCGCCGCTTCGATGCGTTCGCGCAAAGTCACCGGAATTGGCGAGCCGGTTTTGTAGTGCCGAGCGTGCTTGTCGAGCACTACGGATTCGAGCGCCCAGTGTTCGAATAATTGCGATGGCAGTTCTACGTAGTCCTGCAATACGTTGGTGCCCGAGAGCCGTTCGAACGTGACATTCGACAGCAGCCCGTGCAGGCCGTGACCAAACTCGTGGAACAGCGTGCGTACGTCGTCGAGGCTCAACAGTGTCGGTTCGCCCGCCGGTGCTTTTGCGAAATTATTGTGATTCGCGATGATCGGAATGACGTCTGAACCGGTCATGCGCGACTGCCAGCGATACGCGCTCATCCACGCGCCGCCGCTCTTGGAGGCACGCGCAAAGTTGTCACTCAAAAATATTCCAGCCAGCGCGCCGCTGGCATTTTTTACTTCAAAGATACGCACGTCCAGGTGATACATCGGCACACCCAGTTTCTCTTCAAACGAGAGCCCGAACAGCTTGCCTGCACAGTCGAACATCGCGCCGATCATCGCGTTCAATTCGAAGTACGGCTTGGTTTCGGCATCGTCTAACTGATAGCGCGTCTGGCGAACTTTCTCAGCGTAGAAACGCCAGTCCCACTGTTCGATGGCGTGCGTATTGCCAGTCGCCAGCGCCATTGCCCTGATCGCGTCAAACTCAGCAGCGGCGCGCTGTTTCGCAGGTTCCCAGACCTTACCGAGCAAATCCTGCACGGCCGACGGCTGCCCTGCCATGCGGTCTACCAGTGCGTAGTCGGCAAAGGTTTTGTAACCATGCAAATTGGCCTGTTCGAGCCGCAACTTCAGGATTTCAAGCGCGATCAGACGGTTGTCGCTGGCACCCGCATGCTCGCCGCGCGCGAGCCAGGCTTTGAGCGCCTGTTCGCGCAAATCGCGACGTTCGGAAACGGTCAGAAACGGCACCAGCAACGAACGCGACAGCGTGATTGCGTGCACGTTTTCACCCGTATGCCCACGCGCCTCGGCGGCTTCTTTTGCGGCGTTGCGCAAAAACGCGGGCAAGCCCGCAAGATCCGCCTCTGTCGTTAGCAGCAATTGATAGCTGGCCTCGTCGGCCAACACATTTTGCGAAAACTGCGTGGTGAGTCCAGCCAATCTGACAACAATTTGTGCATAGCGCGCCTTTGCAACTTCGACGAGATTTGCGCCAGCGCGCACGAAGTCGAGATGCACGCGATCTAGCATACGCCGTTGTTCCAGCGAGAGCCCCAGCGAGTCAGCGTGTGCATGAATCGCATTGATGCGAGCGAAAAGCCCGGCGTTCATATAAATCGCACTGTTGTGTTCAGCCAGAAGCGGTGCGATTTCCAGTTCAACTTTTTGCAGCGCTGGGGACGTTTCTGCCGCGGCAAGGTTGAAAAACAGTTCACGCACGCGGGCTAGTTTGCGTCCGCTGCGGTCAAACGCGACCAGCGTGTTCGCGAATGTTGGCGTGTCGTGCGCGGCGGCCAAGGCGTCGATCTCATTTCGTTGCTCGGCGAGCGCCGCGGCAAATGCAGGCGGAAAATGGTCGGCATGGACCAGCGCGAACGGCGGTAGGCCGTACGGCGTAGCCCAAGTGTCGAGGAGAGGATTGCTGCTCATGGTGCCGCTTCAAAACGTACTTATAGAGCAGACATTGTAGGAGCGGCCGTGGCCGCGATCTCAATTCAACAAAGCAGCTGGTGCAGTGCGGCGTTCTTCATGCGACTTAAACACGCCTCTGTTCCGCCGACTCGTCGCAGCAAATGCTCGCAATAGCTAGCTATTGCTGTGCTTTGCGCCTAGATTCGACGAAAAATCCATCGTTTTTATTCGTCGCATCAATTCCGCAACACTTCACTAGTTTTCTAACTGCAATCGCGGTCAGGGCCGCTCCTACAAATCTACGGACGGATTACTCGGTCGCTGTCGCCGCCCCGGCACTGCGCCCCTTGTGCCACTGCACGTCCGACTGACCATTCAGGCGATTGAGCACACGCGCCAGCACGAACGCCATATCGCTCAGGCGGTTGAGATAGATGCGCGACGGCATCGACACTTCGGCAATGTCAGCGAGCGACACCAGCGTGCGTTCAGCCCGCCGACCTACGGTTCGCACCAGATGCGCGTACGCAGCAGCGCGCGAGCCTCCGGGCAGGATGAAGTCCTTGAGCATCGGCAGATCCGAATTGAGCGATTCGGTGAGCGCTTCCAGACGCTCAACGTGGGCATCAGTGATCGCGTAGTATCCGGGAATTGACATCTCGCCGCCGAGGTCAAACAGGTCGTGCTGGACGTCGGTCAGCGATTCGCGCAAGGCGTTGGGCAGCGGCTCGGTGAGCAGCAGCCCGATGACGCAATTAAGCTCATCGATGTCGCCGAGTGCGGCCACGCGCGGATGACTTTTCGCGATGCGCGAGCCGTCGCCGAGGCCGGTGGTGCCCGCGTCACCCGTTTTCGTTGTAATCTTGGATAAACGATGGCCCATAAGCTTGCCGACAATCTGAGTGTGTGTACCAAAGAAATGAGTGTAGAAGAATCGTTTGTTTTGAGCTCGACCGATGGTGCGGTGGCGACGTTGACGTTGAACCGACCCTTGCTGTTCAATGTGCTGTCCAGCGGCATGATCAAGGCGCTGCAAATTGCGCTTGATGAAATTCGGGAAAATCGTGCCGTGCGCGTGGTGCTGCTTGCGGGATCGGGTCGCGCGTTTTGTGCGGGTCATGATCTTCGCGAAATGCGATCACACCCCGAGAAAGCATGGCTCACAGAATTGTTCAGGCAATGCTCAAACGTCATGCTCACCCTTGCCGATATGCCGCAACCGGTGATCGCCTGTGTTCAGGGCGTAGCGACCGCTGCGGGCTGCCAGTTAGTGACCGCGTGTGACTTGGCGATTGCGGGCCGCTCCGCGAAATTTGCGACCAGCGGCGTGAACCTTGGGCTGTTTTGCTCGACCCCTGCGGTAGCAATTACCCGCGCGCTTGCCGCCAAACATGCTGCGGAAATGTTGTTCGCGGGGGACTTTATCGCAGCCGAACAGGCAGAGCGCTGGGGCCTGGTGAATCGCTGCGTTGACAACGCATCGCTGCAACAAGAGGCCCAGCGCTGGGCGCAATCCATCGCGTCTAAATCCGGCGCGGCGCTCGCCTCGGGCAAAGCGTTGTTGCGCGCGCAACGCAATCTTTCGTTGGCTGACGCCTACGCGATGGCGGGAGACAGTATGGCACGAGACATGCTCAGCGTTGATGCCGGCCTCGGAATTGACGCTTTTATCCAGAAACAACCCATGCCTGACTGGACGCACCGATGAGTTGGCTGCGGCGCGAGACACCGCCGCCGACCGAATCGTGGGAGGGCCTGCGCGAATGGGCGCGCCATTCCTGGTGGCATCGCTATCGTGCATCTGTTTTGGTGATGTTTCCGTTCAGCACGTTGATATTGGTCATTGCAGGCATCGCCCTGATGTTTGCAGAGCCCTCGTGGCGATCCGTCCGATTTATTGCAGTGCTCTGGGTCGCATGCGTCCTGTTAACAGGCCTGGGATACATGCGGCGTATGGGTCGGGCAGCAGCGCAGGTACCCCCGATCTCGGCAGCGAGTCTGAACCCCACGACTGCCGTAGATATTCGGGGTCAGCGCGATGGCCCGCCCGATTGACCTGCTTTACGGACTGTGCAGTTGCCGACGTCACGGGCCGTGCAGTTGCCGGCGCGCCGAAAAAAAGTTAACACAAAACCCGGCACCGGCCCCCAAAAAAATCGCGCTCCAAATCTGCCAGACAAGGCGGTCAGACCAGTACATCAGGCTCGACGAGATTGCAAAATTGAGCGCTGAGCCCACCGATTGCCGCAGCAAGTAGCGTCCCCAATCGGCAAAACTCGCTGCGTGTTGTGGCGCAAATGTATACCGACGGTTGAAGAAGTAAGTCGTCGTCACTCCAGCAAGCAACCCGAGCAACCGCGCCGCCCATACCGGCAGCGAAAGCTTCACGCCTGCTGTGACCAGCGCCACGTCAATTGCCAACGCGATGACCGCACCCATAAGGTAGCGGCCAGCTTGACCCATGGTTTCCCGCACTACCTTTACTCCACGCTGTATTTACGGAAACAGCGTACCAGAAGCGCTTCAAGCCCTAGAGCACCCACTTAAAGCAGTCTGCGACCTGCGTACGCGACCCAGCAAATTTCTATAATCGGATGATTCGGTCGGCGCTGGCGTCGCGACCGTGCCCATCAAGGCAGCGATACCCTCAAAGGAGAGATGTGTGAAGATACTGGTGCCGGTCAAACGCGTCGTTGACTACAACGTCAAAGTGCGCGTCAAACCTGATAATTCTGGCGTCGACATCGCGAACGTAAAAATGTCGATGAATCCATTTTGCGAAATCGCCATTGAAGAAGCGGTTCGTTTGCGCGAAAAAGGAGTCGCCACTGAAGTCATCGCGGTCTCCGCAGGCATCTTGCAATGTCAGGAAACGCTGCGCAACGCCATGGCCATTGGTGCTGATCGCGCCATTTTGATCGAGACCGATGTGGAACTGCAACCGTTGGCTGTTGCCAAATTGCTCAAGGCCGTTGTTGATAAGGAACAACCGGGCCTGGTGATTCTTGGCAAACAAGCCATTGATGACGATGCCAATCAAACGGGACAAATGCTGGCCGCGTTGCTGGGCTGGGGTCAGGCTACATTTGCATCAAAAGTCGAAGTTAGCGGTGACACCGCGACGGTCACGCGGGAAGTTGACGGCGGACTTGAGACTATTTCGCTCCATTTGCCAGCCATCATCACCACCGACTTGCGCTTGAATGAGCCGCGTTATGCAACGCTACCCAACATTATGAAAGCGAAGAAAAAGCAGCTTGATAACGTCAAGCCAGCAGATTTGGGCGTGGACGTAACACCACGCTTGACCACGCTCAAAGTGGAAGAGCCGCCGAAGCGTCAGGGTGGCGTGATGGTGGCCGACGTTGCGGCGTTGATTGATAAATTGAAAAACGAAGCGAAAGTGATTTGATTCGCACACGCGAATCAAATCATCCCGGCGAAGGCCGGGATCCAGTTGTGAATCCGTCGCACAAGCGACCTGTCTGAAAGATTTCTTATGTCTATTCTCGTCATTGCCGAACACGATCACGGCTCGCTTAAAGCGGCCACGCTAAACGTTGTCTCCGCTGCGGTTGCCATTGGCGGCGACGTGCATGTCCTGGTCGCCGGCATTGACGCAAGCGCTGCCGCAGCAGCGGCTGCGCAGGTCGCAGGCGTGTCCAAAGTGTTGCTTGCGGACGGCCCCGCACACGCAAAGTTGTTAACCGAAAACGCGGCAGCGCAGGTCGTTGCCCTCGCTGCCGGTTACAGTCATATCCTGGCCCCCGCCACAGCCTACGGCAAGAGCGTCGCTCCGCGCGTCGCAGCACTCCTCGACAAGGCGCAAATCAGCGACATCATCAAGGTGGTGGACGCCGATACGTTCCAGCGTCCGATCTATGCTGGCAACGCCTACGCCACCGTCAAATCAATTGACAGCGTGAAAGTGTTGACGGTGCGCGGCACTGCGTTCAGCGCCGCAGCAGCTTCCGGTGGCAGCGGCACGGTTGAGACTGTGGCAGTGGTCGCGGATTCAGGTCTTTCCAGCTTTGTGTCGGCGGAAATAACCAAAAGCGAACGCCCTGAACTGACTGCGGCCAGGATCATTGTGTCCGGTGGTCGCGGCTTGGGCTCGGGTGAAAAATATCGCGAAGTGTTAACTCCGTTAGCCGATAAATTAAACGCCGCGATGGGTGCCTCGCGCGCCGCCGTTGACGCGGGCTTTGTACCGAACGATTATCAGGTCGGCCAAACCGGCAAGATCGTTGCGCCCGATCTCTACATTGCGGTCGGTATCAGCGGTGCGATTCAGCATCTTGCGGGCATGAAAGACAGCAAAGTCATTGTCGCTATCAACAAAGATGCCGACGCGCCGATTTTTGGCGTGGCCGACTACGGGTTGGTCGGCGACTTGTTTGAAGTGGTGCCGCAGCTGGCGGCAGCGCTGTAACCGCCCCTCGCGCGAACATCGTATTTTCGTCGGGTGGGCACCCTGTGCCCACCGTCACCATGCTGTCGAAGATTGTTCGCGTGCCACAGCTTGGCGGGCACGGGTGCCCACCCTACAAATTTAAGACGCAACCTCAGGATCTCCTTAATGAGTATTTACCAGGCTCCGCTCAAAGAAATGCATTTCCTGCTGGAGACGGTCGCGCCGCTCGCTCAGCTTTGCAAGTTGCCGCCTTTTGCGGATGCGACCCCAGACACGGTCGCTGCCATTCTGGAAGAGTCTGCGAAATTTGCCACAGAAGTGCTCGATCCGCTCAACTGGTCAGGCGATCAGGAAGGTGCCAGACACAACACCGCCGATTTTTCGGTGACCACGCCGAAGGGCTTCAAAAACGCCTACGTCGGCTACCGCGAAATGGGCGGCACTGGCTTGCCGATGCCAGCCCAGTTTGGCGGCATGGGCATGCCGCGCTCGGTGGTCACGTTGACTGACGAAATGCTGCATTCGGCAAACATGGGATTCGGCCTGATGCCCATGCTGACGCAAGGCGCCATTGAAGCAATTCTGCTCGCGGGTTCCGACGAGCTCAAAGCCACCTTCGCGGAAAAGATGGTGGAAGGCCAATGGACCGGCACCATGAATCTGACCGAGCCGCAGGCGGGCTCCGACTTATCGCTGGTGAAGACGCGCGCGGAGCCACAACCGGATGGCACCTACACAGTGTTTGGCACCAAGATTTACATCACCTACGGAGAGCACGACTGGGCGGAAAACATCGTGCACCTGGTGCTCGCCCGATTGCCCGATGCGCCGCCGGGCGTGAAAGGCATTTCGCTGCTCGTGGTGCCGAAATTTTTGGTGAATAAGGATGGCTCACTGGGCGCACGAAACGACGTCAAATGCATCTCGATTGAACACAAGCTGGGCATTCACGCCTCGCCCACTGCGGTCATGCAGTACGGCGACGCGGGTGGCGCAACGGGCTACATCGTCGGCGAGCCTAATCGCGGGCTGGAGTACATGTTCATCATGATGAATCTGGCGCGATTTGGCGTCGGTTTGCAGGGCGTTGGCATTGGCGAGCGCGCGTATCAACACGCGGTCGCTTATGCCCGTGAGCGCGTGCAGTCGCGCGATGTGGGTGCGCCCCGAGAGCCGTCAGTGCCGATCATTCGTCATCCCGACGTGCGCCGCATGTTGCTGCGGATGCGCGCGCAGACCGAAGCCGCACGGGCGTTGGCGATGGCCACCGCCTATGCGCTAGACCTGTCGGAGGCGCATCCGGATGCCGACGTTCGCGCGCACAACAAGGCGTTCTACGAGCTCATGGTGCCGGTGCACAAAGGTTGGGCCACCGAAATGTCGCAGGACGTGGCGTACCTGGGCATTCAAGTGCACGGCGGCATGGGATTTATCGAAGAAACGGGTGCTGCACAGTATTACCGCGACGCCCGTATCACGACGATTTACGAAGGGACTACGGCGATTCAGGCAAATGATTTGGTCGGTCGCAAGATGGCACGCGAAGGTGGGGTCACGGCGAAGGCATTGATCGTGTCAATGCGCGAATTTGCGGTTGAATTGGCGAAGTCGCAGCATCCGCATCTGAAGGCGGCGCATGCTCGTCTCGTGTCGGGTGTTGACGCGGTTGAGCGGACAGTCGAATTCAATCTGGCCAACTTCAACAGCAACGTTCGCGCTTGTTTTGCGGGCTCGGTGCCGATGCTGAAATTGTTCGGTATCGTGTGCGGCGGCTGGCAGTTGGCGCGTGTTGCGCTGGAAGCCGAAAAGCGCATCAACGCGGGGCACGCCGATGCGGCGTTTTATGACGCAAAACTGGCCACCATGCGTTTCTTCGCGGACACCATGATTCCGGAAGCGGTTGCCGCAGCGGATACGATCATCAACGGCGCAGAAGGAACCATGGCGTTGGCTGAGGCTGCGTTTTAGCCGCTCCTGCCACGTGCCAAAATCAACATGCTGCAACTCCACTACTTCCCCTCCAACGCTTCATTCACCCCGCGCGTTCTGCTCGAAGAGTTGGGCCTGCCCTTCGAGTTGAAGCTGGTTGATCGCACGCACAACGCACACAAATCCGCCGAGTATTTGAAGCTCAATCCGAATGGGTTGATTCCCGTGTTGGCGGACGGTGATCTGGTGCTCTACGAGACGGCAGCCATCTGCCTGCATCTCACCGATGCGCATCCCGAAAAAAATCTTGCCCCCGCTGTCGGCACCCATGAGCGCGCGCTTTTTTACAAATGGCTGATGTGGATGAGCAACACCCTGCAGCCGGCGCTGATCATGTACTTCTACAGCGACCGATATACGTCGTCGACTGACCCCGAAGTCGTGGCACAAATCACGGCAAAAACGCAGGAACGGGTGGGCGGCATGCTCAGGCAACTCGATGATCATCTGGCTGCAAGTGGTGGGCCGTGGATGATGGGCGGCGCGTTTACCGTGCTCGACATCTACGCCTTCATGCTTGGGCGCTGGACGCGAGGCTTCAAGGGCGATGCATTGTCAACCCAACCGGCACGCTCAGTGGCCGCCTGGCCGCATCTTGGGCCGTTTATGGAGCGGATGCGGACGCGTCCGTCAGTGCAGCGAGTGGCCGTGACTGAGGGACTCAAGGACGTGGTGATTTAGCGAAAACGCGCAAGTTATTCCGTTTCTACGTCGTTACGGAACTACATGGGCTCAATTTTTTGACGCAGATTAGCGCAGATTCGACGCCGATGACCGCAGATTTTCTTGATTGTCTGCAATAGAGAATATCCAGAAAATCTGCGGCAATCTGTGTTACGTCCGCGTTAATCTGCGTCAAACATTAATGCTGTTTTGAAATAGAAGTGGAATTATTCGCGCGTGCGAATTTCGGTGCGCACGCCGAATGGTAAGTTGGTGAACGCGATTAATCCGCCTTCGCACCCGAATCCTTCACCACTTTCGCCCATTTGGTGATCTCGCCTTTTTGATAGGCGGCCAGCTCGTCTGGCGTCCCGCCTACTGCGTCAAGACCGGCGTCGGCAAGGCGTTTCGCAACGTCAGGCGACTTCAAAATACGGCGCACTTCCACCTGCCATTTGTCGACAATCGCCTTCGGCGTATTGGCCGGCGCAAACAGCGCGAACCAGCTCACGGCGTCGAATCCTGGCAACCCTGCTTCAGCGATCGTCGGAATCTCCGGTGCGGCGGGCGAGCGGGCGCTGCTGGTGACACCCAGCGCGCGCAGCTTGCCTTCACGAACCAGTTGCAGGCTTGACGGCATGTTGTCAAACATCATCGTCACGCGGCCTCCCAACACGTCGGGGATGGCCGTCGCGCGGCCTTTGTACGGAATGTGAACCATGTCAATGCCGGTCATGGTTTTGAACAGTTCGCCGGATACGTGAATGCTGGTGCCGGAGCCGCTGGAGGCAAAGGTCATCTTGCCTTCCTTCTTGCCGAGCGCGATGAAATCCTTGAGATTTTTCGCAGGCACGTCGTTGTTGATCACCAGCATATTCGGCGTCGTGGCGAGCAGCGTAATCGGCGTGAAATCTTTGACCGCGTCGTACGGCATTTTCGAATACAGCGCAGGGTTGATCGAATGCGTGCCGACAGTGCCGACCACAATGGTGTAGCCGTCCGGCAGTGCCTTCGCCACGAAGTCTGCTCCCGTGTTGCCGCCCGCGCCCGGTTTGTTGTCAACGATCACCGGTTGCCCCCAAACGTTCGAAAGTTTCTCGCTCAGGATGCGAGCCAGCGTGTCCGGCGCGCCGCCGCTGGTGAAGGTCACCACGATGCGCAGCGGTTTGTCGGGAAAGCCGGGGACCGCGGTCTGCGCAGACGCGGTGTTGGCAACGAGACTGAGCACGACGGCGCACGCCGCGCTAAAAAGTTTGATCAAAAAAATCATTGGTTTCTCCTTATCTGCGATAGTAGCGGTTGCCGTTTCGGGCAACGCATTTGCGGGCCAAAATCTTCGTTAAATTCACTGCAGGGCACCTCTAAAAATTCATTTTTTGGGGATGCAGTGTTAGGCGCGGGGCGCGCAGCAACCGGAATGTACGCGCAGGTCACATGAGGATTGCGAGCA
>JAYVNO010000169.1:0-12880 GCA_043758415.1 Burkholderiales bacterium
GTACTTCTCGCGACTGCTTGCGGGCATCTTCTTTTTCCATAAACTTTCGACCGCAAAAACTATCAAAAGTTCATTTATAAAGCGTGCCGGGTCTATAGCAGCGCTTTCATCGCGATTTCTCGATTCAATTTTGCTGGTTGCATGGGCCCTTGTTGACAACGATCTGAGGTTCGTGTCACTCGCACGGCATATCACGCTTATTACTGAGTAAACTAAATATGACCGGTTCGGCAGGCTCCCTCTCCCTCGGGGAGAGGGTTGGGGTGAGGGACTTTGCTCACGGATTAGCTGGCGACGCATTCACCCTCACCCCCCGCCCTCTCCCCGAGGGAGAGGGAGCCATAGTGGTTGCGATAGGACACATTTTGTTGACTTGTTAATAACAGTCCGGCGCTTCGTTGCTTCGTGACAGCCCTACTCACTGCTGGTTGCGTTCTGAAAACGCACCGCGAGCCGAGACTGGCTTGAGCAATAACGTTATGCCGAAAAGTCCAGCGATCAAGGGCTTTCCTATAAAAAGCTTGGATTCCATCAGACAGTGTGACAAGAGCCGGGTGAGGGAAAGCTGGAGATGAGGTGGCGAAACCTCGATAAGCTTTCGCTTGTTCAAAGACTGAAAGGACCTACCGGACGGCTCACTACTCACAGCTCCAGCGAGATCAATTGTGCCGTGTCTCGGCGCGCCAGTGCAGGGGCCTCGGCAGCTTTTATTGCCGAACAGATCGGTGTCGGCAGAAGTACGATTTATCGTGAATGGAGACGCTGCGGTGGCTGCGGGCGGTTCAACGCGCCGCTTATGCGCGTCAAAGCGCGCGCAGCAGGCGGCCAACAACGCCCGATGTTAGGGGAGGCGGCGTGGAGCCAGGTCGAAGCCCCGCTGCAAGCGGCTTGCTCTCAAGACCCCATCGCGGGGCGCAATCGAGCGCTGGCACGTGCCGAGCAGATCGCGCGCCCAGTAGCTCGCGCATCTACGAATAGGCGCATGCGCAGGCGGCTGCCTGGTGGTAGCGGGCTGGTGCGACCGTCGCTCCGACAACCGCGCGCTGTTCGCCTCGTTCACCTCAGTCCAAGGCGCGGAGTTCGTACGCCTGGAGACCGTGTGCCCCGCCGAACACATCTTTCGCTCTGGGAGACGGGCCGTGTTGAGCAAACCAATAGATTCATTCGCCACGATGTGGCAGGGGCACCTCGATGCTCGATCTCACCCCAGAAAAAGTCCAGTGGATCGAGGACCAACTCAACAACCGGCCCCGTGCTTCCCTCGAATACGTCACCCCAACGAGGCAGCAACCCGTGAGCAATCCTCTCGTCGCGATTGATGATGGAAACCAAGGATCAACTCAACTCGACTTTATACCTATCTTGAACTACTGCTCATATTTGTAGGACGTTTCACCGGTACGCCGTAGGCCTCGAGCCGCTGTTGTCGCAAATAAGCGACGGCGTTGTGACACTGCTACAACAGACAGAGAAGCCAGTGGATTTGCTGTCCATTGGACTTTTTTAGAGCAATTTCGTGTGGCTATAATCAAATGGTCAAATCAGGATTTATGACGTGCGAGAGACCCTCGCGCGGTATAGCTTCTGCGGTGACTTAGTTAGAATCAACAGCAATTTGAGGCCGGGGCAAAACCCCGGCTTTTTTTTGCCTGCGATTTTGTATAGATGTTGAACGTCCAAAAACTTCCGCTAAGAATCAAGCTATTAGTGGAGGTATTGAAGGCGGCGCATCAGGCAGAAAGCAGTGCTATACGCGCCGTGACGTCAGACCGAGAACAGCGCAATTGATTCCACATGCGCCGTGTGCGGGAACATATTCGCCACGCCCGCGCCACGCAGACGATAGCCCTTCACGTTGACTAAAATGGCAGCATCACGGGCCAGAGTAGCAGGGCTGCAACTGACGTAGACGATGCGCTGCAAACGCCCGGTGGGCGCTTCGGGAAGCGCGCTCACTACCGCCACCGCGCCATCGCGCGGCGGGTCAATCAGCAGTTTGTTGAGAGTGGGGAGACGCTCAAACCAGTCTTCCCCGAGCTCAAACAGGTTTGCGACCGCGAAATCCGTGTTCGCCGTCAGGCCGTTGTCCGCCGCGTTGCTTCGGGCGCGAGCAATCAGCCCAGCCGAGCCTTCAACGCCTAACGTGAACGCAGCACGCTGGGCAATCGGCAGCGTAAAATTGCCCAGTCCGCAGAACAAATCGCCGACGCGATCAGTGGGTTGCAGGTCCAGCAACTGCACTGCGCGGCGCACCAGCATGGCGTTGATATGCGGATTGACTTGCGTAAATTCGGTCGGCTGAAAGCGATAGCGCAGGCTGAATTCGGTAAGCGCGTAGCCCAGCGTGTGCGCCTCGCCGGGCAACGGATGCGCGGTTTCCGGGCCTTTCGGCTGCAGGTACCACTGCACCTTATGCTCGGCGGCAAACTTACGCAACGCCTCGATGTCAGCCTCGGGCACCGGCTCCATGTGGCGCAACACCAGCATCGGCCAACCGTCGCCTTGCGCGTATTCAATCTGCGGCAAACGGTCCCGCAAACTCATGCCGCCAATGAGCACGCGCAGCGGCATGAGCAGCGCCGAAACATGCGGCGGCAGCACATGGCACTCACGCATATCCGCGACAAAGCTCGATTTTTTCTCGTGAAAGCCGACCAGCACCGTGTCTTTTTTGGTGACGTAGCGCACCGAAATTCGCGCCCGATGGCGATAGCCCCAATGCGGCCCCTCAATGGCCGGGAACACCAGTTCCGGGCGCACCTTGCCAATGTGGTGCAGGTTGTCTTCCAGAACGCGCTGCTTGGCCGCTAGCTGGGCGCGCGGCTCAAGATGCTGCATGCTGCACCCCCCACACACGCCAAAGTGCGGACATAGCGGATCGACGCGCGACGGGCTCGGTCTGACCACCCGCTCGACAACCGCTTTCTCAAAACTTGGCTTTGATCGGGTGATGCGCGCTTCAACAATTTCACCGGCCAAAGCGCCGTGCACAAACACCGTCTTGCCCTCGTTACGGGCGATGCCCTGACCTTCGTGGTCGATCGATTCAATGGCGAGGGTTAGCGGCATATCGGCAATTCAGGAAGAAGCAAGGCACTCAACCGTTCGCGCTGAGCTCGTCGAAGCGCTCGTGGCATTTGCAGAAAATAATCAAGCAGTTGCAATGTGGCCTTCGACGAGCTCAGGCCGAATGGTGTACGACGTGGCCCGGACCACATGGGTCAACCTGTAATTTTAGGCGGTAGGTGCCTACGTCCCCTCCCCCCTAAAATCAATAGCAATGCAAACCCTGCTCGCCATCGAATGCTCAAGCCACGTGAATGCGGTGGCGTACCTTGCCGACATTGATCGTCCTGATGAGTGGGTCGGTGAGATTTCGCGTGAAGGCGTGAAAGCGTCGGCGTGGTTGTTGCCCGCCATTGACCTAGTGCTGGCGAAAGCTGGCGCACACAAGGGGAACGTAAAGATTGTGGCGTTCGGCGCAGGACCCGGCTCCTTCACCGGCGTACGCACGGCGTGCGCCACTGCGCAGGCGCTGGCGTACTCGTGGCGGACGTCACTCATTGCCGTGGATTGTCTGGAGGCGTTGGCCGAAGCCTCCAGCCTGGCTCACGTTAATGTAGTGCTCGACGCGAGGATGGATGAGCTCTATGCGGCCTCTTTTGCACGGCCTTCAAGCGGCGAGTTGATTCGAATTTCGAACACGGCACTTGTCGGTGCGGGCGCATTTGTAATTCGCGGTGGCGCTACGCTGCTAGGTTCGGGCGCGCATCTCGTTGCGCGTGGAATCACGCAGACAACAATCACAGCAGAAGACCGCTGGGCTTACGGCGTAGCCCGCGTTGCGATAGCCAAATTTGCCAAAGGTGAGCTCACCGATCCGCAATACGCCGAACCGATTTACGTGCGCAACAACGTCGCTCAGACCGAGGCACAGCGCGCGGCAAACGCGCTTGCCGGAAGTCGGGCATGACCGCGATCAGTGCAAGTCGCGCATGAGCGCGCTCAGCTTCTTCACCGCAACAATTGCCTTGATGCAGTTGGAGGATCTTCCATCCGTCATCGAAATCGAGCGTCAATCAAATTCACATCCGTGGACGGCGCGCAATTTTCGGGATGCTATTACGTCGGGTTACTTGAGCCTGGTCGCACAAGAGCACGGACACGTCTGCGCATTCGCTATTGCACGAACGTTCGTTGACGAGGCGGAATTGCTGTTGATCGCCGTGACGCCTGGCGAACGACGGCAGGGCGTGGCGGCACGCTTGTGGATCGAGCTGGCGCAACGACTGCGCATTGCGGGCGTGACAAAAGTTTTTCTTGAAGTGCGCGCGTCAAACACGCCCGCCCGCACCTTCTATGCGTCTCGCAATTTCGCTGAAATCGGCCTGCGAAAAAATTATTATCCGAATGGTGTTCACGACGGCGACCGCGAAGACGCGATCCTTATGCGGGTGGCACTATGACGGATCGTAGTACGATTCTGTGCGAGATGGGATTGACGCCGATCTGGGCGTTACGCAATACTGCTCCGCCGTCGGCAGAGGCCGTCGCCGAACCGCGTCAAGCCGCGCCTGCAGTGGCCGAAGCGGCTGTAGCGCAGATTGAGCCACCCACCGACCCATCCGATCCCAATCGCGAAGCCGCCATCGCCGCGATGTCGTGGGAAGAAATCGTCGCCAGCATCGCCATTTGCACCGCTTGCAAATTAGCAAAAACCAGAAACAAAACCGTCCCCGGCGTTGGTGACCGTTCGCCCTCGTGGATGGTGATTGGCGAAGCGCCTGGCGAAAACGAGGACAAGCAGGGCGAGCCGTTTGTCGGCAAAGCCGGGCAGTTGCTCGATGCGATGCTCGCAGCCGTCGGCAAAACGCGGACGCAGGGCGTGTTCATCGCCAACGTCATCAAGTGCCGCCCGCCGGGCAACCGCAACCCCGAGCCCGACGAAATCGCGGCCTGCGCCCCGTACCTCCGACGCCAGATCGCACTCGCTTCGCCCAAGCTCTTGCTGGCGGCGGGCAAATTTGCCGCTCAGACGTTGCTCAATTGTGACGATACGGTCACCGCGATGCGCGCTGCAAACCACGCAGGCGGACGGTTTGCCGGTATTCCAGTCGTCGTCACCTATCATCCGTCCTACCTGCTGCGCTCACCACTGGAAAAGGGCAAAGCGTGGGACGATTTGGTGATGGCTCGCGTTTTGGTTTCGTAGACAGCACGCATAGAATCAGGACTTGAAAAGCACTCGATGTGCGGGCATATTGCTTCCATCGTTATTGACACAATGATTGCGCTCCCCCTTCACGCTGCGAGCGCCAGCAGAGGAACCCACAATGAAACGAATTTTTCTAGCCTTTGCCGCCGTACTCACTGCGCTGAGCCTTTCAGGCTGCGGTTACAACGACATGGCGCAGGGCGATCAGTCGATCAAAGCGGCGTGGTCGGAAGTGTTGAACCAGTATCAGCGAAGATCCGATTTGATCCCCAATCTCGTGAGCACGGTCAAAGGCTACGCGTCGCAAGAACAGGACACGCTAACCAAGGTCGTCGAAGCCCGCGCCCGCGCCACGGGCATACAGGCGACGCCCGAGCTGATCAACAACCCAGAAGCCTTCCAGAAATTCATCGCCGCGCAAAACCAGTTGCAGGGCGCGTTGAGCCGCTTGCTGGCGGTGTCTGAGAACTATCCCAACCTCAAAAGTGACGCGCTCTTTCGCGACCTGACGGCACAACTCGAAGGCACAGAGAATCGCATCACCGTGGCCCGCAATCGATACATCAAAGCGATTCAGGGTTACAACAACACAGTCGTGTCGTTTCCATCGAACTTGATTGCAATGGTCTTCGGCTTCAAAGAAAAACCCCAATTCACCGTTGAAAACGAAGCTGAAATCAAGACCGCGCCGAAGGTGGATTTCAACAAACCAGCGGCACCGGCCAAGCAATAACGCGTTGGCGCATCGTTGATCGCGCAACCGCGTCTGCACCTCGTTGATGAAACTGTTGTAGGAGCGGCTCTGCCGCGACCAAGACTTCCATGACAACTTCGGGTCGCGGCACAGCCGCTCCTACAGCCTCAAGCTCCGTGAGAACCGCGGTTGCTATGCTCGTCGCCGTCGTGGTTGCGCTCTTCACCAGCATCGCCGCGCTCGCCCAAGACCTGGCCCCCATCCCCCCGCTCTCCACCCGTGTCACCGATACCGCTGGCATTCTGGGTGCATCCGCCAAACAAGAACTCGAAACCAAGCTTGTTGCCTTCGAGCAAGCCACCGGTGGTCAACTCGCCGTCCTGATCGTCAAAACCGCAGAGCCCGAAACCATCGACCAGTACGGCATTCGTGTCGGCGATGCGTGGAAGATCGGCAAAAAAGGCAAGGACACGGGAGCGATCCTCATCATTGCGATGAAAGAGAAAAAGCTGCGCATCGAAACCGGCTACGGCTGGGAAGGCGCACTGCCAGACGTTGAGGCCAAGCGCATCATTCGCGAAGTGATGACCCCGTTTTTAAAACAGAATCAATTCGCGCAGGGCATCAGCGCCGGCATCGACAAAATTCAGCTCGCGGTCGCCAAAGAGAACAAAGCGGCGAGCACCACGGTAGATGACAAGGGCCAGTGGACCAACAGTCATAACGCCAGCGCCACCGACAGCACGATCGAATCATTGATGGGCATGGCTCCCGTGTTGCTCGGCGTGTTGGCCGTACTCTCATTCATTCTGCCTGCGCTGTTGGTTGGCTTGATTGGCGGCGCGGGCACGTTCTTCTTTACCAGCTCACTACCAGCGGCGGGCGTGGCTGGTTTTGTAGGGTTTGTGGGTGCCAGTTTGTTGCGCGGCATCTTTGGTACTGCCGGGCGCACACCGCTGGGTGGTCGCGGCCTCAATCGTGGCTCGCGTATGGGCGGTCTGGGTGGCTTCGGCGGTGGCCTCGGTGGCTGGGGTGGGGGTGGCTCCTCGGGTGGCAGCGGTGGCTTTTCCGGAGGCGGTGGCGGCTTCGGTGGCGGTGGTGCCTCCGGAGGCTGGGGCGACAGCGGCGGCGGCGGTGGTGGTGACAGCGGCGGCAGCAGCGAATGAAGAATCGTGGACTGTCTCATGCACTAACCACGCGGCGCACCGTTCGCCATGCCTTGCCGGATGCCGCAATGGACGCGCTCGAAAAAGCCACTGGCATGGCCGAGCGCGGATCAAGCGGGCAAATTCGGCTGATCGTGGAGGCTAACTGGCCGCTGTTGCAGGTCAGGCATGCCACGCCACGTTCGCGCGCGCTGGAGTGGTTTTCACAATTGCACGTGTGGGACACCGAGCACAATAATGGCGTGCTGATTTATCTGCTGTTTGCCGAGCGTCGCGTTGAAATTGTTGCTGACCGCGGACTCAATCATCGCGTGACGCAGGCGCAGTGGGATGCCATTTGCCGCCGTATGGAGGCGAGTTTTTCGGACGGACGTTATGAGAGCGGGCTGGCTGAAGGCATCAGCGCCATTGGTGAGCTGCTTCGTGAACACTTCCCCGCCGAAATGGGTGCGAACGAACAGGCGGATCGACCAACAATCGTCTAGCGCATTGACCAGCACAGGAGTTTCGATGCGAATTGCACTGATTCACGCACTCACGCATTCAATTGCGCCCATCAACGAAGCGTTTGCACACATGTGGCCCGAAGCGGCGCGCATCAATGTGCTTGACGATTCGCTGTCAGTTGATCTCGCGGCCAACGGCGGTGTGCTTGATGAAGCCATGCATCTGCGCTTTGAAACGCTGGCGGACTATGCAGTCAGTTGCGGCGCTGAAGGTATTTTGTTTACCTGCTCGGCATTTGGCTCATGTATTAAGCGCGCCGCACGCAAGCATTGCAACATCCCCGTGCTCAAACCCAATGAAGCGATGATTGCGGAGGCCGTGCGTGCCGTGGGCATGTCGGGGCAAGCCATCGGGCTGATTGCGTCGTTCGCCCCAACGCTCGTGTCAATGCCGCCGGAATTTCCAGCGACATCCATCTTGCACACCGAGTTGGTTGAAGACGCAATGCACGCGCTCGACGCAGGCAACGGTGCGTCGCATGACGCGTCCGTAGTAGCCGCTGCGCTGCGCCTCAAAGCCCGTGACGTCGGCGTACTCGCGCTCGCGCAATTCAGCATGGCGCGCGCGGCGGCGGCGGTTGCTCAGGCCACGGGATTGCCCGTACTCACCACACCGTCAACCGCGATACGCTCGCTTAAACAACGGCTTGGCGTCATCTGACGTAATTTCATAGGGTGCGCTTTGCGCACCAATCTTTGCGTACGAAGCAAATATTGATTTGTGAAGTAATGGTGCGCGGAGCGCACCCTATACCCGTCCCGATCCAGCAACACAGGACATATCCTCTCATGAAAAAAATTTTCGCTTTAGTTGCGGCGGCGCTTGTCGCATCCACCACGTTCGCGCAGGCGTGGCCGACCAAACAACCGATCAAACTGGTTGCGGTCTTTCCGCCCGGTGGCTCGGTGGATCAGGTTGCGCGTATCCTGTCGCAACCGCTATCCACCGCACTTGGCCAAACCGTCATTGTTGAAAACAAGGGTGGCGCATCGGGCTCCATCGGCGCCGCGTTCGTGGCGCAGTCACCGCCGGACGGCTACACCTTCGCGGTCGTTTTCGATTCGCATGCGGTCAATCCTGCGCTCATTCCCGGCCTTTCGTACGACACCAAAAAGGACCTCGCGGCTATATCACTCATCGGCACCGCGGCGATGACTATTGCCACGCCGGTCGGCTCACCGTACAAAGTGTTCGGCGACGTCGTCACCGATTTGAAGGCAAACAAACCCATAAGTTACGGCACCATCGGCAACGGCAGTCTTGCGCATCTGGCGATGACGCTGCTTGGCAAAAGCAACGCACTTGGTTGGGAACATGTGCCGTACAAAGGCGGCGGCCCGATGATGCAGGATGCTATCGGTGGCCATGTGCCGCTGGTGATCGGCTCTGTGTTCGTGGTCAAGCCACATATTGACAGCGGCCGCGTGCGGCCACTCGCCGTGACCACCGCCAAACGCAGTCCTGATCTACCTAACGTTCCAACGCTAGCCGAACTGGGTTACGGTCAGTTTGAAGCGCCCGCCTGGTGGGCCGTGCTCGCACCGGCAAAGACTCCGCAGGAAATCATCGGTCGCATGAATGCGGCGATGAACAAAATTTTGCAAGACCCAGAGATCGCGAAGAAACTGCAAACGCAGGGCATTAATGTGATCGGAGGCACACCGGAAACAGCACGGGTGTTTATCGAGAAGCAAATCGATATCTGGGGCAAGGTCGTGAAAGACTACGGCATCAAGGCGGACTAGTTTTTTCGCATGAGCAGCAAACCCATTATCGTCGTACTCGACGACTTCGAACGCGTCGCGCGTGACTACGCGGACTGGTCCGCCGTGGATACGAAAGCGGATGTGCGCGTGTATCGCGAAGCCTTGCGCGGACAGGCGCTCATCGACGCGCTCACGCCTGCGTCTGCGGTCGTACTCATGCGCGACCGCACGCCGTTCCTCGCCGCGCTGATCGACCAGTTGCCAAACTTAAAGCTCGTTCATTTCACCGGTACGCGTAACGGCGCGCTCGACACCAAGGCACTCGCTGCTCGCAACATCCCGGTGCTGCATACCGGCTGGGGCCCAAACAAGGACGCAACCACCGAGATGACGTGGGCGCTGATCCTCGCCGCTCAGAAGCGTCTCGTGAGCCACAGCAATGCGCTCTTGCGCGGCGTGTGGCGACCGCATGATGCGATGTTGCCGGTGCTGCACGGCCAGCGCATCGGCGTGGTCGGCTTGGGCGAAATTGGCGGTCGTGTTGCAAACATTGCCCGCACCTTCGGCATGGATGTCGTCACCTGGTCGCCCAACATGACCCCTGAGCGCGCCGCCGCGAAAGGCGCAACCTCCGTGACGTTCGACGAACTGATCACCACGTCGCACATCATCACCGCGCATCTCGTGCTCGGCCCTGCGACGAAACATTTGTTCGGCGCTGCGCAGTTCGCGGCCATGCGCAAGGACGCTATTTTTGTGAACACATCTCGCGCCGGGCTCGCCGATGAAGCGGCACTCGTCACCGCGTTGCAGGCCGGTCGCCCCGCGATGGCCGCGCTCGATGTTTTTAGCGTTGAGCCGCTGCCAGCAACGCATCCATTGACAGGCCTGTCAAATGTCCTCCTCACGCCGCATCTGGGCTTTGTTTGTGAACCTGTGTTCCGTAAGTTTTACGCCGACGTGGTGGAAGCGCTCAATGCGTGGCTCGACGGCAAGCCGCTGCCGCGCGTGCTTGTGGCGTGAAACCCCGGCGTGATCGACCGTGAATTTCAGTTTTGTGCCGCGCGATGGTCGAATCAGCTTTATCGTAAAAGCCTTTCTGCACAGGGGCTAGATACTCAAATCGCAGGATATCAACTATTGCCATTTTCAACATTTAGCCCCCGCTTGTGCTAGGTTGTATTAAAAAGCTGATCAGTTTCCTGACGCTCAAAAACGCGTTGTGGCACAATTTGCAAAGTTTGTCACAAACGGAATCCATCAGCATGCAAACCTTAGGCATCCGCGAAATCCGCCAGCGCTACGAAATCCTTAAAGAAACGCTAGAAACCGAAGGTGAAGTGATCCTCACGCATCACGGCAAGCCGTTTGCGCGAGTGCTGCCGCTTGATCCGGTGAAGCCACGCAAACGCTGGAAACCACATCCTGAACTGGCTGACATTCCGTTTCAGCATGTGCCTAGCGAGGTGCTCATCGCTGAAGACCGCGAAGATCGCGCTTAGAGAAGTCGCAGACGATGCGAATTTATCTGGACACCAGTGCGCTAGCTAAAGCGTACCTGACCGAGGTTGCGTCCGACACTGTGCGAAGCATGATCGCTCGGTCGTCGCGGATCTATATCTCCTCGCTCAATATCACCGAGATGCGCTGCATGCTGGCCCGTCGCGTTCGATCTGGGCATTTTGCCGCCGACGTCGAGACGAGATTGTGGGCCGCGTTTCAGGCGGACATTTCCAACGAAGTGTTTGACCTTTACTCTGTTCAATCGACGGCCTATGTTGAGGCTGCGGCATTGATTGACCGCATTAATCCGACCCCGCTTCGCACGCTCGACGCATTGCATTTGTGCATCGCCGAGCATCTTGAGCCGGATCTTTTCATCACCACCGACCGGCAGCTCGCAAAGGCTGCGATCACCATCGGTCTCAACGTAGACCAGCTAGAGCACAGCGCATGAATACCTCCACCACTGACCACACCACCCCGCCCCACGACGAAAACCACATCATCGCCGAGCGTCGCGCCAAGCTCACCGCGTTGCGCCTCAGTTCACAAAAAACCGGGGGCCAAGCCTTCCCCAACGATTTTCGTCGCGATCATCTCGCGGGCGATCTCGCCACCACGTACGGCGAAAAGACTAAGGAAGAACTCGACGCCCTAAACGTCGGCGCAGGCGCAGAGGTCACCATCGCCGGTCGCATGATGTTGAAGCGCGTGATGGGCGGCGCGTCGTTCGCCACGGTGCAGGACATGTCGGGTCGCATCCAGCTCTACATCAACGATGCGGGCGTCGGCGTTGCAGTGCACGAAGCCTTCAAGCATTGGGACATGGGCGACATACTCGGCGCAACCGGCACCATGTTCAAGACGCAAAAAGGCGAGCTGTCGATCAAGGTCAAAACACTGCGTCTGCTCACCAAATCACTCCGCCCGCTGCCGGAAAAATTTCACGGCCTCACCGACACCGAGATGAAATATCGGCAGCGCTACGTTGACCTGATCATGAACCCGGAGTCGCGTCGTACCTTCGAAATTCGCTCGAAGATGATCGCCTTTATCCGCAATTTTTATGTGCAGCGCGGCTACCTTGAAGTAGAAACGCCAATGATGCACGCGATCCCCGGCGGCGCAGCGGCCAAGCCCTTCATCACGCATTACAACGCGCTCGACCAGCAGATGTACATGCGCATCGCGCCCGAGCTTTATCTGAAGCGGCTCACCGTCGGCGGCTTCGAAAAAGTGTTCGAAATCAACCGCAATTATCGCAACGAAGGCACCAGCACGCGGCACAACCCCGAGTTCACCATGCTCGAGTTTTACGAGGCGTATCAGGACTACAGCTACCTGATGGACCTGACCGAAACGCTGTTCCGCGAATGCGCGCAGGCCGTGCTCGGCAGCACCACCATCAAGTTCGGCGAACTCGATATTGATCTAGGCAAACCGTTTGATCGCCTGACGATGGCGCAAGCGATCATGAAGTACAACCCGCACTACACGGAAGCCCAGTTGAACGACATGGAGTTCCTGAAGAATGCCGTTAAGCGCGCGGGCACCGAGGTGCGCGACACCGACGGCCTCGGCGTGCTGCAACTAAAACTCTTCGAAGCCAACACCGAAGAAAAACTGATTCAGCCCACGTACATCATGGCGCATCCAACGGACGTGTCGCCACTCGCGCGCGCCAACGATAAAAACCCCGAAGTCACCGACCGCTTCGAACTCTTCATCACAGGCCGCGAAATCTGCAACGGCTTCAGCGAGCTGAACGATCCCGAAGACCAAGCCGCAAGATTCCAGGCGCAAACAAAAGCGAAAGACGCCGGCGACGAAGAAGCGATGTTCTACGACGCGGACTACATCAAAGCTTTGGAGTACGGCCTGCCACCCACAGCAGGCGAAGGCATCGGCATTGATCGGCTGGTGATGCTGTTCACGAATTCACCGGCAATTCGCGATGTGATTTTGTTTCCGCAGTTGCGGAAGATGGATTGAAACAGAAGTGGCTTCGCAAAACTGAACAGTGGAATAAGTGGAAACTCTGGGCCTCACGCTGGACCGATGACGGTCTGGCAAGCAGGAGTTACAGATG
>JAYVNO010000170.1:0-4222 GCA_043758415.1 Burkholderiales bacterium
GTTCGTCAAAGCACACACAGGCGCTCGGCAAGTGGTGGTGTTTGATCACACAATTCGTAAGCGCCTGCCCGCTGATTTGTCCGCGCAAACCGAGGTGCAGCGGCCCGCCGTCATGCTCGTTCACAGCGACTATACGGTCACGAGTGGCCCGCAGCGCGTGCGCGACATCATGGGCGACGAGGCCGACGAATTACTGACTCGTAGAGTCGCGTTCTACAACGTCTGGAAACCGCTCGCCAAACCCGTGGAAGAGCTGCCACTCGCGATGTGCGACGCCACCACGCATGCCGCCGACGACATGCTGTTGATGGAGCTTAAATACCGCGAACGCACTGGCGAGATTTACGTCATGCGCCACACGCCCGCGCACCAGTGGTACTACTTCCCGAATATGCAGGCCGATCAAGCGCTGCTGCTTAAAACCTACGACTCGGAAACCGATGGCCGCGCCCGCTTCATGGGCCACACCGCCTTCGAAGATCCCACCACTGCTCCAAACGCGCAGAAACGCGAGAGCATTGAAGTGCGCACGATGGCGTTTTTTTGATCGGGCTGTATTGCCCTGACCCGGATTCACGCCGATTTCTTTTTTGACGTTTTGCGCCCGGACGCGGAGGCGGTGGCAAGCGGCAAAAAACTCGTGAATTTTTGATACAGCGTAAACAAAAACGCCACGCGCTCGGCATCATTGCGCCATGTGTTCTTTGCGTCGTCTGCGGCGTGCGCAGCGTAGTACGTGGCGTCCACGGCGGCGTCGAGTTTTTGATGCGCTTTCGTTAAATCCGGCGGCATCGTAATCGGGTCGTACAAATCCGCCAGTGAGCTTTCGGGATGCGCTGCGCGGGCGTCGAGCACGCCTTGTGCGGCGGATTCGATGCTGGCACGAAGCTTGGCTTGGGCCGCATTCACCTTGTCTAGAGCCGCGTCCACCTCCACACCCAGCCCGTCGGTTTGGCCCCCTCTCCCGCGCGCGGGAGAGGGTTGGGGTGAGGGTGTGGCGACGTTGAGACCGATGTCGGGCCAGGGGAAATTGTTGTAGACGATGCCCGCGGAATAGCGGTAGTCGCTTTTCATCCTTCCGCATACAACGCGTAGCCAAGCGGCGTGCATTAACGACGAGAGCATTCCAAGCTCGAAAATACCCGCCTCCGGAATGGTGTAGTTCAGATTGCTTTGAATGACTTGATCGGTAAAGAATCCGACAGGCAAATACCGTCTCCGTTCGGACGAAACTTCAGGCACAACGATGTAATTTTTAGCTCTGTGGCGATCCTCTGCGAATAACGTCGGAAAGTCGGCTAGGTCGCGAGTGGCCTTCTTGGTGCTTGCGGAACGGAAGGCGCTCACACGCTCTACACGCTGGCGAACGAGCGGAAGGCGCATCAAATTCGGTGATGCGCCCTTCAACCACAGGCACCAACGCTCCTCGTTGTACAGAAATTCAGTAGCACCCATAAAGCGCTTGAACAGCGGCCGCGCAAGTGGTTCGGCACGTATGAATTCTTTCCGTTCCTCGCGTGTGAACAACAACGCGCCATCGTCGACCGGCTTGCTTCCATAAAGCATTTCCGGAACTCTGCAGATAGGAAACGTTCGCCGTGGCAATACGCCAGACTCAGCGTCGATCAAATAGGGATTGACGAAATGCGCCACTACAGGATGAGGCTCTCCCGTGACATCATCGTATTCGTAGATCATCTTTTGTGGCGAATCCACAAGCCCAAATCCAACGATAACGCAGTGCACCGCAGCCTTGCCGCTCGCTTCGTTGCTCCAGCGAAACGTTCGGTGCGCGAAGTGAATCTTGATGCCCTGCGCGAGCAGCCAGCCCCACAGCACGCCGACCTGTTCGCCTTGGGTGATGCTGTTGGTGGACACGAAGGCGCAGCGGGTATCAGTTTGCCCTGAGCGTAGCGAAGGGTTTGATCCGCTCGTGCCATCAGACCCTTCGCTGCACTCAGGGCGAACGGTTTTGAGGTAGTTCGCAGCCTTGACGTACCACGCAGCCACGAGGTCGAGTACGCCGCCGCCTTTGAGCGGCGCGAAGATGGGTTCGACATCGGCCTTTTGAGCGGGCGATTGATTGGACTTGCCCACAAACGGCGGATTGCCCAACAAAAAACTGCACCGCTCCGCTGGCAGCACGTCGTTCCAGTCAGTGCGCAGCGCATTGCCATGACGGATGTACGCGGTGCTCACGAGCGGAATGCGAGCGTAGTACGCGCCGAATTCGTCGCTGACCATGCGGTTCATTTGATGGTCGGAGAGCCACATGGCAACCTGCGCGATTTGCGCGGGGAATTCTTCGATTTCTATGCCGTAGAACTGGTCGACGTTGACCGCAATGCTGCTGTGAATATCCAGAAAGCGTGAGCCGGGGCCGCTGTTGACGGCGCGCAGAAGGTCCAACTCCAGCAGGCGCAGTTCACGGTAGGCGATCACCAGAAAATTGCCGCAACCGCAGGCGGGATCGAAGAACGTGAGCGTGCGTAGTCGCTTGTGAAATTCGGCGAGGCGGTTGGCGTTGTTTTTGATCTTGTCAAACTCTGCGCGCAGCGCATCGAGAAACAGCGGCTTGATGAGTTTGAGAATATTTTCTTCCGACGTGTAGTGCGCACCGAGCTTGCGGCGGTCTTCGCCCGACATGATGCTCTGAAAAAACGCACCGAAGATGGCGGGGCTGATGTTGGTCCAGTCGAGCGCGCAGGCGTCGAGCAGCAGCTCCCGCGTTTTGGCGTCGAACGCGGGCGGGCGGTGCGTTTCGGCAAACAGGCTGCCGTTGATGTACGGAAAGCTTGCGAAGTTGTCGCGCTGACCGGTCTGACGCGCGGCTTCGGCGGTGTTAAGCACGTCGAATAATTCGGCGAGCGCTCGACCCAGGTCGCTGCCATCCGCCTTGGTCTCCGCCTCCAGCCAATCGCGAAAACTTTGCGCGGGCTGGAAGATGCCGGTGTCGTCGGCAAACAGGCAAAACAGCAGCCGCACGAGCAGCACTTCAAGCGCGTGACCCACGTAGCCAGACGCCTTGAGCGCGTCATGCAGGCGGCCCATGCGCTCAGCGGCTTTGGCGTTCACCGGGTTCTGCGGCTTGATGACTTGCGCCTGATAGCCGGCGATGAAGCCAAACAGGCGCGCTTTGTCTTTCAACTGGTCGAGCCGAAACTCCGGGTGATCGATTTTTTCTTCAAGGTCGAACAGGCGAAAACGCTTGAAGTCACTGACCAGCAGATAACGCGGCAAATCGCGATCCGGCAGCGCGTCAAAGTAGTCCGTGGCCTGCTCGAACGCGCGGTCGAGGTCGTGCCCGGCGCTCTTCATCTCAACGAGCAGTTTGCCGGGCCAGAACAGGTCGATACGACCGTTCTTGACCGATTTGGCGCGCTTGTGATGAACCTGTTTTTCGTAGATGCCGACCTTTTTTCGATCAACCCCGTAGATGTTCAAAAATTCGGTCCAAAACGTTTGCGATTCCGCCTGCTCGGAGGTGTCGTCCTTCCAGCGCTTTTGAAACGCCGTGGCACGGTCGCGAATTTCGGTCCAAGAAAGAGGCATCAGGGCAATTCAGTTAAGGGGCCGCGTGATTATGCCGACTACAGGATTGCTTTCGAGAAGCAGCGGAACCTGAATAGCTACCTGCCTCAGATCGGCTTATGGGCACCTCTAATAATTCATTTTTGGGGATGCAGTGTCGCAGTTGGCAACGTCGACCCGGAGCGCAGCAATAGCAGCGTACGCGCAGGTCACGTGAGCTCATTTGGCAAAAGCGCGAGCACCCTCATTGGCCACTTTTTGACGACACAATGCGCCCCACAAATGAATTATCCGAAATTCTCCATTAGGTTTATCGGATCGTTCTGAACGCGGCAAGGGAGGCGATTTCTAATGACCGTCATTAGGCTAAGGCATTGAAAGATAATGAGCTTCTTGTTTTTTGCGAGATGAACGACGCATGAAAACTACAGCCAGCGAGGCCACCCTCCATTTCAGCGGCAAAGCCGTCACCACCTGGGGCGCTCTGGCCCTCATGCAGCGCATGTTGACGGCTATCGGCTTTCGCGCTGCGCGGCTTCTTGGTCGTTGCCACAGCCGGGCTCTAATCGCGGCTTTAACCCGGTCATGCTCGTTGAGCAGTTTCTGGTGAGTCTTTGGTGTGGAGCCAACCGCTTCTCCCAGATCGAGATTAGCCGCCATGATCGGGCGCTGGCCGCTTTGTTTGGTTGGA
>JAYVNO010000171.1:0-4200 GCA_043758415.1 Burkholderiales bacterium
GGGTTGGGGTGAGGGTGGCGGCCTTCGAGAGCGACGGTGGCTGGGCTCGACCACGGCCCCATACTGTCCTCATCCGCGTTGCGGGAAAGTTAACCCAACCGTGCTGCGCTAGCTGCCGCTATAGAAAAACGCCGCCCGCCCTCAAACGGCCTCATGCACTTAAAATGAGCGTGTGCTCGCATCGTTTTTCTCGCGTCTTCCGCCTTTTCTCCTCCCGCTGATTCTTATCAATCTGACTGCCCACATGGCGCTGTCGGGTGGTCGTCTGGCGGGCTCGCTGTATATCCTGAGGATTAGCGGAGCGGAATACCTCGTCGGCGTTTTCATGGCGCTTTTTTCGATCATTCCCGTCCTGACTTCGCTATCAATTGGCCGTTGGGTAGATCGGGTGGGCGCGGGCCGCGTGATGCGGTTGGGCGTTGCGCTGATCGTTCTCGGCGCGTGGTTGCCGGTGGTCTACCTCACGGTGCCGACGCTTTTGATGACCGCAGTTACCATCGGCTGCGGCTTCAACATCCTGTCGGTCGCCGCACAGCACACGGTGGGACATTTGGTCGCAACGGCCAGCCCGTCTGAACGGTTGGCCAACTTCGGCTGGTTCGCGCTCGGCCATTCCGCATCGAGCACGATTGGGCCCTTTATTGCCGGATTGCTGATTGATGCGTTGAGTTTTGGCGCGGCGTTTGCGGCACTCGCGATGGTTGCATGCGTTGCCGCTTGGCTGGTGATTACCAAAGCGCGCAAGCTTCCGCGACCGTACGCCGACCCAGAGGCCGAAGTCGCAATCGTTGAGGAAAACGCGACGCGGGAAGTGCAAACGAAGCCGCGCGTGATGGATCTGTTGTCGACGCCCGAGATGCGGCGCATTTATTGGGTGAACATGATCATGGCTTCAAGCTGGGACTTGTTCATCGTGATGCTGCCGGTGCTGGGTACTCGTTTGGGCTATTCGGCATCCGTCATTGGCACGGTGTTCTCGCTGTTCGCTTTGGGGACGTTTGCCGCGCGCGCCGCGATGCCGTGGCTGTCGCAGCGGGCCAACGAGTGGCAGATTCTTCGCGCGTCCGTTTGCGTGGTGGTGCTGGTGTTTTGCTTGTTGCCTTGGGCCAGCGTGGCTCCGAGCCTGATGGCGCTGGGGCTCATTTTCGGCTGCTCAGTGGGCATGAGCCAGCCGAACATGTTGTCGCTGTTGCACGCCGCAGCACCTATCGGTCGCGGTGGCGAGGCAGTGGGCCTGCGCTCGGTGTTGAGCAACAGTTGTTCGGTCGTGGTGCCACTAGCGTTTGGCGCGGCTGTGGTGCCGTTTGGCATCACGGCGCTCCTAGTGAGCGGAAGCGTGGTCTTTGCGTCGGGCATTCCGCCCGCGCATCACGGCGTGGTGGCGCGTGGCGCGACCGCGTGAGCCTCGCGCGGCATCGCTGGCAATGAAATCACCGGCAATCCGTATTTTCGTATACGCGCTTTACGACACCCGAAAACTTTCCACTTTTTCAGGAAACTTCATATGTCCTTTGAGATCCTTGCTCCCCGCTTCGCCATGGCGATGACCGTGGCCGTTTTTGGCACTGCGCTGCTGAACACTGCCGCCGCAGCGCAAGAAGCCGCAAGCTACAAAACGCCACCCGCGCCGTTGCAAGCGATCATTGAACAGTTGCGCGCACTGTCGGTTAGTCTGAGCCCGCGACGCGATTTGGCGGCGATGATAAAGACGCCGACGCTGCCGAGTATTCGCGAAGTGGCGCAGCCGGAGCTGAAGCTCGCTGGCCTGCGCATCAATCCGCGCACTTACAGCCAAAGCCGTTTTTCGTTCGGCGAAGACTTGTGGCTGTTTGATATTGCCACGCGCAAGGAGATTCGCCTGACCGGGTTGCCGCAGAATCTGAGGCTCGCCGATATGGCGTGGTCGCCGGATCAACGTTTGATCGCGTTCACGCATGTGGCGGACGCGAGCGTTGAATTGTGGACTGTGGATATCGCCGCAAAATCTGCGCGGAAAATTTCTGCAACGCCGCTGAACACCGTTTACGGGCGCGGCTTTTCGTGGATGCCGGACAGCCGCTCGCTGCTGGTGCGCTTGCGGCCCGCCGCACAGGGGGCAGTCCCTGCCGTCACCATCGTACCGGTCGGGCCGAACAGTCAGGACGCAATTCCCGGCGGTGGTGTGCGACAGGTTGTGACCTTGCAGGATTTGCTCAAAAACGAAAGTGATGCTGCCGTTTTTGATCACTACACGTTGGTGCAACCCGCGCTGCTTGCTTTGGACGGCACCACTACGATGATCGGCGCGCCAGATCGATTTTTGGGTATCAGCGCAGCGCCGGATGGCAAGCATTTGTTGACGCAAGCGATTGAGCGTCCGTATTCGTACGTGGTGTCGTCGCGGTCTTTTCCACGACGTATTGAGGTTCGCAATGTGTCCGGTGCGGTGATTCATACAGTGGCCAAACTGCCGCTGGAAGAAGGACTGCCACCGGGCTACGATTCTGTTCCGACCGGTGTTCGCGACATCACTTGGCGAGCTGACAAGCCCGCGACGCTCGTGTGGGCTGAGGCGCAAGACGGCGGCGATCCGGCAAAGGCGATGGAGTTGCGCGACGTGGTGTTCACGCAAGCCGCGCCGTTCGCCGACAAGCCGCGAGAGTTGATCAAGCTTGCGACGCGTTATCAGGGTGCGCTGTGGGCGCGTGGCGACTTGGCGTTGATCTCTGAATATTGGTGGAAGACACGCGCCGTTAAAACATGGCGAATTGCGCCCGATTCACCGTCCGAACCCGCAGATTTGATTGCAAGTTTTTCAAATGAAGACCGCTATAACGATCCCGGCACGCCGCAAACAACGATGGATGAATCGGGCCACACGCGACTATTGATCGCTACGGACAACGAGTCCATTTTTCTCGACGGAGCGGGCGCGTCGGCTGACGGTGATCGACCGTTTATTGATCGCTTGAATCTTTCCACCAAGAAAAAAGATCGGCTGTTTCGCTCAGAAGCGCCGGGGTTTGAAGATGTGATCGCACTGCTCGACAACGAAGGCAAACGGCTGCTCTCCACGCGTGAATCACCGACCGAGCCGCCCAATTTTTTCGTGCGTGATTTGATCAAAGCGAAAGACGCGCAGCTCACGCAATTGACGCAATTTCCGCATCCCACGCCGCAATTGGCTAACGTGAGCAAAGAGCAAATTCGCTACAAACGCGCCGATGGCATTGAGCTCACCGCCACGCTGTATCTGCCACCCAATTACGACGCGAAACGCGACGGCCCACTGCCGATGTTGATGTGGGCGTACCCGCAGGAGTTCACCAGCGCGAGCGCGGCGAGTCAGGTCACCGGATCGCCCTACCGCTTCAACAGCATTAGTTTTTGGCGACCGCAGGCGTTGTTGGCGATGGGCTACGCAGTGCTCGACGATCTGTCCATGCCTATCGTCGGCGAAGGCGGCAAAGAGGCGAACGATACCTACCTGCCGCAGCTTATCGCCAGCGCAGAAGCCGCCATCAACGAAGTGGTGAAACGCGGTGTCGCTGACCGTGATCGCATCGCCATTGGCGGCCATTCGTACGGCGCATTCATGACGGCCAACCTGCTCGCACACACCCGCCTGTTCCGCGCGGGCATCGCGCGTTCGGGTGCTTACAACCGCACTTTAACGCCATTTGGCTTTCAGTCGGAAGAGCGTAATTTCTGGAATGCGCAGAGCACGTACAACGCGATGTCGCCGTTTAACTATGCCGACAAAATCAAGGACGCGCTGCTCATCATCCACGGCGAGCAGGACAACAATCCCGGCACCTACCCGGTGCAGAGCGAACGTTTGTTTCAGGCGATAAAAGGGCTCGGCGGCACGGCGCGATTAGTGATGTTGCCGAACGAAAGTCACGGCTACCGCGCGCGTGAATCCATCTCGCACATGCTTTATGAAACGAATTTGTGGTTAGAAAAGTACGTGAAGAATGCCCAGCCGAGAACTGACTCGCCGCGCGCCAGCCCCGACGTTATCGCGCCGAAAATCTTGCCTGCTCAATAGTTACCCAGAGCAATTGGCGCGAAAAACGCCTTCAGCGTACACGATCAACTTTTTACCGAAACGCCCGTTTAGCCGAGATTTTCCATTAGCTCACATTTCTAATGGAAACCATTAGCGCAAGTGATTGATCTGAATGGTGTTTAGGGTGGTTTTGGGGTGGCGTTCGGTAT
>JAYVNO010000172.1:0-12728 GCA_043758415.1 Burkholderiales bacterium
TGCGTCCGACAAATCGTGTCGTCGAAAGTCTTCAGCCATAACCCAGCCTTTCAATCAAAGGGAGTATTATGTGCTATCTCGTGACGACACTATCTAGCACGAAAACCAAGGTCGAATGAATAAGCCCAATCAGCTCGAAGAATTCTTGATTGCCGTGCGCAGCGTGCACAACACGCAGGGCGGCACCAAAGAAACCTCGTACTACACCGCTATCAATAACCTGCTTGATGCCATCGGCGCGAACCTGAAGCCCAAAGTTCGCTGCGTGATGCAGCTTAAAAATCTCGGCGCTGGCAATCCCGACGGTGGGCTATTCACGCAAGATCAGTTTGATCGCAAAACGGGCGACATCAAAAACCTCGGCGCACCGTCACGCGGTGTGATCGAAGTCAAAGCCCCCGCCGAAGCGGCGGATGACACGGCGGCCTCAAAGCAGATTGACAAATACTGGGATCGCTACAAGCTCGTACTGGTCACCAACCTGCGCGACTGGCTTTTGATCGGAGAACGCAACGGTAAGCGCGTCAAGCTTGAGCGCTTCGTACTCGCGGAGAATGAAAAAGACTTTTGGGACTTCGCAGCGCATCCGCGCAAAGCGCAGGATTCGCACGGCGACGCGCTTGAAGATTTCCTGACTCGCGTGCTCACCCACAGCGCGCCGCTCGCCGACCCGAAGGACGTGGCCGCGCTGCTCGCCAGTTACGCCCGAGAGGCGCGGCATCGCATCGAGTTGGCTGGCACAGGCGGTGTGAGTCCGTTGGCATCGGTGAAGAAAAGTCTCGAGACCGCGCTTGGCGTCAAATTTGACGAAGAAGACGGCCTGATTTTCTTCCGTTCCACACTTGTGCAAACGCTGTTTTACGGCCTGTTCGCCGCGTGGGTGTTGCGTCATGAGCGCGACGACGTGACACCGTTCGACTGGCAAAAAGCCGCGCACGATCTGCATGTGCCGATGGTGTCCGCCTTGTTTGAGCAGCTCACCATGCCAAGCAAATTGAAAGGTCTCAACATCGCAGAAGTGCTCGACTGGACAACCGATGCTCTGAATCGCGTCGATCAGGCCGCGTTCTTCAAAAAATTTGAATCGGGCCGCGCGGTTCAGTATTTTTACGAGCCGTTTCTTGATGCGTTCGATGCCGCGTTACGCAAGAAATTGGGCGTCTGGTACACGCCTGAAGAAATCGTGCGCTATCAGGTTGCCACCGTTGATCGCGTATTGCGCGATGAACTGGGCGTACCGGACGGGCTCGCCGATGAGAACGTCGTCGTGCTCGATCCATGTTGCGGCACCGGTGCGTACCTTGTAGAAGTGCTGCGTGTGATCGGGGAGAGTCTTGCCGCAACGCACGGCGAGGCGCTCACACCCACGCTGCTCAAACGCGCAGCGACCACGCGGCTCTTCGGCTTTGAGTTGTTGCCCGCGCCATATGTCGTCGCTCATCTTCAGCTCGGGCTGCAACTGCGCCACCGGGGTGCAGCGCTGCAAGGCGAGGAGCGCGCTGCGGTGTATCTCACCAACGCGCTCACGGGTTGGGAGCCACCACAACCCGGCTCGCCCAAGGAGCAGATTGAAGGTTTTCCGGAGATCGCCAAAGAGCGCGACGCTGCCGACGAGGTCAAGCAATCGACACCCATTTTGGTGATTCTCGGAAATCCGCCTTACAGCGGCTATGCGGGTGTTTCCGTCGACGAAGAGCGCGATTTGTCAAAGGCGTACAAGGTGGCCAAGCGTGGCCCGCAACCGCAAGGGCAGGGTCTGAACGACCCCTACATCCGCTTTTTCCGCATGGCGGAGCGCCAGATTGCCGAGCGCTCAGGGCGCGGCGTGATCTCCTTCATCAGTAATTATTCGTGGCTGGAGGGTTTGAGCCACCCGGCTATGCGCGAACGTTTTCTTGAAGCGTTTCACAGCGTGCGCATTGATAATTTGCACGGCGACAAATTCGCCACCGGCAAGACGACGCCGACCGGCGAGCCTGACCCGAGCGCGTTTTCAACAACGTGGAACAAGGAGGGCATCCAGCCCGGCACTGCGATTGCCACGCTGGTGCGTCGCGCGGGGAAAACTGCGACCGAGGAAGCAACGGTAGAAACAAGATCCTTCTGGGGTGCTGACAAACTGGCGCGGGTGGCGGCATGTGCAGATGGGAAGGGCGATCCGTATTTACCGGTTCGCCAATGGGTGGAGTTTGGGCGACCGTTTGTGCCGCTGGTGGTGCGAGAAGACTATGTGACTTGGCCCGCATTGACTGAGCTCTTTCCAGTGCGCTGCTCGGGAGTCAAGACGAGCCGCGATAGCGCAATAATC
This sequence comes from Burkholderiales bacterium, assembly GCA_043758415.1. Taxonomy (GTDB): domain Bacteria; phylum Pseudomonadota; class Gammaproteobacteria; order Burkholderiales; family Casimicrobiaceae; genus Casimicrobium. The sequence continues at coordinate 2,309 of JAYVNO010000172.1, forward strand.
GCTATCGATGAAACTAATCTTCGAAACCGAATAGCTCGATATTTTGACGTTCAAGTACCGGATGCAGTGATCGCGGGTGAATGTTCGGACTTGATGAAATCGACCGAGAGATTCAATGCGCCTGAGCAGCGACGAAATCTGATTGCTGAAGGGATCGCAAATGGAAAGTTTCTGCGCTACTTGTATCGCCCGATGGATACGCGCTGGCTGTATTGGTATCCGAAGGGAAAACTACTCGACGAAAAGCGTCCCGAGTTCGTTGCGCAACTAGATGCAAGGAACTTTTATCTAGAAGCTCGACAGAAAATTCCGCAAGCAAAGTTCGATCATGGATTGCTCACTACAACGCTCGGTGACAACCTTGGTAACGGCCTGTCAAGTTACTTTCCGCTGTTCGAGAAACAGACGAATGAAAACGACGCACCGCTTTTGCCGAACGTCAGTGGTGAAGTCCGCCGATACGCTGCAAAAATTGACGGGGTCGATGAATCTGCTTTCTGGCACGCGAGCGCAATTTTGCACAGCCCGAGTTACCGCGTTGAAAATCAAGATGGTCTGCGGCAAGACTGGCCTCGAATCCCGCTGCCAAGTTCACGCGAAACGCTGCTCGCCTCCGCCGAACTCGGTCGCGAAATTGCTGCGTTACTGGATACCGAAACGCCAGTTCAAGGCGTTACCGCCGGGGCGATTCGTGCCGAACTGAAAAACATCGGCGTGCCCTCGCGCGTGGGCGGTGGCGCGTTGCAGCCTGACGAATTCAAGGTGACGGCGGGCTGGGGCATTCTCGGCAAGGACGGCGCGACGATGCCGGGGCGGGGCAAAACAGAGTTGCGGGCTTTGCTGGACACGGATTCAGCGTTTCATCAGACCCTTCGACAAGCTCAGAGCCTGCCCCGGACTCGATCCGGGGGCGAACGGGAGACAACACTGGCGTCCGGGGGCGAACGGGGTACGGAAGCCGCGTGGCAAACGGCGGACGTGTATCTGAACGATGTTGCCTACTGGCGAAACATTCCGTTGCCCGTCTGGGAATTCACGATGGGCGGCTATCAGGTCATCAAGAAGTGGCTGAGCTATCGCGAACACCGCGTGCTCGGTCGGGCGCTCAAAGCCGAAGAGCTGACCGAGGTGCAACACATCGCCCGCCGTATTGCGGCGCTCATCCTGCTGCAACCGAAGCTCGACGCGAACTATGCGGCGGTGATTGCGGACGTTTATCCGTTTCCGCGCGCGACGACGTAGGTTCGCCAAATAGGGTCGGCTGTAAGCAGTGGAGGAGAACAGCTTTACCCTGAAATGGCTATCGCATTGGGGCTAACGCCATAAAAGCTGACTTATCGACTTTATGCGTTTTGTTGCTTCAACCCTATTCAAACCTGACTTCCATCAAAAAGTCATTGAGCGTGATGAGTACCCGAAACTATTGCTCCGGCTCGATGAAGTATTGATTTTCCGTTCGGGCTGAGCTTGTCGAAGCCTTGCACGTACAGGGAAACCCTTCGACGAGCTCAGGGCGAACGGGTAGGAAGCTCAGACTTCACAGAGCCGGATCAATCGCTGCGAAGTGCAGCAGTTACGACCGCAGACTACGCCGCTGGCGGAATCAAATCGCAGATCATTTTGCTGAGCAACGTCATCGTCGCCTTCTGCGTCAGCGTCGTGGGGCGTAGCGCGCTGGTGGCAATGGATAGCCGCGTCCGTAGCGGCGGGTCGCACACGGCGCGCACCGAAAACGCCGACGGTTTGATCGAGCTGGCTACCGCGTTCCGCGAGAGCAGGGCGCTGCCTGCGCCGTCGGCGACGAGGTCGAGAATGGCGGAGACGCCGTCGATTTCCAGGGCGATGTTGGGGCGACAACCGATGCCCGCCATGGCCGCCTCGACATGCATGCGAATCGCATTCGGGCGGCTCGGGATCACGAGCGGCATTGCCGCGAGCGCCTTGAGCGCAATCGGCCCCGGCGGCGGGTCTTCGGCGAGCCCCGGCGGTCGTTTGCTGACCAGCACCAGCTCTTCCTCCGTCAACGCTAGCAGATCGATTTCCGCCGCAGGCTGCGCGTTGTAGAGCACGGCCACATCGAGCCGTCCGTTGATCAGCCCGTCTTGCAACGTTGTCGACAGCGCCTCAACAATCGAGATCGACGCATCCGGCATTTGCGCGCGAAATTGCCGGGTGAGTGGCACCGTCAACACGCGTGCCAGACTGGTCGGCAAACCAATCGCCACCCGCCCGGCAAGCGCGCCGCGCACACGCCCCAACTCTTCGCGCGCACGCTGCACCTGATGCAGGATGCCGCGGCTGTGTTCCAGCAGCAGCTTGCCCGCCTCGGTGGGCGTTGCGCCGCGTCCGTTGCGCACCAAGAGCGTGTGTCGCAGCTTCACCTCTAACTGGCGCACCTGACGGCTGAGCGCGGGTTGTGCGATGTTCAGCGCCGCTGCGGCACGCGTAAAGCTGCCAAGGTCGGCGACGCGAACGAAGTATTCGAGTTGTTTGAGATCCACGAGCCGTTCCAGCCGGATGGTTACCGCTAGCTATGCTATGCCAGTTTGCTATATCTGTTATCGTCGATAAGTGTTTTATGTTTAGCGGGTAAGGCGGGAAAATGCGGGCATGAACTCCGGTGATCTTGCTCCGCCCGCGCCTTTGAAGGGCATCTCTTCGATGGCGACGCGCCAGTTGCTGGCTGAATTGGCACGCGTGAACGCGGCAACGGGCGGAACGCCGCTCGCGCTTGAATCGGTCGGCGGTGTCGTCGCGGCGCGACGGGTGCAGGCGGGCGAATCCTTTGATCTAGTGTTCTTGGCATCAGACGCCATAGCCAAACTCGTGAATAGCGGGCACGTGGTGGCCGACAGCCATGTCGATCTGGTGCGCTCGCAGGTTGCAGTAGCGGTGAGGGCGGGCGCAGCAGTGCCGAGCATGGACACGGAGGCGCACGTGCGACAGGCAGTGCTTGCCGCCGCCTCGGTCGGTTATTCCACCGGCCCGAGCGGCAGCGCGCTCGTCGCGTTGTTTGAGCGCTGGGGCATCATGGTTGAGATGCAGAGCAAATTGCGGCAAGCGCCCGCTGGTGTCCCGGTCGCGGCGATGGTGACGCGTGGCGAGGTTGCTCTGGGCTTCCAGCAACGTAGCGAGATGATCGACGCGCCGGGTATTCAGGTGATCGGCGATTTGCCCGCTGAAATCGCAATCGTTACCGTTTTTTCGGGCGGCGTGTGTCGCGCGTCGAAGCGCGGTGACGAGGCGCGCATGCTGCTTTCTGCTTTCGCTTCGCCAGCCTATTCTGCGATCAAGCTTCAACACGGGATGGCGGCAGTGTAGGGTGGCGACTTTGGCAAACGCGCCGTGCCTACCAAGGGATACGAAGCGAAGCAACAGGCGTTCGTTAGCTGATGGTGGGCAGGGGCTGCCCACCCTACGGAATTGCGCAAATATATTGAGGATACACAAGCATGATTATCGACTGCCACGGCCACTACACCACGGCCCCGAAAGCGCTGGAAGACTGGCGCAATCGTCAGATTGCGGGCATCAAGGATGCGTCTGTGATGCCGAAAGTCAACGAGCTGAAAATCAGCGATGACGAGTTGCGTGAATCGATCAATGCCAATCAGCTAAAGCTCATGAACGAGCGCGGCAGCGACCTGACGATCTTCTCACCGCGCGCCAGTTTTATGGCGCATCACATCGGCGACTTCAATGTGTCATCGACTTGGGCTGCGATTTGCAACGAGCTTTGCTATCGCGTCGTCCAGCTCTTTCCCGATAGTTTTGTGCCCGCAGCGATGCTGCCGCAAAGCCCCGGCGTCGATCCTAAAACCTGCATTCCAGAGCTTGAAAAGTGTGTGAAGGAGTTCGGCAATGTTGGCATCAATCTCAACCCCGATCCTTCCGGCGGGCATTGGACATCGCCACCGCTCACCGACAAGCACTGGTATCCCATTTACGAAAAAATGGTCGATTACGACCTGCCCGCGATGGTGCATGTGAGTACCAGTTGCAACCCGTGCTTTCACACGACCGGCGCGCATTACCTGAACGCCGACACGACCGCTTTCATGCAACTGCTCGAAGGCAATCTGTTCAAAGATTTTCCAACGCTTAAATTCCTGATTCCGCATGGTGGTGGTGCCGCGCCCTACCACTGGGGCCGCTTCCGGGGCTTGGCGGATATGATGAAAAAGCCGAGCTTGAACGACCATTTGCTCAACAACGTGTACTTCGACACCTGCGTCTACCACCAGCCGGGTATCGATTTGCTCACCACCGTGATCCCGATAAAAAACATTTTGTTCGCGTCTGAGATGATTGGCGCAGTTCGCGGCATTGATCCGTACACAGGCCATTATTTTGACGACACCAAGCGCTACATTGAGGGCGCAAAGCACTTGAACGCCGAGTCGCGCCACGCGATCTTCGAGGGCAATACGCGGCGCGTGTTCTCGCGACTCGATGCGCAACTGAACGCTAAGGGCAAATAATCATGAGCATGAATAATCTCGGCGTCGTCAAACGCAACATCGTGCGCGCCGACAAGGCGGCTGTCGAAAAACTCGCACGCTTCGGCGCAGCGACCATTCACGAAGCCATGGGCCGCGTTGGCCTGATGAAAAACTACATGCGACCGATTTACACCGGGGCTCACATGTGCGGCACGGCAGTCACAGTGCTTTTGCAACCCGGCGACAACTGGATGATGCACGTCGCAGCAGAGCAATTGCAGCCGGGTGACGTCGTGGTTGCGGCGTGTACGACGGACAACGAGGACGGTTTTTTTGGCGATTTGCTCGCCACATCGTTCAAGGCACGCGGCGCGCGTGGGCTCATCATCGACGGCGGTTGCCGCGATATAAAAGACCTCACCACGATGGATTTTCCTGTGTTCAGCCGTGCGATTGGTGCGAAGGGCACCGTCAAGGCCACGCTCGGTTCGGTGAACATTCCGGTCGTCTGCGCAGGCGCGCTGGTGAATCCCGGCGACGTGGTTATCGCCGATGCTGACGGCGTAGTCGTAGTACCGGCTGCAATCGCGCAACAGGTCGCCGATGCAGCCGAAGCGCGCGAATCATTTGAAGGTGAGAAACGAGCCAAGCTCGCCGCAGGCGTGCTCGGTCTCGACATGTACAAGATGCGCGAGCCGCTTGAAAAAGCGGGCTTGCGCTACATCGATTAATTTTTGTAATTTGTATTTGAGGAGGACAGCATGAAACGGAATATTCAATCGTGGGCGAAAGCGTCACTGGTGGCTTTGTGCGCAGCTGCGTGTGCGTTCGCGCCCGCGCTTTTCTCTGGAGCGGCAAGCGCGCAGGATTACCCCACCAAACCGGTGCGCATCATCACGCCATTCCCAGTAGGCAGCGGGCCTGAAGGCGTTGTTCGCCTGCTCGCGGACAAGCTGTCAAAGAAATGGGGCCAGTCGGTCATCGTTGAAAACCGGCCCGGCGGCAACGGCTTCATCGCGATTGCGGCATTCAAAAGCGGTGCAACGGACGGCTACGATTTGATTCAGCTCGATAACGTGCATTTGTCGGCCTATCCGCATTTGTTCAAGAAATTGCCGTACGATCCCAAGGCCGATTTTGATCCGATTTTGCCGCTGTTCAAGACATACTTTTTCTTCACCGTTCCAACCAGCAGCAAATACAAAACGATCAACGATCTGGTGGCGGATGCCAAGGCAAATCCGGGCAAGTTGAACTACGGTTCTTGGTCGATTGGCAATCCTGCGCATCTCGGTGCAGCATTGTTTGAGTCGGTCATCGGTGCTGAAATGCAGCACGTCGTGTTCAAGGAAACGACGCAGCTTTATGTCAGCGTTGCCAATGCTGAACTCAATTTCGCATTGGGTACCAACGCGACAGCCGGTGCCATGCAGCGCGCGGGAAAGATTCGCTTTTTGGCGGTTGCCGCGCCACGTCGCATTCAGGCATTCCCGGATGTCCCTACCGTGACCGAAGCGGGTGGTCCAGCGGGTTTTGAAGTGAGTGGCTGGACAGCTATTGCAGCACCCAAAGGTTTGCCTAAGGCGATCACCGACAAGATCCAACGCGACGTTGCTGAAGCGTTGAACGCGCCCGACATCAAGGAAAAATATGTGACCTTCGGCTACGAGCCGTTCCCGCAAACACGCGAGCAGTTCAATGCCTACATCGGCACCGAGTCAACACGCTTCGCCGACATCATCAAGAAAACCAAAGCGCAACTGGATTGAACGTGATGCATCGTCAATTAACGCTACGAATCGTTGCTGCGCTGGGCTGCGCGTGCTCCTTGCTCGCATCGGTTGCATCTGCCCAGTCGTATCCCGCAAAGCCGATCAAGGTCGTTGTTGGCTACCCTGCGGGCGGTGCGGTTGACATCGTGGCGCGCACGGTCGGCCAGAGCATGGCGGGCAGTTTGGGGCAGGCGGTGGTGGTCGAAAACAAGCCGGGCGCGGGCACCAATATCGCCGTGCGCTCGGTGATTGATGCCGCGCCGGATGGCTACACATTGATGCTGGCTGCTAACGCGCTGGCAGCCAACATGGCGCTGTATCAGCCCGCACCGTTCGACGCCGAACGTGATCTGGTGCCGGTGTCGCTCGTCGGTCGCGTGCCTGTGGTGATTGCCACCAACGCGCAGAGTGGCGTGGCGAACCTTGCAAAGCTAATCGAAATGGCGAAAGCGAAACCTAGTTTCGTCAACTACGCGACGCCGGGGAATGGTTCGACGCCACATCTTGCCGTCGAATTGTTCACGCGGGCTGCGGGCATCAAGCTCTCACATGTGCCGTACAAAGGCGGCGCACCTGCCATCACTGATGTGCTCGGTGGTCAGGTGCCGCTGGTCGCGGTGAATGCGCTTGAAGTGTTGCCGCATGTGAAGAGTGGCAAGCTCAAAGTGCTGGCAGTGATGAGCACCACGCGTTCAGCGATGTTGCCTGATGTGCCAACGATTGCTGAGTCGGGCTTCCCAGGCTTTGAGGCTTCCGTCTGGTACGGATTTGTAGCACCCGCTGCAACGCCTAAACCCATCGTCGCAAAACTCCACGCTGAAGTGCAAAAGGCATTGCAAACGGCGGAAGTTAAAGAGCGCATGACCGCTGTCGGTGGCGAGGTGAGCCTAGGCACCGCTGAACAGTTTGGTGCGCTGATTCGCTCCGAGCGGGCACGTTACGAAAAACTGGTGCGAGAAGCACAGATTAAACCCGATTGATGCGCACAACTTGCGTTTACATGGCCGAGATTTGACATGACATTTGAAAAAACACCGGGTTGGATGGACTGGTATTCCGGCCCATCCAAGCCCACGTTCAAAGTACCCGCAGGGGCCGTTGATGCGCACTGCCACGTGTTTGGTCCGGGAGACGATTTTCCGGTCGCACCCGAGCGCAAATACACGCCATGTGATGCGTCGAAGGCGCAGTTGTATGCGCTGCGCGACCATCTCGGTTTTGCGCGTAACGTCGTCGTGCAGGCTACCTGCCACGGTGCGGATAACCGCGCGATGGTCGATGCGCTGACGAGCAGCAACGGCAAGGCGCGTGGCGTTGCCACCGTCAAGCGAAGCGTGACGGATGTTGAGCTTCAGGCGATGCATGCGGCTGGCGTGCGCGGTGTTCGTTTCAATTTTGTGAAGCGCTTAGTGGACTTCACGCCGAAGGAAGAGCTGCTGGAAATCGCCAGCCGCATCGCACCACTCGGATGGCACGTTGTGATCTATTTTGAGGCCGTCGATCTGCCCGAGCTATGGGACTTTTTCACGTCGTTGCCGACGACGGTGGTGGTGGATCACATGGGGCGCCCCGATGTGAGCAAAGGGGTCGACAGCGCAGAGTTTGCACTGTTCGAAAAATTCATGCGTGAGCATAAAAATGTATGGTCGAAAGTGAGCTGCCCGGAGCGCCTATCAGTGACTGGCCCGAAGGCGCTGGGTGGTGAACAGAACGCGTATCGCGACGTGATCCCGTTCGCCAGACGTATTGTCGAATCCTTCCCGGATCGCGTGCTGTGGGGCACGGATTGGCCACATCCAAATTTGAAAGATCACATGCCGGACGATGGGTTGCTGGTGGACTTCATTCCGCACATCGCGACCACACCGGAGTTGCAACGAAAGCTGCTGGTCGATAACCCGATGCGCCTGTATTGGCCCGAGGAGCAATAGATGTCGCTTGACAAACCGTATCTCGACGTACCCGGCACCACGATTTTTGATGCTGAGCAATCACGCAAGGGATTTCAGCTTAATCAGTTCTGCATGTCGCTCATGACCCACCAAAATCGTGAGCGATTTAAGGCCGACGAGCGCGCGTATCTCGATGAATTTCCGATGACCGAAGAGCAGAAACAGGCGGTACTCGCGCGCGACCTCAACTGGTGTATTTCGCTGGGCGGCAACATTTACTTTCTCGCCAAACTCGGTGCAACGCACGGCAAAAGTTTTCAGCAAATGGCAGGCAGTATGACCGGCATGACGGAAGAGGAATATCGCAACATGATGATCGCGGGCGGACGTTCGGTCGAAGGCAATCGCTTCGTTGGCGAAGACGGTACGGCACAGGCGCATCATCAGCCGCAAGGCACTTCAACAGCGCGCGGGCGGCTGTAATCATGGCAAAAATTACCGCGAGTGTTTTCACCTCTCATGTTCCAGCTATTGGCGCAGCACTTGATCTGGGGAAGACTGCAGAGCCCTACTGGCAGCCGTTATTCGCAGGTTACGACTTCTCCAAACAGTGGATGAAAGACAACACACCTGACGTAATCTTCCTCGTGTTCAACGATCACGCGACCGCGTTTTCACTAGAGATGATTCCGACATTCGCCATCGCGTGCGCGGACGAATTCAAACCCGCCGACGAAGGCTGGGGGCCGCGTCCAGTGCCTGTCGTGAAAGGCCATCCCGATCTTGCTTCGCACATTGCGCAATCGGTGATTCAGGATGACTTTGATCTCACCATCGTAAACAAGATGGACGTGGATCACGGCCTCACCGTGCCGTTGTCGTTGATGTGCGGGCAACCCGCAGTTGACAAATTCGAATGGCCGTGCCCGGTCATTCCCTTCGCCGTAAACGTGGTGCAATATCCGGTGCCGTCGGGTCGCCGTTGCTACAACCTCGGCAAGGCGATTCGCAAAGCGGTGGAATCGTACGATCAGCCCCTCAACGTGCATATCTGGGGCACCGGCGGCATGAGTCATCAATTGCAGGGGCCGCGCGCCGGACTCATCAACCGGGAGTGGGACAACGCGTTTCTGGACAAGCTGATTGCCGACCCGGACGAGCTTGCCGGCACGCCGCATATCGATTACGTACGCGAGGCCGGCTCCGAAGGCATCGAGCTCGTCATGTGGCTCATTGCGCGCGGCGCGATGAGTGACAAAGCGCCAACTGTGATGCATCGTTTCTACCATGTGCCTGCATCCAACACGGCGGTCGGCCACCTGATTCTGGAGAACAATTAATTGAGCAAAACGATCAAAGTGGCGCTGGCTGGCGCCGGTGCCTTCGGTACCAAACATCTGGACGCGATTAAGCTGATCGACGGGGTCGAAGTCATTTCTCTCGTCAGCCGCGATCTTGAAAAAACGAAAGAAACCGCTGCGAAATATGGCATTGGGCACGTCGCCACTGATCTTGCTGACAGCCTTGCGCTGCAGGAGGTCGACGCCGTGATTCTTTGTACACCGACGCGGATGCACGCTGAACAAAGTATCGCCTGCATGAAGGCGGGCAAGCATGTGCAGGTCGAAATTCCGCTTGCTGATTCGCTTGCGGGTGCAGAAGCCGTTGCCGCTTTGCAAAAGCAAATGGGACTGGTCGCCATGTGCGGCCACACGCGGCGCTTCAATCCGAGTCATCAGTACGTGCATAACAAAATCAAAGCAGGCGAATTCAACATTCAGCAGTTGGATGTGCAGACCTATTTTTTCCGGCGCACCAACATGAATGCGCTTGGTCAGGCGCGGAGCTGGATCGACCATTTGCTGTGGCATCACGCCGCGCACACGGTGGATTTGTTTGCCTATCAAACCGGTGGCGACATCGTGAAAGCGAATGCCGTGCAAGGCCCGATTCATCCCGCGCTGGGCATCGCGATGGATATGTCGATTCAGTTGAAATCGAGCACGGGGGCGATCTGCACATTGTCTTTAAGCTTCAACAACGACGGTCCGCTCGGCAGCTTCCTCCGCTACATCGGTGACACCGATACGTTCATCGCGCGCTACGACGATCTGGTCAACGGCAAGGAAGAAAAAATTGACGTCAGCAAGGTTGCGGTTTCGATGAACGGCATCGAACTGCAGGATCGCGAATTTTTCGCAGCGATCAGAGAAGGCCGCGAGCCGAACTCAAGCGTGGCGAAGGTGCTGCCTTGTTACCGCGTTCTGCATCAGCTGGAGCAACAGTTGAAATAACAGTGGCATGCGACTTGCGA
>JAYVNO010000173.1:0-33191 GCA_043758415.1 Burkholderiales bacterium
CCCCAACGATCACGCCAAGCACCAGCAACGCAATTCCCGCTATCTCAAACGCACTCGGCGCGCGCTGATACACGAGATACGCGTACCCCAACGCGGCCAGCGTCTCGAACACAATCAATTGCCCGGTCAATGCAGTCGGCGTGTTTTTGCTGGCGATATTCCACAACAGCGTGCCCAGCCACGATGCGGCAAAGCCAATCACGAGCATCAATAGCCAAAATTTGAGTGGTTGCGGCCCCCATAACGATTCGGCAAAACGCACGTCTGCCGTCGTTCTCAAGTACACAAGCGACACCAGCAATCCAACCCAAGCCATCGGCAGCGTTACTAGACCCTGCGCCGTCGCCCACGTCATCGAGGTGTGCGACGGATGCGCCCGCAACCAGCGCGCGTTGTGAATCGGATACCAGGTCCAAGCGGCGTTTGCGACCACCGCGAGCGCTGCGCCCATGAGGTATGCGTTCAACGTATTTTTGGCATCTAACCGATCCAATTGATCAGCATTCACACACAGCAAACCTAACCCGATCAACATCAGTGACGGTAACAACCGTGTCCACGAAAACTGGCGATCACCGAGGTTGGAACACACCGCAATCACCACCGGCAACGTGCCAATAATCAGCGTTGGCAACGGCGCGCCCGCAAACTGAATCGCAGCGGACAGCGCGAGGTAATAGGCAATGTTTCCCACCATCGACAGCTGCGTCGCCAGCCACCAATCCGCCAGCGTCAGTTTTTGCAGTTTCTCGCGCTGCCACCACGCAATCGGCAACGTCACCAACCCAAATGCAAGATAGCGCCCGAAGGTAAGTAGCGTCGCCGGATAATCAGGCAACAACAGCGGTGCGACGAACACCAGACCCCACATCAGTCCCGCAGCCAGCGCGGCCCCCACGCCCAACATCAAATTATTTGGTGTCATCGCTGTCATTTTGCAGCACCTTCCCCTTGTAAAACCCGGCCTCGTAAAATCAACGCCACACCATCAGCATCAGGAAAAAGAAATCATGACCATCAAACTCGTCGGCATCGTCGGAGCCGGAACCATGGGCAACGGCATCGCGCTGGCGTGCGCGGTTGCAGGTATTGACGCGCTGATGCTGGACGTCAATCCGGTTGCGTTAGAAAAAGGCGTGGCAACGATTAGCGGCAGCCTTGATCGCCTCGTCAAAAAAGAAAAAATCACTGCGGAAGTTAAAGCCGCTGCGATGGCGCGCGTGAAGACCACCTCGACGCTCGCCGATCTCGCTGCCTGCGATTACGTGATCGAAGCGGCCACCGAGAACGAAGCGCTCAAGATCAAAATCCTCAAGGATCTCGACGCGGCGCTGAAGCCCGAAACGATCATCGCGACCAATACCTCATCGATCTCCATCACACAACTCGCCGCCGCCACCAACCGCCCGGATCGCTTTGTCGGCATGCATTTTTTCAATCCGGTGCCGATGATGGCGCTGGTTGAATTGATTCGCGGACTGGCCACCAGCGGCGCAACGATTGCCACCGCGCAGGAGCTGGCGAAAGCGCTGGGCAAAACGCCGATCACAGTCAAAAATTCGCCGGGATTTGTGGTCAACCGAATCCTGTGTCCGATGATCAACGAGGCGATTTTTTGCTTGCAGGAAGGCCTCGCGACGGCGGAAGATATCGATGCTGGCATGAAGCTCGGCACCAACCAGCCCATCGGCCCGCTCGCACTCGCCGACATGATCGGCCTCGACATCATGATCGCGGTGATGAACGTGTTCTACGAAGGCTTCAACGATCCGAAGTATCGACCGGCGCCGCTGCTCAAGGAGATGGTCGCGGCGGGTTATTTAGGACGTAAAAGCGGGCGCGGCTTTTATACCTACGCAGGATATTAACGAATCAACTAAATGTGTCCTATCGCAACTGGTATCGCGCCCTCTCCCTCGGGGAGAAGAGCCTGCCCCGGCGAAGGCCGGGGGCGGGGGGTGAGGGTGAGGGTGATTGCATGCGCAAGACGCATTCGTGTGCCAAGACCCTCACCCCAACCCGCACCCCGAGGGAGAGGGAGCCTGCCGAACCGGTCTTATTTTGTTGACTTAGCAATAAGTGGTGCCCCCGACCGCATTCGCGACTTGCGACGCGCCTGCAAGCAACAGCTTTATTGTGTGACGCCTTCTGCATAAGGGCGTAAAGCGCGATTACGCCATTGTCGACTTTATCAAAAATCGGCTTACAGCCCATGTCGGATAGGTCATTCAACCCAAACCTGTTAGGATTTTGCCCGATGTGAATACGTCGCGTCGAGCCGCGATCTGAGGTACGCCTCACCCGTGGTCGGCGCGTACCGCGCCGGTCGTTCAGCGGACACGCAGCTCGGCAAACACGCCACCACCGCGTCAGGATTTGGGTCGAGGAAGAACGCAATCGAGTAGCGCTCTCGTCCGACTGGATTGATCACACGATGCGGCGTCGAGACATAAATGTCGTTGGTCCAGCGCATCAGGCAGTCACCGATATTGCAGATCAGCGCGCCGGGAATCTTGGGTGGTGAAATCCAGTCGCCGCTTCGCGTGCGAACCTGCAACCCACCCGCGTCGTCGGTTGCCAGCAGCGTGATGTTGCCGTAGTCGGTGTGCTCGCCCGCGCCCATTTGCCCGGCATCGATATACGCGGGTCGGGGTGGATAGTGCAGCAGGCGCAGCGTTGCCAGCGGCTGATCCAGCTTGTCATCGAAGAAATTTTCGGCGACGCTGAAATCGTGTGCGAGCGCGCGGTGCAGGCGCATGCCGAGACAATGGCATGCGTCGAAGTACGAAAGCATAGTCGCCCGAAAATCAGGCAACACCGTCGCTTTGGGCCACACGTTGACACCGCGAAACGGTTTACCTGCCAACACTTCGGGATGATCCGCTGGCAAGTCCAGCCCGATGTTGAACGCCGCTTTCACGTCGCCTGGCTTTGACGCGTCCAGTCGCTCTTCGCCGAGCGCGACGTAGCCGCGATTGTGCGGCGAATGACGGACGGAGAGCGCATCTTTCGCTGCTATTTCCTGCGCGAAAAAGTGCGTCGACTGCGCGAAGACCGCGTCAATCAGCGACGGAGCAACGCCATGTCCCGTGATGCAGAAAAAGCCCATGTCGCGCGCGGCATGGCCGAGCGCTGCGCCGAGGCGAGCGGTAGCTTCGCCAAACCCTGCGATGTCAATGACGGGGATGAATTCATCTACCGCACCCACTGCATTTCTTCCTGTTTCTGCATCCACTCTTCTTCGAGCAGCGCAATTTTCGCGGCCAGTTCACCACGTTGGCGCGTCTTGTCGCCGAGGGTTGAGGCTTCTGCTGCGGCGTATGCCAATTCAGACGCGAGCCATGCATCCAGCGAATCACGCGTCGCGGTGAATTTCGCGAGCTCTTTCTCGATGGAATCGATGCGTTTCTGCATCGGACGCCGGACCGTGGCGAGGCGCTGCCGCTCTTCGGCGTCGACCCGCTTGTCGTCGGCCTTGGTCACGACTTCCGCGACCGCCTTGCCTGGCTCTTTGCTGGATTTAGCAGCCTTCACTTTCGCAGGCTTCACGCGCTGCTCGCGCAGCCAGTCGCGATAGTCATCCAGGTCGCCGTCAAACGGCTTGACAGTCCCGTCCGCAACCAGCCACAACTCGTCGCAACAGGCGCGCAGAATGTGCCGGTCGTGGGCAACCACCACCAGCGCGCCTTCATAGTCCTGCAACGCGAGCGTAAGCGCTTGCCGCATCTCCATATCGAGGTGGTTGGTTGGCTCATCGAGCAGCAGAAGGTTGGGCCGCTCGTACACCAACAACGCGAGCACGAGCCGCGCGCGTTCACCACCAGAGAACACGCCGACTGCTTCGGTGACGCGATCACCGCGAAAGTCGAAGCCGCCGAGAAAATTGCGCTGCTCCTGCTCGCGAGCACGCGGGTAGCCACGCGTTTCCGAGAGCATTTTGTCAAGCTGATCGAGATGCCACAGCGCGGATTCGTCGTTGCGCAATTGCTCGAGTTGGTGCTGCGCGAAATACGCGATCTTTAAGTGCTGGCCTTCGATGCGCTCGCCCATGCGCTCGCTGAGTTCACCGGCAATCGCCTTGACCAGCGTTGACTTGCCTGCACCGTTCTTTCCAAGCAATCCGATACGCGAGGTCGGCAGCAGCGAGAAACTTACGTCGGTGAGAATATTTTTGTCGCGATCCGTGCCATAGCCCAGTGAAACGTCAGCAAACTTGAGCAATTGACGCGGCTCGCCCTCCGGCTTTTTGAATCCAAAAGTGAACGGTGAGTCCACATGCGCCGCAGAAATCCGCTCCAGTTTTTCCAGCGCTTTGACCCGGCTTTGTGCCTGCGCCGCCTTGGTGGCCTTGGCTTTGAAGCGGGTGATGAACGATTCAAGATGCTTGATCGTGCGCTGCTGTTTTTCAAACGCGCCCTGCTGCACCGACAGCTCGACGGTGCGCTGATCCTCAAAGCTCGAATAGTTGCCGGTGTAGAGTTTGAGTTTGGCTGGCCCCTTCGGATTGCTGGTGTCGAAGAACAAAATCTGGTCGGACACACGATCAATAAAATCACGATCATGGGTAATGACCATGAGCGTGCCAGCGTAGCGCGACAGCCAGTCCTCGATCCACATCACGGCATCAAGATCAAGGTGATTGGTCGGCTCATCAAGCAACAATAAATCACTACGACACATCAGCGCCTGCGCCAAGTTCAAGCGCATCCGCCAGCCGCCGGAGAAGGTGGCTACCGCGCGGGTTTGCATGTCGTTTTCAAAGCCCAAACCGGCCAGTAATTCCGCTGCGCGCGCAGGTGCTGCATAGCCGCCGACATGCTCCATCTGCTCGTACAAATGCGCGAGGATTTCACCGTGTTTGGCGGGGTCGGGGTTGGGCGAATCTGTTTCAGCGGCGAGTGCGGCCTCAATGCTGCGCAGCTCGGTGTCACCATCCATCGCGTAATCAATGGCGGTTTGATCAGACGGCGGCGTTTCCTGCGCAACGTGCGCGATCACCCAACCGTTGGGCATGGAAATATCACCGCGCTCGGCGGTCAACAGACCGCGCAAAGCGGCGAACAACGTGGACTTGCCAGCGCCGTTAGCGCCGACGATGCCAACCTTGCGGCCAGGGTTGATGGTAAGGGTGGCACGCTCGATCAGCGGCACCGAGCCGCGGGCGAGGGTTAAGTCAATTAAACGAAGCATGTCGCTATTTTGCCGTGGTGCAGCAAAACGTCACCGGCACACTGCGTGCGGACCCTCGCCCTGCAGCTCAGGGTTGCGGCGCGGCGGCTTACTCTCCTTCGCCGAACTTGTCGTTGATTAACGCAATCAGGCCGTCCATCGCGGCCGCCTCGTCTTCGCCCTCGGTCTCGATCACGATGGTTGCGCCTTTACCAGCGGCAAGCATCATGACACCCATGATGCTCTTGGCGTTGACGCGACGGGCATTGCGCTCAAGATTGACTTCGCATTTGAAGCTGGTGGCGAGTTGGGTGAGTTTGGCTGATGCTCTGGCGTGCAGGCCCAGTTTGTTGACGATTTCGATGTCGCGCTTTTGCATTACCGGGTTATATCAGTCCCGCATGTTGCTTGAGCAGTCGCGGCTAAAAATTCGATCAACGCGGTCAGTGCCGATTCATAATCGGCGTGCCTTCGTTGGCGGCGGAATGCGCGACGCGGGGGCCAAGGATGGCGTCGGCTTCGATGTGAAACACGCCTTCGCAGCCGCCAGAGACGACGCGTTTGAGCATGGTTTCCATACCGCGAGAACGGTAGGTAACGGCGCGAACGAGCATCGGCACATTTGCCCCGGCCACGCCTTCGACATGTCCGGGCACCAGTAGCATGCAGGCTAAATTCGATGGCGTGGCGCCGAAAATATCGGTCACCACGAGCACGCCTTCGCCCTCGTCGACAGCCGCCACCAGCCGCTGTGCCGTGGGCAACAGACTGCGCGCATCATCGGTGCCGGTCACTTGCAACGAGGTAATGCCGTCGGGCTTCTTACCCAAAAGATGCGTCATGCACTGAATCAGGGAGTCCCCGAGATTGCCGTGTGCAATGATGAGAATGCCGATCATGAACTGATCCTTCGCGTCGCTCTACCTGCCATCCTCTCCTGTACGGCCCTCGCCGCAATCTTTCGTCGCGCCCTCTAATGTGGCAGTTTTATGACGAGCAATGATGCTAGCAGGGAAATTGCTGCGCTGCAAAAAACTGCACTACTTTAGAGTGAGACAGCGGTTTCCAGTTTGCGAATAAACAAATCGGCGACGTCAAAACCGGTCTGCGCTTTGATCTCGACGAAGCCGGTGGGGCTGGTCACGTTGATTTCGGTGACTTTGTCGCCGATGACGTCAAGGCCGACCAGAAACAGTCCTTCTGCCCACAATCGTTTGGCCATCGTTTCCGCGATGCGCCTGTCGGATTCAGTCAAGGCGCGCGCTTCCGGTCGTCCCCCGGCGGCCATGTTGCCGCGCGTTTCACCGATCATCGGAATGCGCGCGAGCGCAAACGGTACGACTTCACCGGCAATCAGCAATATGCGTTTGTCGCCGTCAACAATCGCTGGCAAATAGCGCTGCGCCATGATGCTTCGGGAGCCCAGCAGCGTGAGCGTTTCGATGATGACATTGAGATTGGCGTCAGCTTCGCGCACGCGAAAAATACCGCTGCCACCCATGCCATCGAGCGGCTTGAAAATGGCATCTTTATGTTCATCGACAAACTCACGCAACACAGCGGCGGAACGTGTGACAACCGTCGGCGCGATCATGTCCGTGTGCTTCAAGATGGCCATTTTTTCGTTATTGTCACGGATCGCACCGGGGCGATTGAACACGCGCGCGCCCTGCTCCATCGCACGCTCGAACAGATACGTGTGATAGACGTACTCCATGTCAAATGGCGGATCCTTGCGCTCGATCAGCGCGTCGAAGGCGTGAAGCGGCAGCAGCGTGGCTGGCGCGGTTTCGTACCAGCGATGCGCATCAGCGCTAAGCGTTAACGGCAGCGCGTTGGCTTGCACGCTGCCGTTGCGGCTGAACACATTTCCCGGCTCAATGGCAAACACGGCATGGCCCCGAGCCTGAGCGGCGCGCATCATGGCAACGGTGGAATCTTTATACGCCGTCAGTTGGGCCAGCGGGTCAAGGTGGAGTGCAATCTTCATGACCGCGAGAATAGCGGGGCGCGGGTTGGGTTTACAGCTTTTCGCCGTAAGCCTTATTTAGAATGGGCATCGAGATCGTTTCGACTAAAGTTGCTTTTAGGGCGAATTGGCTAGAACCCCATATGATACGGCGGTCTTAGCAAAAAGCTGTTACTGCTTTTTCGCGGGCAGAGCAGCGCCTGCAGTCGATGATTTTGCATCGAGGGTGGCCGCTTTGGCTGCATTCATCTTCGCGTTTTCGGCGTCGATCAAACGCGACAGGCGGACGCGGTCGCTGGTGTAGAGGGCCGTCAAATCTTCCAGATCGCGACGTTTGCCAAGGATGGCTTCCTTTACGCGCGGCCCATCGGATTTCGCCTCCAGCAGTAACATCCCCGCCGTTTTCGCAGACGGCGGCTTAGCCGTAACAGCGGGTGCAGTTGACGCAGGCATTGCAGTGGGCGCAACCACCGGCGGTAGGTACGAGCCATCGCTGGCGATGGTTTTATTGATGACAATCTCGCGTTCTTGCAGGACGCGAATTTCAGCGGCTATCGCACCGAGCGCGCGGTCGCGCACGCGGTCATAATCGAGCAGTGTGGGATAGGTCGTCAGCAACGCTTTGTCTTTGCGTTCGCGCTCGTCCTGCGCCTGCTTCAACTTTGCATCTTCAGCGGCTTTGAGCGTGGCGAGGCGTTTTTCCTCAGCGGTCGCCGCGCGCTCGGTGCTTTGCTTAACGGTACCGTCGGAGCGCAGTTCTTTTCGCGCGCGGTCAGTGCTGGCTGGCGGAATGGTGTCGGTGTACTGGGTCTTGCCGTTCTCGTCGACCCATTTGTAAAGCTGAGCGTGGCCGGTGGTTGCGCCCAACGCGCCTAACAGCGCGCAAGCCACCACCAGCCACTTCAACCGTCCTCCTCCGCTTTGTTTTGAGTGTCGCGTCGTGCGCGACTTTGGAGGACTAGACCACCCCATATAAGCCTCGATACACCTCTATCTTGCCCCTGAACTCAGTCAGCGCGTTGTTGGCGCTGACGAGCGCAAGCACATCAGGCAACGCAGCTATGGCGATCACGGGAATGCCAAACTGCGCTGTGAGTTCCTGTATGGCAGAAAGCGTGCCAGTGCCGCGCTCCATGCGGTCAAGCATGATCAAAACCCCTGCTGGCTCTGCCCCGTGCGAGCGCACCAACTCAATTGCCTCGCGTTTGGCAGCGCCATCGGTAATCACATCGTCGACGATCAGCACCCGACCCGCCAGCGGCGCACCGACGATCAAGCCGCCCTCGCCGTGATCTTTGGCCTCTTTTCGGTTGAACGAATACGGCAAATTGTGACCTTTTTCGGCAAGTCCGATAGCAAGCGCTGACACCAGCGGAATGCCTTTGTACGCCGGACCAAAGATCATGTCGAATTGCACGCCTGAGGACACCGCAGCCTCGGCGTAATAGCGCCCGAGCCTCGCCAGCGACTCACCCGTGTTGAACAATCCGCTGTTGAAAAAGTACGGCGACATGCGCCCCGATTTGGTTTTGAACTCGCCGAAACGCAGCACATCGCATTCAAGCGCAAAACGCAGAAAGTCTTGGCGAAAGGTATCCGTGGTGGTCATAGCAGGCGCAGTAGGGGGTTCATGAAAATGCAGCACACGTCGTGCCGCTCGTGGAAAATTGCGAGCAACTGTATTTTCTCGCGTCTTGCGATACACGGACCTTTTCTTATGCGCATCGTCACATTAAACGCCAACGGCATCCGCTCCGCTCATAACAAAGGCCTCGCCGCATGGATGAGCAAACTGCGCGGTTGGGACGTGTTCTGCCTGCAAGAAATGAAGGCAAACGTGGAAGACATTCCCGAAGAAATGCTGCGACCGAAAAAAAGCTACGGTCATTTTCATCCGGCCGATAAAAAGGGATACGCCGGAACCGCGCTGTGGAGTAAACAAAAGCCTGTCAACATCGTGAAGGAGTTTGGTGTCGGTGAGTTCGACACGGAGGGGCGCTACCTCGAAGCTGATTTTGGCCATGTTGCCATCGTCTCGCTGTACTTGCCGTCAGGCGCGGCGGGGCCGGAAAGACAGGCCAGCAAAGATCGGTTTTTGAGCGAATTCCCCAAGCACCTGAAAGCGCTACGCCAACGCGGTAAAGAGATCGTCCTCTGCGGCGATTTCAACATTGCGCACAAAGAAATCGATCTCAAGAATTACAAGACCAACAAAAAGAATTCAGGCTTCCTGCCGCATGAACGCGAGTGGCTGACCCATGTATTCGACGAAATCGGTTTCGTCGATGTTTTCCGTACGCTAGACCAACGCCCCGAGCAATTCACCTGGTGGAGCAACCGAGGCGATAGCTGGAACAAAAACGTGGGGTGGCGGCTGGACTATCAAATCGCCACACCGGGAGTCGCAGCAACCGCGAAAGCAGCGTCGATTTATTTAGAAGAGCGGTTTTCCGATCATGCCCCGCTGATTATCGATTACGACTTCGCGTTGTAGGGGACGCTGGCCCCGCGCAACCGACCACCCCCGCTTGTTACCATAGGGAAGTGAATACGCCCACCGATCCTTTTTTCAAAATCTCGTTCGTCCTGCACGGCGTTGCTGCCGCGCCCGGGATTGCCATTGCTCGGGCGCAACTGGTGTCGCATGCAACGCTGGAGGTGGCGCACTACGACATCGCGCCGGAGCAAATCGACGACGAACTCAAGCGATTTGACACCGCGCTGGCCACCGTGCGTGCCGAGTTTGAGGCGTTGCATGAACGCATGAAGGGCGACGATGCACCGGCCGAATTTGGGGCATTTCTGGATGTTCACTGGATGATCCTGACCGACGCGCAGGTCGCGAAAGAGCCGAAACGGTTGATCGCGGCGCAGCGCTGCAACGCGGAGTGGGCAGTGACGCAGCAAATGAAAACGCTGGTTGAGCAGTTTGAGCAGTTTGAAGACCCGTATTTGCGCGAGCGTTCGCATGACGTGGTGCAGGTGGTGGAGCGCATCGTCAAGGCGCTGATGGGCAAGCCGAGTGAGCTGCCGCTGATCAATCCGTCGCATGCGACCGCGCTGATTGCGCATGATTTGTCGCCCGCGGACGCGATTCATTTCAAGGAATCGGCGTTCGCTGCGTTCGTCACTGACGTTGGCGGCGCGACTTCGCACACCGCCATCGTCGCCCGCTCGCTGGGTATTCCGGCGGTAGTTGCGCTGCACAACGCGCGATCACTGATTCGCGAGGCGGAATGGCTGATTGTTGACGGCGACAACGGTCTGGTGATTGTCAATCCCGATCATCATGTGCTTGCTGAGTACGAGCTTAAACAAAGCGGGCAGCGGTTGGAGCGGAAGAAGCTCACGCGGCTGGTGGCGACGCGCGCGGTGACCTTGGATGGCACGTCAATTGAGCTGTTTGCAAATATCGAATTGCCGAGTGACGCCAAAGCCTGCATCGAAAACGGCGCCGACGGCGTCGGACTGTTTCGCTCTGAATTCTTGTTTCTGCATCGCGATGATTTGCCGACCGAGGATGAGCAGTTCGAGTCGTATCGCGCCGTGGTTACGGGCCTGATGGGACGACCGGTAACAATTCGCACGTTCGACCTGGGTGCGGACAAACGGATGCCGGGCCTGGGTGATCGGCCCAGCGACAACCCGGCCTTGGGACTGCGCGCGATCCGACTGTGTCTGGCCGAGCCGAAACTCTTCATGACGCAACTACGGGCGATTTTGCGGGCCAGCGCATTCGGCCGGTTGCGCATCCTGATTCCGATGATCTCTAATGCGCATGAAGTGGCGCAAACGTTGGCATTTATTGCGCGCGCGAAAGCGGAGTTGGTGCGCGACGGCATTGCATTTGACAACGACGTGCCGGTCGGTGGTATGGTGGAAATTCCGGCGGCAGTGCTGTCGCTCGCGTACTTCGCCGAACATCTCGATTTTTTATCGATTGGCACCAACGATCTCATTCAGTACACGCTGGCCATCGACCGCACCGATGACGCTGTGGCGCATTTGTACGACCCGCTCCACCCCGCCGTGCTAAAGCTCGTCGCGCAGGCGATTCGCACGGCAAACAAGGTGAACACGCCCATTGCCGTATGCGGCGAGATGGCGGGCGAACTGCGTTTGACGCGGCTCTTGCTCGGCTTCGGATTGCGCAATTTTTCGATGCACCCGGCGCAATTGCTGACCATCAAGCAGCGGGTACTGACATCGAGCATTGCCGACTGCGAACTGGTGGCAAACCGAATCTTGCGCACCGATGACCCCGACAAAATAACGAGCGCTCTGGCCAAATTAAACGCGCTGTAAGCGACTAGACCCTGAATCAGCTATGATGGCATATCGCCGATTTGAGGTTACAGCTTGCGGGCGAGGCAAGATGCGTGTTCACGCAAGTGGTCGCAGATCTTCCGAAACGGCTAAAGCGAGAGCGTGATCTCTCGGTCACTTCGTGGTATTTTTGACTCCTCTATTAGTCGACTGACACCCAGCCCGCAAGCCTTATCCGTATTTGGCTTCCGGGCTTTTTTGTTGACTATGTTTCCTGCTTTTGATTCTGTCGGCTTCGTTTCGCCGCAAAAGATTGCGTTCGAGCAGCCGATGAGCTTTACCTCTGGCGCGACGCTTGACCGTTACGATTTGATGGTCGAAACGTACGGCGAACTGAACGCTGCGCGGACAAACGCGGTGCTGGTGTGCCACGCACTGTCGGGGCATCATCACGTCGCAGGGTTCTACAACGACGCCGCCAACCCCGCAAAAAGCGAGGGCTGGTGGGATAACCTGATCGGACCGGGTCGCCCGCTCGACACCCGCAAATTTTTCGTCATCGGCGTCAACAATCTCGGTGGCTGCCACGGCTCGACAGGCCCGAGCACCGTCAATCCGGCGACCACCCAGCGCTACGGCAGCGACTTTCCGATTGTCACGGTGACCGATTGGGTGCGCGCGCAGGCGCGCCTCGCCGATCATTTCGGCATTGAATCGTTCGCGGCGATTTTGGGTGGATCGCTCGGCGGCATGCAGGCGATACAGTGGTCAATTGATTTCCCGGAGCGCGTGCGCAATGTCCTGGCGATTGCAGCCGCGCCGAAACTATCCGCTGAAAACATTGGCTTCAACGAAGTCGCGCGGCAGGCGATACGCACCGATCCTGATTTTCATGACGGACATTTCTACCAGCATGACGTGGTGCCCAAACGCGGCCTGCGGCTGTCGCGCATGCTCGGCCATTTGACCTATTTGTCGGACGATTTGATGGGCGAAAAATTCGGTCGATCATTGAAAGGCGAAGACTATAAATTTGGCTTTGAGGCCGAGTTTGAGGTGGAGAAATATCTGCGCTATCAGGGTGATAAATTCGCCGGATACTTTGATGCGAACACCTATCTTTTGATGACGCGAGCGCTCGATTATTTCGACCCGGCGCAGGCGTTTGGTGGCAGTCTTGCCGCAGCGTTTGCCAAGAGCACGGCTAAATATTTCATCGCGGCATTCACGAGCGACTGGCGTTTTTCGCCCGCGCGCTCAAAAGAAATCGTCAGCGCGTTGCTCGCTAACAAACACGACGTGAGTTTCGCCGAAATTGAATCAGTGGACGGTCACGACTCGTTCCTGATGCCGATCCCGCAGTACCACGCGCTGTTGCGCTCGGCCTTTGACGGGATCAAGGTATGAGCGCTTACGTTCGCCCCGATTTTGATGTGGTCACCGCTTGGGTGCCGCAGGGCGCGTCGGTGCTTGACTTGGGTTGCGGCGACGGCGAATTGCTGGCGCGATTGCAACGCGAACGCGGCATCAAGGGCTATGGCGTGGAGATTGATGATGCCGGTGTGTTGGCGTGCCTTGGGCGCGGTCTGAATGTGTTGCAAGCCAACATCGAAGGCGGCCTGAATCTGTTCGATGACGCGGCGTTCGACGTGGTGATTTTGTCGCAGACCTTGCAGGCGACGCGACACACCGAGGCGCTGGTGCGCGAGGTGCTGCGAGTAGGCAAAAGTGCCATCGTGACGTTGCCGAATTTCGGACACTGGTCGGTGCGCTGGCAACTCGGTGTCGGTGGTCGTATGCCGGTGTCGAAGCGCTTGCCGTATCAGTGGTACGACACGCCGAACGTGCACTTCTCAACCATCAAAGATTTTGATGTTTTTTGCGTGGAAAAAGGCATTGCTGTCGAGCGCCGAGCGGCGCTGGCGGGCGGTCACGAAGTGACGTTTTTGCCGAACGTGCGCGGCGAGACGGCGGTGTTTCAGATTCGCAAATGAGTGAACATATTGTTTGCCAGGCGTAGCCAACATGCTGCCGTCATGGTAAAACAGTATTTACACACATAACTGTTTTTATATACAGTATTCAATGCAACAAAGTGACGAGCATGAGAAAAAGCAAGGGAGCCGACGAGATCACGCCGAAAGTGCCCAGTGCAATTATTGTTGCGCAAGGCAAGGTTCTGGACTTCATTGACGGCTCAACGCAAAGAGTTGAGACGCCAGAAGAGTATGTCCGTCAAGAAATTGCAAAGTCGTTGGTTCGCGAATATGAGTACGCCAAGCGCGACATCGCCGTCGAATTCAAGATCAAGCTTGGTAGCAGCAGCAAGCGTGCTGATTTGGTGGTTTTCCCAGCTGACGCTGAACACATACAAGAAAACGCGTGGCTCGTTGTCGAGTGCAAAAAGCAGGACATCAAGCCCGCAGATCGAAAAGATGGCGTTGAGCAGCTCCAAAGCTATCTGGCGGCATCGCCGAATGCCGCGTTTGGTATGTGGACCAATGGCCTAGAGCGGGTTTGCTACCGGGTTGTGACGACCAAGGGAATCCGAAAATCGGTAGAGATTCCTGATTTGCCAATTTTCGGACGCGATGACAAGGAAGCTGAACGCCCTCGCTTTGATCAGCTCAAACCCGCAACCAGCGACGCGCTACTTTTCGCATTCCGCCGTTGCCACAACTACATTGCAGGAAATCAGGGTTTGCAGAAGCCTCAGGCATTCTGGGAACTATTAAAGCTGATCTTCTGCAAGATTCATGACGAACGCCACAACGACGAGATCGCGTTCTATGCTGGGCCCACTGAACGCGACAGCGTGAACGGGCACCTCAAGGTCAAAGCGCGTATTGAGACGCTCTGGAGTGAGGTCAAAAAGGACTACGGCAGCATCTTCAAAGCTGGCGAAGGGATTGACCTAGAGCCACGCGTACTGTCGTATCTGGTTTCACAACTTCAGATGTACTCACTACTTGAAAGTGACGTAGACGTGAAGGGGCGCGCGTACGAAGAAATCGTCGGCTCAAACCTACGAGGTGATCGCGGCGAATTCTTTACCCCTCGCAACATTTGCCAAATGGCAGTCGCGATGCTCGATCCAGGCGAAAAGCAGTTAATTTTGGATCCAGCCTGCGGCACGGGTGGTTTTCTAATCACCGCAATGAATCACGTGATCGAGAAAATACGCGAGGCAGAACGGAAGAAACATAAGGGTGACGTTGAACGAGCACACGACTCGATCCGTTCACGCATTCAGAAGTTCGCGTCCAAGTTTATAGTTGGCATTGATTTCAACCCAGAGTTGGTCAAAGCATCGAAGATGAACATGGTCATGAACAACGACGGCGCAGGTGGTTTGTATCAGGGCAACTCACTTGAAAATCCGGCGCTGTGGACCCGCGATTTGCATGATCGGGAGCTGCTCGGAAGCATAGATTTGCTCTTCACAAACCCACCGTTCGGCTCGAAAATTCCAATCACTGACCCTGCCATTCTTGAGCAGTTCGAACTGGGGCGCAGCTGGAGTTACAACAAGAATACCGATCAGTGGACGATGGGCGACGCAACACTTAAATCTCAACCGCCCGAAATCTTGTTTATTGAGCGTTGTGTTCGCTTCTTGCGGCCCGGTGGGCGCTGTGCCCTCGTTTTGCCAGACGGAATTCTCGGATCCCCGGGGCTGGGCTATGTTCGTGAATGGATTCTTCGCAACACAAAGATATTGGCAAGCATCGATTTGCACCCGGACACGTTTCAGCCTCACGTGAGCATTCAAACCAGTTTGTTGGTCTTGGAACGTAAAGACCCGCAACTCGTCGCGCTCGAACGGGCGGCAGGCCGCATGAATGACTACAACGTGTTTATGGCGGTAGCCAGCCACGTGGGGCACGACAAACGAGGCAATCGCACGTATGTCCGCGATGCGCACGGCAATGAAGTTGTGGAAGAGATTGAGCGCAGTATGCTCGAATATGTTGATGGCCGACCTGTTTACAAGCCACAACAAGTCATGCAGAAAGTCGTAGACGACAATACGCTGCAAATCGCAAAACAATTCCGCCAATGGCTATCCGCGCAAGACTAGCCGCGCCCGCTCCAGTCGAACGCGAGGCGCATGCGTCGCTGTCGCCTCAATGGTCTGAGTTGCCCATGCGGCTGCTGCTATCCGGCGATCGAAGGATGGAGGCAGAGACCTACCTTTCCAGCGGCTATGGGTTGCGTCTTGCATTGCAAGAGCGCGCCAACGGATGGGTGCCTTTGTCACAGCTCGCACGAGTTTGGCAACCGCTTCGCCTCAAGGGAACACTTGTTCCCGAAGGTGTTGGTACGCCGTTTCTTGCCGCGACGCAGGTATTTGATGTGCGTCCGGTTCCACGCAAATGGCTGGCGATTGAAAAGACGAGCAACGCGTCGAATCGATTTCTGAACCCCGGCACAATTGTCGTGACATGCTCCGGCGCTGTCGGACGTGCGACATTGGCGTATGACGCTCATGCGAATACGTTGGTTTCGCACGACCTGCTTCGCGTTGAACCGCGTGCGTCCGAGCAACAGGGGTGGATATACGCTTATCTGCGTTCGCCTCAGGCGCGGGCGATGATGAACAGCGCGCAGTATGGTCACATCATTAAACACCTTGAGACATCGCATCTCGACGTGTTGCCAGTACCGGTTGTACGAGATGGGATCGCTGCCGATTTTCAGAGGCAGGTTGAGACGATTCTTGAATTGCGCAATCGGGCACATCGGCTCACATCACATGCAGAGCAAGCCTTTGAACGCGCGCTCGGCAACGTAAGCATTGATGATTGGGGGCATCGGGGCTTTGACGTAAAGGCCTCCAAACTGTTCGCAAAACGCCGCAGATTTGAGGCGGCAGCACATAACCCAGGCGTTGAAGCCATAAGATCACATTTGGCTCAACGCGGACGAGGTTTTGTTTCAATCAGATGGGCTGGATACAAAGTCTGGGTACCGGGGCGCTATAAGCGCATACCAGCAAGCGACGGCATCACCTATTTCGACAGCGCAGACTTGTTGGAAATGAACCCTGATGCTAGTAAGAGGTTTGCAGACTGCGCATTCGGTGATGAATTTCGCGGTCGTGTAAGGGAAGACTGGTTGTTAATGCCGTGTTCAGGACAGGTCTACGGGATTATCGGCAGCGCAGTTCTCGCCGGTCAGGCTCTTCATGATCAAGTAATTTCGAACCACGTGATTCGCATCGTTCCCGGCAAAGAAACTTCGATGCGTGTGGGCTATCTTTTGACGGCACTGTCACACCCAACTTTGGGTCGCCCACTCATTAAATCTCTGGCATTTGGATCGAGTGTCCCCGAGATTGATCCAGCCGAAGTTCTTGAATTCAACGTCGTTCGCGCTGGATCGGAGAACGAAATTACAATTGCGAAATTAGCTGAAGAAGCGGTTGAAACGCGGTCTAAAGCAGACATCTTGGAGCGAAAAATTGCGGCCGATGCAGGAATACTTGTAGACAAATTCCTCGCGGGTGATTCACAATCCTTTGTTATGACCACGCAGCGACGCAGCACAGAGACGACCAAGGCGGCAGCGGGTGCGCTGCACGAACACGCTCGCGTTCGTCTTTTGCGACGCATAGGCGATCAACCAAAAGGCTCTGTCGGCGCCATCGTTCACATCTACGGTAATGCGAACGGCCTAGAAGTAGAGTTCGTCAAAGCGCACGGGTTGCCAGACGTTCTCACGGTCAACGCAAAGGATGTTGATTTACTGCATGACTAGCCGTAAGAAGTATCTCCCGAAAACCGGGCATTTTCAGGTTGAAGAAACGAAAGTGCTTAATTACCTGCTCAGCGATAAACATCCAGAAGGCAAAAGCAAAGCCAAATATTTCAAAGGATGCGGTTTTGCCAGCGATGAATGGCAAAGTTTGCAAAGCGCGCTTGCTGAACATGGCGAGAGTCGACCCATTGTTTCGACTGAAAAGACCGCCTTTGGCGTGAAGTTCGTTGTTGAGTGCGCATTGACAACGCCTGATGGAGGCAACCGCTGCATTCGCTCGGTCTGGGTGAATGAAGCGGCCAATACGTTTCGACTGATCACCGCCTACCCAGCGACAGCGTGATCTAACTGGCGCGATACAGTACGCCAGTTAAGAAAATTACTTCACTGTAATGGTGATCCGCTCGCTCATCACCACGGGGTGATGCGGGATGTGGTTCTGGTCGCCCATCAGCAGTTGCAGTGTGTGTTGTCCCGGCTTCATTTCGAGCGTGACTTCGGTTTGGCCGAGGCCGAAATGACGGTGCTGATCAGTGGTCGGAATCGGCGCGTTGACATCAAGCTCAGCCACGTCAACCAGCAAATGGTGATGTCCGGTACCCGCTTTTTCGATACCCGCAGGTGCCACGCCCATGCCGCGCAAGCCGAACTGAACCAACACGGGCGAGCTGACCGTTTCACCGTTTTTCAGATTCACAAAATACAACGCTGAACCGGGCGTAGCGGCTACCTTGACGTAGCCAGCGGCGAGCGTCGGCGTGCTGACGTTCACCTTCATCGGCGCAGTCGGCGCGACGCTCATGACCGGAGCCTGATTGTTGGCGCAACCCGCCAAACCTATGCTCGAAGCGACCGCAAAAGCCACACCACTCATCAACAAAAATTTCATTTGGAACCTCTTTAAGAAAGCGTAGCGTAGCAGGTGAAACCTGCGCGAGCAAGGCGCAAGCAGTACAACACACGCTTTGCATCGGCAGCACAAAACATGTCCACCGCGTGCGCATCTGGCGCTGTTTGCGGCACACGGTTTAGCATTGCGCATGCACAAACGGTTGATGCCGGAGGCGACAGCGACCGATGCCACCCACCTGGAGACTCACCCGTGCCAAGACATTTCACCCTCGCCAGCGCTGCTGCTGCCACCCTTTTAATCGCAGGCTGTCAGAGCATGCTCGATGAGAAGAAGCCCGTAGTCGCCATCGCCGAGATGAAGCCGACGACCGCCGCTGCGGCAGCTGGACTCACGACGACAGGGCTCGTCACGTTGACTCAGGTCGGCAGCAATCGCGTGTTGGTGAAGGCAGTGATCAGCGGGCTTAAAGCCCACAGCGAGCACGGTTTTCATGTCCACGCAGTGCCCGATTGTTCGGGCGATGGCATGAAGACCGGCGGGCATTTCAACCCCGACGGCCATCCGCACAATGACCCGTCGCACATTCTGCGCCACGCGGGTGCCATGTTCAACATCAAGGCCGACGAAAACGGCGTCGGCACGACACGACAAGAGGTGGACACCATCACGCTCACGCCGGGTCGCTACAGCATCGTCGGCATGCCGCTGATCACCCATCGCGACCCGGACGATTACGTGTCACAACCGCTTGGCAACGCCGGGCCGCGCGTGAGCTGCGGCGTGATCAAACTGGAAACGGTGACTACCGCGAAGTGATCAGCTTTTCGCTGAACGCCCGGTTTCATTGGGACTGAACGCAAAAGACGCCATAAGTCGACTTATGGTGTTTTTTGCTTTATGCCCGTATTCAATGGGGCTTCGCGAGAGAAGCTGAAGGCTATAGGGTGAGCAACCAGTTGCCCACCCTACCTGCGACGAAACGCTTTGAGAAATTAAGCCGCGTTTTTCACCGCAAAATGCGCAACCCGCGCACCGAAGGCCTCGGCAGTTTTGAAGTCGCTGGCGGCAATGCCTTCGACGCCCTGATCGACATTGGCCTGAGCCATCAAGCCGGTCGATGAGCCGAGCCGGTTCTGATCTTCTACGCTGCCTTTGCTGTTGTTATTGCCGGGCATCATGCCGGTGCCAACCCACACCATGCCATGCTGCATGGCGAACGTGACGAATTGATTCAAGGTGGACAGCTTGTCGCCCGACTGCGAACCCGACACGGTGAAACCGGCCGCGATCTTGTCTTTCCAGCCCATCGTGAACCAGACTTTCGAGGATGCGTCCATAAACGCTTTCATCGGGGCCGAGGCCGAGCCCATGTACGTCGGCGCGCCGAAAATGATCGCGTCAGCCTTGGCCAACGTGTCCCATGACGTGTCAACATCGGCGACGCTGATGAAGTGGGCAGTGACGCTCGCAACGCTCGCGACGCCTTTGTTGACGGCCTCAGCGATGGCCTTGGTGTGGCCGTAGCCGGAGTGATAAACGATTGCAACTGATGCCATGATGATGCCCTGGAGGAGTAAAAAAATTATTGGAATTGACCGAGATCGAACAGCAGCACTTCAGCCTGCTCGCCATTTTCAATCAGGACATTGGCTTCGTTTTCGATTTTGACAGCGTCGCCAACGTTTAACGCCACGCCGTTCACGCTAGCCGCGCCGCGCGCCACATGCACATACACCTGACGCCCCGCCGCGACTGCATGCGTGGCGGATTCCGCGCCGTCGAACAGGCCCGCATACATGCGCGCGTCCTGCTGAATCGTCACCGAACCCAGCGCGCCATCGGGTGATGCAACCAGGCGCAGTTTGCCGCGCTTGTCCGCCGCGTCATAAAACTTCTGCTCGTACGAAGCAGGCCCGCCGACGCGATTCGGGATGATCCAGATTTGCAGCAGATGGGTGCGCTCGTCTTTGCGTGGATTGAATTCGCTGTGCCGGATGCCGGTGCCTGCACTCATGCGCTGCACCTCGCCAGGCACGATTTCGCCGTTGTTACCGAGCGAATCCTTGTGCGCCACCGCGCCTTCCAGCACGTAGGTGATGATCTCCATGTCTTTGTGGCCATGCGTGCCGAAGCCCTGCCCCGGCGCGATGTAGTCATCGTTGATCACGCGCAGCGGCCCGAAATGCACATGCTGGTCGTCCTGATATTCAGCAAACGAGAAGCTGAATCGGCTTTGCAGCCAGCCGTGGTCGGCTTGACCGCGGTCTTCGGATTTTCTGACTGTCAGCATGAGGCTTTCCTTTCGCGTTACTTTGGGAACAGAACGCATTATGGCGATGCGGCAAGGCGCACATATTACTGAGTCAACCAAATATGACCGGTTCGGCAGGCTCCCTCTCCTTGGGGGAGAGGGTTGGGGTGAGGGACTTTGCACACGAGTCAGGCATCGCGATTCAATCACCCTCACCCCCCGCCCTCTCCCCCAGGGAGAGGGAGCCATACCGGTTGCGATGGGACATATTTAGTTGACTTGTTAATAAGCTTGCGGAACTGACGGCCTACGGCAAAGTGCTGAGCGGTCGCGGCAAGCCGCTGCTACAAGGTCACGTCAATAATCC
Organism: Burkholderiales bacterium; assembly: GCA_043758415.1. Classification (GTDB taxonomy): domain Bacteria; phylum Pseudomonadota; class Gammaproteobacteria; order Burkholderiales; family Casimicrobiaceae; genus Casimicrobium. Next base: position 20,636 of record JAYVNO010000173.1, read on the forward strand.
TTGCTCGCACTTTCGATAGGCGAAACAACGACGTCTAGCGCAGCAACTTCACGCCATAATGCGTGTGTAAATTTTTGCCGGTAGCCGAGTCGTTTTATGCGCCTATATCCTTGCCCTCAACGAGTCCTGACACAGGAGAATTGCGAGTGAAAGCCGCCGCGTTTGTGCTTGAACGCGCCACGTCCGTGCAACACGCACTGACTTTGATGGCGAAGCACGGTGACGATGCGAAATTGATTGCTGGCGGGCAGACACTGATGGCGACGCTCAACATGCGATTGTCGGAGCCCGCGCTGCTGATTGATATTTCGTCACTCACCGAGCTGCGCGAAGTCCGATTGACCGACACCGCGCTACGTATCGGCGCGTTGACCACACATCGCGACATTGAGCGCTCTGCATTGGTCGCCGAACATGCGCCGTTGTTGACCCAGGCCGCGCCGCATGTCGCGCACATCGCCATTCGCAACGTCGGCACACTGGGCGGCTCGCTCGCGTTTGCCGACCCAGCGGCGGAGTGGCCTGTGTGCGCGGTGGCGCTGGATGCGACGATTGTTGCGGTGAGCGCAAGCGGCGAGCGACGTATCGCCGCGCGTGAATTTTTCACTGACTTGTACGAAACGCAATTGGCGCCAGGCGAGATCATCATTGCCTGCGAATTTCCACGGCAAGCGGCTGGCACTCGCAACGTTTTTCTGGAGCTAGCACGGCGACACGGTGACTACGCCATCGTCGGCGTCGCTGCCGTCGGTCGCGTGTCGAACGAGACCGTTAACGGGCTGCAACTCAGCTATCTCGGCATGGGCTCCACGCCGATTCTGGCGCGGCGCGCGGCGGCAGCGATTGCAGGAAAACCGTTAAGCGAAATCAACGTCAACGCCGTGAACAAGGCACTCGCCGAGGAGCTTGATCCGAGCAGCGACCTCTACGCGCAGACAGCAACCAAACATCATCTGGCGCGCGTGCTAACGCTACGCGCGCTACGCCAACTAGTCACGGGAAGTACCGTATGAGCACGCTGCAAATCAACGTTACCGTCAACGGCGTCAGCACATCCAGGGCAGTCGCTCCGCGTACCCATTTGATCGATTTTTTGCGCGATCAATGCGAGTTGACCGGCTCACACGTCGGCTGCGAACATGGCGTGTGCGGCGCGTGCACCGTGCGCGTGGATAATCAGGTCGTGCGCGGTTGCTTGACCTTAGCTGTGCAATGCGAAGGCAAACGAGTGGACACCATTGAAGGCTTGTCCGACAGCGGCGAACTGCGCGAATTGCAGGAGGCGTTTCATACGCACAACGCCCTGCAATGCGGCTTTTGTACGCCGGGGATGTTGATGATTGCGATGGAAGTGGTGCGCGATAAACCCGATGCAACGCGCGACGAAATTCGTGAAATCATTAGCGGCAACTATTGCCGTTGCACCGGCTATCAAGCCATCGTGAATGCCATCGAATCGGTGCTCATCGCCAAAAAGGTGGCGGCATGAACGCCCGCGCTGAATTCACGCAGCCGCAGGTCGCGGTCGATTCCCCTGCGGCCAAAGGCTACATCGGGCGCAGCATTCCACGCGCCAACGCCAAACGATTGCTGCAAGGTCGCGGCACGTATACCGACGATCTGAAGTTTCCGCGTCTTGCACACGTTGTGTTTTTTCGCAGCCCGCATGCGCACGCAAAAATCATCAAACTCAATTTCGATGAGGCGCGCAAACAATCAGGCGTGATCGCTATTTTTGATGGTCGCGCGATTGCTGAATACTGCACGCCGTGGGTTGCTGTGCTGGGGCATTTGAAGGGCATCAAATCCGCGCCGCAACATGCAGTGGCGATTGAACGCGCCTGCTGGCAGGGCGAAGCCGTCGCGGCGATTGTTGCCGAAACACGCGTGCAGGCCGAAGACGCGTTGGCGCTGATCGAGGCGGACTGGGAGCCGCTGCCGGTGCTGGTCGATATGGAACAGGCACTGTCGCCAAACACGCCGCCGATTCACGCTGAATTGGGCGACAACCTGTGCTTTCATCGTGAGCTGGATACCGGTGGCGTGGATGAAGCATTCGCTCGCGCTGATGTGGTGGTGGAAGAAACATTTCACTTCGGGCGACACACGGGTGTGTGTCTTGAAGGGCGCGTGATCGTTGCTGATTACAACGCGGCAGAACACACCCTCACGGCGTATCAGGCAACGCAAGCGCCACACATGATGCAGGACATTTTTGCGAAGCATCTGGGCATTCCTGAAGGCCAGGTGCGTGTTGTGTCGAAAGACGTGGGCGGTTCGTTCGGCATCAAGGTGCATGTGTATCCCGACGAGATGGCAACGGCTGCGCTGTCAGTCATGTTGCGTCGTCCGGTGAAGTTTTACGCGGATCGCATGGAATCGTTTCTAACCGATATTCACGCCCGTGAGCATCGCGTGAAGGTGCGCCTTGCTGCCACAAAAGCAGGCGAAATTCTCGCCTTCGAAATCGCGGACCTCACCGCCATCGGGCCGTATTCCGTCTACCCACGCACCAGCGGCATCGAGGGCAATCAGGTGGTCAATCTGACCGGCGGGCCCTATGCGCACAAGCACTATCGCGCCAAACTTGATGTGGTGTTCACCAACAAAAACGTGACCTGTCAATATCGCGCCGTGGGGCATCCGATTGCCGTGGCAGTGACCGAAGGCATCGTCGACAAAGCGGCGCGTGCGCTGAACATGGATCCGGCGTTGTTCCGCCGCAAGAATCTGATCGCCGACGATGCGTATCCGACGACCAGCGCATCGGGCATGAAATTCGAAGCGCTGTCGCATCATCAGTGCCTCGATAAATTGCTCGCACTGATGGACTACGACAAGTTGCGCGTTGAGCAAGCCGAGCTTCGTAAGCGTGGCATCTATCGCGGCATTGGACTCGCCGCGATGATCGAAGTGACCAATCCCAGCCCTGCTTTTTATGGTGTGGGCGGAGCGCGAATTTCAGCGCAGGACGGTGCCACGCTGCGACTGGAACCGAGCGGAATGCTCACCGTCATTGTCAGCGTGACTGAGCAGGGACAAGGTACGGAAGCCGTGTTTGCGCAGATCGCAGCGACCATCGTTGGCGTGAGCATCGACAAAGTTCGCGTGGTCACCGGCGACACCCAGATCACGCCGTACGGCGGCGGCACCTGGGCATCGCGCGGCGCGGGCATTGGCGGCGAAGCAGTGCTGCAATCGGGCAAAGCGCTGCGCAGCAATATTCTGGATATAGCAGCCGCGATACTGAGCGTCGACAAGGCCACGCTCGATGTGCGCATGAACGAGGTGTTCGACAAACTCACGGGCGAGACGAAGCTGCCGCTGTCTGAAATCGGACGCGTTGGCTACTTCAGGCCTGACACCTTGCCAATGACGTTTCAGAGTGAACTCACGGTGACCCGTCACTACACGCCACGCGCGTACGGCTTCACGTTCACCAACGGTATTCAGGCCTCATGGGTCGAGGTTGATACTGAAACCGGGTTCGTCAAGCTGCTCAAGCACTGGGCCGTTGAAGACTGCGGCACGGTGTTGAACCCAATGCTCGTTGATGAGCAAATGCGCGGCGGCATCGTGCAGGGCATCGGCGCGGCTTTGTTCGAGGAATGCAAGTACGACGCGTACGGGCAAATGCAAAACGCAACGATGGCGGACTATCTGGTTCCGATGGCGGGGGAGATGCCCGACATGGTGATTGCGCACGTCGAAACGCCCACCAAGACCAGCGAACTTGGTGCGAAGGGCGCAGGCGAAGCAGGCACGGCGGGCGCGCCCGCAGCGGTGATGAACGCGATTAATGACGCGCTCTCGCCGTTCAACGCGACGGTGAATGTGCAGCCGTGTACGCCGGAGCGGGTGTTGCTGGCGCTGGGGTTGGTGTGATGTTGTCGACGACACGTCGGTAGGCGCGAGCTGGCGGTCAAACCCCCGCCGCGCACGCCAGACCAGACAGGCAGCTCGCCACGCCTTTCGCACGGAAAAAACGGGCTGTACTTTGCCGGAATATTGGCAGTAACTTTATTCTGAACGCCTTATTGCATAGGGGCAAAGAGCCGATTTATCCCATAAGTCGACTTATAGCAGAAAACCGCGTTATGCCCCTATGCAGCGGTGGTTTAATGAAAAAGTTGTTGTCGTTTATTGAGTTCGTCACGGGCCCACATGGCGTTGCGATTTTCCCTACTTTGCGAACGCGCGCGAACTCGCCCACCCTGGGCAAGATCCCCGCGACAGCTATTACTGAGTCAATCCAATATGACCGTTTCGGCAGGCTCCCTCTCCCTGGGGGAGAGGGTTGGGGTGAGGGACTTTGCGCACGAGTCACGCATCGCGATGCAATCACCCTCACCCCTGCCCCCGGCCTATGCCGGGGCAGGCTCTACTCCCCCAGGGAGAGGGAGCCATACCGGTTGCGATGGGACAGATTTAGTTGACTTGTTAAAAACTCAGTTGCAGACGGTGCCCCGTCCGAGGCTTGCCAGCGCTGCGTCGCTGGCGTGGTGACGGCCTACACCGAACAGTACCGCTCCTGAATCGCCGCGTCGGCCAGCAGATTCACGGCGCTGTCCTGATGCACCACAACGCCCTGATCCATGATGTAGGCGCGGTCGGAAATGGACAACGCCCGCTCCACGTTTTGCTCGACTAACAACAGCGTGGTGCCTTGCCGCTTCATGGCCGCGAAGAGATCGAACATTTCGTCAACCAGCACCGGCATGATGCCCTCAGACGGCTCGTCGAGCAGAATCATTTTTGGCTCGGACATCATGGCACGGGCGATGGCGAGCATTTGTTGTTCGCCGCCTGAAAGCGAGGACGCTTCTTGCGGCAAACGCTCTTTGAGGCGCGGGAAAATTTCGGCAATCACCTCGATCCGCTTCGCCTCATTTTTGAGCGCCGCGGACGCGATCAACCCAAGCCGCAGGTTCTCGCGAACGCTGAGACCGGGCACGATGCGGCGCTCTTCGGGCACGTAAGCGAGCCCCGCGTGAAAACGCTGGTGTGATGGCACATTGAGCACGTCGGCTCCGTCAAATTGCACGCTGCCGCTGCATTTGGACATCAGGCCCATGATGCTGCGCAGGGTGGTGGTTTTTCCTGCGCCGTTCCTGCCCATCACGGTGACGATTTCGCCTGCATTGACGGTCAGGCTCACGCCCTGAATGACGTGCGAGCGACCGTACCAGGCGTTGAGATTTTCGACTTTGAGTAGTGGCGTTGTCATTTCGTTGGCCCCTGCCCGAGATAAACGCGTTTCACATCAGCGTTGCTACGAATCTCGTCGGGTGTGCCTTCGGCCAGCAACTCGCCGTGGTGCAGCACGATGATGCGTTCGCACAGCCCCATCACCAACTTCATTTTGTGCTCCACCAAGATCACCGTTCGCTCGTTGGCAAGCGTGCGGATCAGTTGCATCATCACCATCGTTTCTTCCGGTGACATACCCGCCGTGGGCTCGTCAAGCAACAGCAGCTTCGGCTCGCAGGCGAGTGCCATTGCAACTTCGAGACCCCGTTGCTCGCCGTGCGCAAGGTCGCGAGCGAGGCGATCGCGTCTATCGGCAAGACCCACGCGCTCAAGTAACGCATCGGCATGATCGAGCCACTCGGTGAACTTGGCACGCGGCGTGAAAATCGCGAAACGTGAGTAACGCATTTGCACGGCGACACGCACGTTTTCTCTCGCCGTGAGCAGTGGAAACAGGTTGGTGATCTGGAACGATTTGGCGATGCCGCGACGCGCAAATTCGTGCTGCGCAATGCCTGTGATGTTCTGCCCGTCAAATGCGATCTCGCCCACAGTTGGCGCGAAGGCACCGGACAGCACGTTAAACAGCGTGCTCTTGCCAGCACCGTTCGGGCCGATGATGGCGGCAAGTTTGCCTGCGGCAAAACTGACGCTCACATTGTTGACCGCAGTGAATGCGCCAAAGCGCTGCGTAATGTTTTTTGCGGCGAGGATGGGGGCGCTCATGATCGCTTCATCTTCTCAACCAATGATCCCCAAATGCCCTTCGGAAAGAACAGCACGAACACGATGAACACCACACCCGTGACCAGTTGCCAGTGTTTTGTGAAATTAGTCGCCCCCTCTTCAATCAGCAGGAACGCGGCAGCGCCTACGAATGGTCCAAAGAAGGTGCCCATGCCACCGAGCAGACACATCATGATGGCTTGCCCAGAGGTCAAGTAATGCAACGAATCAATCGGTACGATGGAAAGGTGCAGCGCGCGCAAACCACCGGCCAGACCGCAAATGGAGGCAGACAGCACGAACGCGAGCAATTTACTGCGCGCCACGTCGTAGCCGCAGGCGGCAGCGCGTTTTTCGTTTTCGCGAATGGTCTCCATGACGGCACCGAATGGCGACGCGAGCAGCCTCGAAACGAACCACAGCGCGAGCGCAACAAACGCCAGGACGAAGTAATACTTGGTGAGCGGATTGAGCAGATCAAAGGTGAATCCACCCAGTTGCACCGGCTCCACTTTGATACCGCGCAGGCCGTTCTCACCGCCCGTCCAGCGCTCAGCTTTGTAGAAGATGAAGTACACGCACTGCGCCAAGGCCAGCGTGACCATCGAAAAATAAATCCCGCGCGTACGGATAGCGAGCCAGCCCATGATGAGTCCGACCAGAGCGCTGGCAACGACGCCGACTGGCAGCGCCAACCACCACGGCAAACCGAACGAAAGCATGCTGATGCCGGTCAGGTAACCGCCGACACCGAGGAACGCGGCGTGCCCAAAGGAGAGCAGTCCGGTGTAGCCGAACAACACATTAAGCCCGACCGCAAACAACCCGAAGATCAGCACGTTCACCGCGAGCGCGGAGTACGGCATGATCAATGGGAATAAAAGCAAAAACGCGATCACGGCGAGAACGCGATGGCGTGTGACGAGGGCGATCAACGACTGCATGATCTAGCTCATCAATCCCGGACGACCGAACAACCCCTGCGGCCGCACCAGAAGCACCACCGCCATCAGCGCGAAGATCGACATCTCGGCGTAGTCCGGCGCATAGAGCGATGTAAGGCTGTAGACCACGCCCACCAAGAGCCCCGCCACCACCGCGCCGACCAGCGAGCCCATGCCGCCGATTACCGTGACCACGAACGATTCTGCGAGCACGGGGATGCCCATCTCAGGATTCACTGCGCGGATCGGCGCAGCGAGGATGCCCGACAGGCCCGCGATTCCCGTGCCGATCGCAAACACGATCAGCCACACTTTGGATATGTCGACACCGAGAATGCGCACGATCTCCGGGTCACGCGCACCGGCTCGAATGATGAGCCCAAAGCGAGTCTTTTCGATGACCAGCCACAGCGCCACAACGATGAGCGCAGTTGCAACAATCAGGAACAAGCGATACAGCGGGAACTGCCCGACACCAATATTCACGGCACCTCGCAGTGACGCGGGTGTCCCCATCTGCAAACCGTCAATTCCAAACACAATGCGCACACATTCGACCAGCACGTACGACAGGCCAAAGGTGAGCAGCAACGGATAGTCGATGCCGCGCCCATACAGCGGACGAACCAGAAACCGCTCGGTAAGCAGGCCCATCACGCCGACTGCAATCGGCACGATCACCACCGACAACCAGAACTGACCTGTGAGTCCGTAAAGATAAGCGCCGATGGATGCGCCCACCATGAAGTACGCACCGTGCGCAAAATTTACGACAGTGAGCATGCCGAAAATCAGCGACAAGCCGAGGGCAAGCAGCACGAAGACGGAGCCTAACGCGAGCCCGGTGACGAGTTGTAATAAAAAAAGATTGATGTCCATGGATACAAGGTGCGTAGGGTGGGCACCCCGTGCCCACCAAATCGTCGCAAAAGCGGCATCGCTGATCAACCGCCGCGCGGTAGGCACGGGGTGCCCACCCTACGTGCTACGTACCGTTACGCCTTGTGCCCCAACTCCGCACACGAGCGCAATCGGGCCTCGCCCGCCGCCTCAACCGACACGATATTGAACACGTCGTTCTTGTCTTTCATGTCCTTCGATTTCGATTCGACGATCAGGACTGACTGCACCGATTGATGGTCACATTCGCGGTAATACTGCGCGCCTTTGTAGAAGTCGTACTTGAGCTTCCGCATCGCATCGATCACTTTATCGGTGTCAACTGAGCCCGCGTTTTTGACTGCCGTGAGCACGCTCTTGACGCCCGCATAGCCGAGCGCGCCGTAGTCAGACGGCACCGCACCGGCGTACGCTTTGCGATAGCGATCATTCAGCGCTTTGGCGCTCGGCACGGTGTCTTCAAGCCGCCAGTAGTAGGAAGTGCCGCCGACCACACCGTCGAACGCTTCTGCACCGCCCGCCACACGCGAGGTGTAGAGCAGCACCGGTGCGACCAGTTTGGTGGTCGATTTCAAGCCGAAATCGGTAGCCTGTTTGACCGAATTCAACAGGTCGCGACCAAAGTTACACAAGCACAACACGTCGGGCTTCAACGCCTGAATGCGTGGCAGGAACGAGGAATAGTCAGCGGCACCAATCGGGTGACGAATGTCGGCGAGCACTTCGATGCCCATCGGCTTGCCTGCCGTCTGGAAGCCACGCACCATCTCGTGTCCGTATGCGTAATCAGCGGTGAGAAACACCACTTTTTTGCCGTATTTAGCAAACGCGTAACGACCCACCGCACCCGCCGTCATGTGCGGATTGAGCGCTTCGTGGAACGTGTACTTACTCCAATCCTTCACCTCGTTGATCGCATCCGACTGGCTGATCGAATTGAAGATAATCTTGCGGTCTTTGGTGACGTTGTTGATCGACAACTGCACGGCAGCCGACAGCGATCCGACGATGAAATTGACCTTGTCTTTTTCAATCAGCTCCAGCGTGCGCGTGGCAGCTTCACCGGGATTGAGCTTGTCGTCGCGTACCAACAGTTCCGCCATGCGGCCATTGAAGCCCCCGGCGTCGTTGAATTCTTTGATCGCCAGCTCTGCCGCGCGCACCTGATCCTGCGCCTCAACGCCGAACGCGCCGGTGAGCGGTACCGGAAATCCGATCTTGATCGTCGGTGCCTGGGCGCTCAAAAAATTGATGGCAAAGGGCGAAACCGTGGTCGCTCCAGCGGCAGCACCTGCGAGCAGGACTTTGCGGCGGTTGGCGTTGAGAATGACGTCAGACATGAATGCTCCAGTGGGGGGTCATCAAGAGAAAATCGGGGTTGCGCAATGAGCACGCAACCGGACCGGGATCGATATTAGCGTCTCACGATTGCGGAAACGATAGGGATTCCATTACAACGGCACCGCAGTTTGCGTGATCACCTGCTGCGGCGTGCGGAACATCCGGGCGTCGTCGCGCTCAAGCGACGACGCGGTTTGTGCCTGCATGTACGCACCCAATTGTCGTCCACGATCAACCACGGCGCGACCCGCTGCAACGCGAATTCGCTCGTAATCTGCCAATGCCGGGGTGATGTGCTCGGGCACGCCACGTAGTGAATTCGCCAAGGCCATGGCATCGGAAGCTGCCTTGGTCACGCCCATGCCGACGTGCGGTCGCGCGACGAACGCGGCGTCTCCTAGCAGCACGATACGGCCAAACACCAAGCGTTCAGAAGTCAAATCGCTGATCGGTTGAAAAAACGGCTGCGCAGTGCGAGTCACCATTTCTGCAAGCGCAGGCGACAGCAGTCGCTGCGCCGCGTCGCGCATCGCCACAATCAGCTCGTTGCGAATCAATGGGGGTGCGATTGCGTCTGCGTGAACGTTGCCATCGCCATCAGTAAGCATCGCGCTCAACGTGACCTCATCGGTCGGACGATACCAAACGAAGTTGTACGCGCGATGCGCTCCAACGCGCACCGGATACCCAAGCATCTGCTCGCCCTCAGGCAGACAAAAGCCGAAGGTACTGCCGAGCGCGGCCCATGTCGCAGGCGCGAGACTTGCCTCTTCGACGAGTCCGCGCCATGCGACGTACCCGGCGTAAACCGGACGCGCTGCGGGTGCCATTTGCGCGCGGATCGTCGAGCGCACACCGTCTGCCGCGACAATCACATCTGCATTTTCCGCGCCGCCATCAGCAAAATACGCGGTGGCATGTGCGTCGCTCGTCTCGACCCGGACGCAGTTCGCCGCGTGACGATAACAACGCGTCGGTAACGCGTTGCGCAACACCTCATACAACCGCGGCCAAGATGCGAGCACCTGCGGATACGCGTGTTGCGCGATGATCGAACCGTCGCTTGCAAATACCCGACGATCAGGCACAAACACACCGAGATCGCTGTCGGGATAAGGCTCACGATAATCAACGTTAACGCCCGCCGCGTGTAGCGTAGCGAACAGCGCCGGATGGCTCACCAGTCCGGCACCACGCCCCGACAGCGCCTCGCCAGCGCGTTCGCATACCAGCACGTCCCACCCCGCCCTAAGCAGCAGGTTGGCAGCGAATAAGCCACCGAGCGAGCCGCCAACTATGAGCGCCTTTGCCATACCACCGCTTGGGCGCTAAGCTTAAGCGCTAAACCGGTGCCTCGCTGGCTGGATAATTAAGTTCAATGGTCACGCCGCTCGGGTCTTCCATGAACACTTGATGCAGGCCGATTGAGGGCACCGTGCGCTCGCGAATAGCGATGCCGTGCTCACCGCAGCGCGCGACCAGGGCAACGCGATCCGTCGCCAAAAACGCAATGTGATCCACCGTCCCGGTGCCGTCTTTAAGCTTCTCCACATCCACATCCCCCAGATAATCAACCAACCCTTGCACGTCGTTCAGGTCAATGCCGATGATGTGTACGACGCCGTTGCTGCCCGGTTGCGGCGCACCGTTGTACAGCCAGATCCCGGGGAACTTGAACGGCGGACGCGGCCCGACCTGAAAGCCCATCACCCGCGTATAAAAGTGCTCGGATGACGCGAGATCAAGGGTGCGGATGGAGTAGTGGTCGAGGCGGCCAATAGACATATAAAGAGCAATCCGTTAGGGGCGGCGGGGGATATCGACGTGTCACGCATCAGGCACCATGGACAGCGCTACAGCGTGCAACAGGATGCTAGCGCAGACCGCCGCGAGCGGTGCGACATGCGGCTCACTTCTCAATATCTGCGACGGGCGGGATGATTTGCGCCAAAATCGGCACTGCATTTCACTGATGGAAATTCACCATGTTGCCACACCTTTTTCGCTTTCGTGATCTTCGCAACCTTCGCTTCCTTTGCATATGGGGCGTTGCAGCGGCATTGATCGGTTGCACCAGCGTCGGCCCAACGGCCCCTGACGCAAGCGGCAGGTCGTCGGCTGCGATTGCCGCCGGTTACTCGCTTCGTCTGATTGGCGAGGCGACCCTACCGCACCGCATGGACGCATTTGGCACCACGCTCGGCGGCATTTCCGGCATTGATTACGACGAAATTCGCGACCAGTACTACCTGCTCTCCGATGATCGTTCCGACATCAACGCCGCACGTTTCTACACCGCAAAAATCGCGGTATCCGCGACTGGAATTTCAACGCCCAACGTGACCTCCGTCGTCACATTGAAGCGCCCCGACGGCACGCCGTATGGCGGCAAAGCGGTGGGTGCAACGGACATCCCCGACCCCGAGTCCATCCGCTACCGCGCCGACACTGACACGCTGTTGTGGACGAGTGAAGGCGACAAAAAATTAGGCATTGATCCGTCAGTGCGTGAGATCAAACTCGACGGTACGTTCATCCGCGAGTTGCCCACGCTGCCCATGTTCAAAATGAAGGCGGGTGCTAGCGGGCCGCGCGACAATTTGACGTTCGAAGGTATGAGCCTGACGGTCGATGGCAGGGGTCTGTGGGTGTCAATGGAGGCGGCGCTGTTTGAGGACGGCCTTGAGCCGACGATTGACGCTGTAGGTGGCCCTGGACGCTTCACGCTGTATCACGCCAACTCCGGCAATCCGATTCGCCAGATTGCCTACGTCCCCGACGCAATTCCGCTGCGTCCGACGGCATCCGGCGAGGCCGATAACGGTGTGCCAGAAATTTTGATGATGGATCAATTCCGCATGCTGGTGCTGGAGCGCAGCTACTCGCCCGGTACCGGCAATTCGCTGCGCGTTTATGTGATCGACACACGCGACGGCAGCGATGTGCTCAACGTGCCCGCACTCAAACCGGGTCACTACACGCCGGTGGCCAAGCGGTTGCTGGTCAATTTCGACAGCCTGGGATTGAAGAAACTCGACAACACCGAAGGCATGACCTTCGGCCCGCGTTTGCCCAACGGAAATCGCACACTGATTTTCGTGAGCGACGACAATTTCAGAGCCAGTCAAATCACGCAGTTTCTCGCGTTCGAATTGACCGAGCCGCGCTCTGCCGCTGCCTACGTGATTGAAGCGCCTCCGATGTGGTGGCCGTATTCGTATTACGGTTTCCGCCCGTGGATTCCCAGGGTGCGTCCGATACCGATTCCGCGACCTATGCCGAAGCCCGGCTAGGAGCCTGTCGGGTTTGAAACATCGTAGCGAAAATTCGCCCGCCCGAGGGCAGATTTTGACTGTTTTGCAGCGGCAATATCGAGATATTGCCCAAAAAACAGG
>JAYVNO010000174.1:0-33182 GCA_043758415.1 Burkholderiales bacterium
TTTCATCTGTAACTCCTGCTTGCCAGACCGTCATCGGTCCAGCGTGAGGCCCAGAGTTTCCACTTATTCCACTGTTCAGTTTTGCGAAGCCACTTCTGGCATCGCGTGCTGCGCCTGTGTCGTAGGGTATTTCTATTGTGGCGCTCTCAACATTTCTGATGGCACCCGCGTTGTAGACGGCGCGCTCCTCTTCAACCTTGAACGCCATCATCAAGTCATACGGGTTTCGACGGCTAAGCGCCCGCTCAACCGCCTGAATCACAAATTGTGACTTCGTAACGCCCTTGCGTTTGGCAACAAGCTCCAGCTCACGCTCCAACAACGGATCCATGCGGACAGAGATAGTCATATTGCACTTCCATTTGTAATACAAAAATGCTGTATCACACTTAGCAGAACCAAGCGACCTATGCAGCTTTGTCCAGAGCCTGTGCTGCAATAGAAATCACCACTTTCGCCGAATCAAAATCCGCCTTCAGTGCGGCTTCTTTCGTTTTCGCTGCCTTGAAGTGACGCTCCTTCACGTGACCGTAACCGCGAATGTCTTCAGGGATTTGCGCGAGTTGCACAGCGAGTGAATGATTGTGCGGCGCGAGTTTGGCGACGACTTCTTCGATGAGGCGACGATAGTCCACTTTAAGCTGTTGCTCCATGCGGCGCTCGTCGGTGTTTTTAAAGATGTCCAGCGCGGTGCCACGCAGGCCTTTGCGTGACGCGAGGAAGCGAAACGCGCTCATCATCCAGGGGCCGAATTGACGCTTCTTCAATTCACCTGTTACCGGGTCTTTCCTTGAGAAGATCGGCGGGGCGAGGTGGAAGTTGAGTTTGTAGTCGCCTTCAAACTGGCCAGCGATGCGCTTCTCGAAGTCACCGTTGCTGTGCAGGCGCGCGACTTCGAATTCGTCTTTCACAGCGAGCAGCTTGAAGTAGTAGCGAGCGACGGCTTCGGTTAGCGCAGTTTTTCCCGGAAGCTTTGCAGTCTCGGCTTGGCGAACGAACGCAACGAAATCGCTGTAGGTTTTGGCGTAGTTTGCGTCCTGATAATCGGTGAGGAATTGAACGCGACGGGTGATCGTTTCATCCAGCGATTCACTCAGTTTCATCGACACCGGTGGCGCGATTTTCGGCGTTGCGATTTCTTCGACGCGCTTCAAATCAACGGCGGCACGACGGCCCCACAGGAACGCATTTTTGTTCATCGGAACCGCAGCGCCGTTGAGTTCAATCGCGCGCAGAACGGTGGCTTCGAGCAACGGAATGAAGCCCTTTTGCCATGCGTAACCAAGCACAAAAAGATTGGTGGCAATCGAGTCACCCATCAGGCGCGTCGCCACCTTCGTCGCATCCATGAACCACGCAGAATCAGCGCCGCAGGCTTCGGTGATTTCGCGTTCCATGCTGCCGAGCGGGAATTTGAGATCAGCGCTGTGGGTGAATGTTGCGGGCATCACCACAGCCGAATTGATGATGGCTTTGGTGACGCCAACCGCCATCTTCGCGAGTGAGTCCTCAGCGGTTGTCGTGAGCACATCGCAACCCAAAACAAGATGCGCCTCGCCCGCCGCGACGCGCGTGGCGTGCAGCATTTCCTGAGTGGGTGCGATACGGATGTGGCTCATCACTGAACCATTTTTCTGCGCGAGGCCCGACATATCGAGGATCGTCATGCCCTTGCCTTCGAGGAAGGCGGCCATGCCGAGCACTTGGCCGACCGTCAGCACGCCGGTGCCGCCGATGCCGGTCGCGAGGATGTTGTAAGGCTTAGTGAGCGCGGGAATCGTCGGTTCAGGAATGTCACCAAACTCAACGGTGCCGACTTTCGCGGGCTTCCTGAGTGCGCCGCCTTCAACCGTGACAAAGCTCGGGCAGAAGCCGTTAACGCACGAATAATCTTTATTGCAACTCGACTGATCAATCGTGCGCTTGCGACCGAATTCCGTCTCCAACGGGATCACGGAAACACAGTTCGATTTCACACCACAATCGCCGCAGCCTTCGCACACCGCTTCGTTGATGACCACGCGTTTTGCCGGATCGGGAAACTTGCCGATCTTGCGGCGACGACGTTTTTCAGCGGCGCAGGTCTGGTCATATACGATGACCGTGCAGCCCGGAGCTTCGCGGAATTCACGCTGGATTTCGTCGAGGCGTTCGCGGTGATATACGGGGCAATTCGCAGGTAACGCGACGCCTTCATACTTCTCCGGTTCGTCCGTAATGACGCACACTTTTTTCACGCCCTCGGCGACCACTTGCTGAAGAATCGTGAGCGGCGACAACGGCCCGTCATGCGGCTGGCCACCGGTCATCGCAACGGCATCGTTGTACAAAATCTTGTAGGTAATATTCACACCCGCAGCGACACTCGCGCGAATCGCGAGCAAGCCTGAGTGGTAGTAAGTGCCGTCACCCAAATTCGCAAAAATATGCTTCTCGTCAGTGAAAGGCGCTTGACCAATCCACGGCACGCCCTCGCCGCCCATCTGCGTGAACGTGCTCGCGCGATCCATCCACACCGCCATGTAGTGGCAGCCGATGCCCGCGACCGCGCGTGAGCCTTCAGGCACATTGGTGCTGGTGTTGTGCGGGCAGCCGGAGCAGAAGTATGGCGCACGAGCGATGTCGATCACCTTCTTCGCCAGCACGCGCTCTTTTTCGTTGATCCATTCGACGCGCCGCTTGACCCGGTCGCTCACATAAAACTTCGCGATGCGCCCCGCGATCACGCGCGCGATCATCGCCGGCGTCAACTCGGACGGCGCGGGCAACAGCCAGTCGCCGTGCGGACGCACCCATTCGCCCTTGGCGTCGAACTTGCCAACCACCTGCGGACGCACGGCCTCCGACCAGTTATAGAGCTGCTCTTTCAACTGATATTCGAGCACCTGACGCTTCTCTTCGACGACGAGAATTTCTTCCAGTCCTGATGCGAATTCATGCACGCCTTCAGGCTCCAGCGGCCATACCATGCCGACCTTGTAAACGCGCAGGCCAATGGCTTTCGCGAGGTCATCATCAATGCCCAAATCTTCCAGCGCCTGACGCACATCGAGATACGCCTTGCCCGCCGCCATGATGCCCAGACGCGGACGCGGCGAATCAATCGCGATGTAGTTCAACTTGTTTACACGCGCGTAGTGAATCGCCATGTAAATCTTGTAGTCGTGCATGAGCTTTTCCTGCTCAAGCGGCGTGTGCGGCCAGCGGATGTTGACGCCGCCCTCAGGCAACGGAAAATCGGTCGGGATGATTGGCTTGATGCGGTCCGGATCAACGATCACGCTGGCAGTCGATTCCACCGTATCGGTCACTGCCTTCATGCCGACATAGCAACCGGAGTAGCGGCTCATCGCGTAACCATGCACGCCGAGATCGAGGTATTCCTGCACGCCCGCCGGGTACAAAACCGGAATCACCGCGCTGATGAATTCGTGATCAGATTGATGCGGCAGCGTGGACGACTTCGCGCCGTGATCGTCGCCCGCGATCAACAACGCGCCACCAAATTTGCTGGTGCCCGCGTGGTTCGCGTGCTTGAACACATCGCCACAGCGGTCAACGCCCGGCCCCTTGCCGTACCACATGGCGAACACGCCATCGTACTTGGCTTGTGGATACAAATTCACCTGCTGCGTGCCCCATACTGAGGTCGCGGCCAGCTCTTCATTCACACCGGGCACGAACGTAATGTGCGATTTCGTCAGGTGCTTTTTCGCCTTCCACGCGTTCTGGTCAATCGCGCCGAGCGGTGAGCCGCGATAGCCGGAGAGAAATCCGCCCGTGTTCAAGCCCGCCTTTTCGTCGATCTGCCGTTGCAGCATCATCAGCCGCAACAGCGCGTGCGAGCCGTTCATGTACATGCGGCCCGAGGGCAGCGTGAAGCGGTCGTCAAGCGCGACATCAGTGATGGCCTTCTGCACGGCCTCCGGAAGCGCTGAAGTGGCGGGGGAATTTTGGGTCATGTTGGACTCCTTGCGGACGCATGGAGCATAGCAAGCGGGATCGCCGTTGTATGCGTGTGTTGGGCATATAGGTCAATTATGTTGACCTTTTTTGCGATACCCGAAATTTACTCGTTTTTGGCGCGTTTGTCTCGTGCGAGAGTACATTTTTTGTCACGCTTCCGTTCAACAGCTTACTCTCAGAAAGACGCTTTAATTGGGGCTAACGCCGGATATAGACGATTATCGACTTAAGCCTAAATGTTCGTTTAGCCCCTATTAAAAGGTCGTTTCAGCAAAAAGCTGATTCCTAACCCATCCCCATAAGCGACGCCCCTACCTCATCGGTTGAGCGTAGGCACGCCGTCATTGCGTAGCGGTGGATCGCTTGCGGTTCCACCTCGTATCACCGCCGTAGGCATTTCAACGATTGCGCGTCTTCCGCCATCGTTCGGCGGAACCTCTTCGAGTTCCGCCCTACTGGCGTCTCGCAACACCGTGGCGCAACATTCCTTGCAAATACGTTCGTATGAGACTAACCTGAAATCTCGAACCGAGGGGGACACCGTCATGCTGATGCTGAACTTGTCACACGCCGCTCAATTTCACTGCGGCAAATCGCTGATTGCTGGCAAACGCGCCGCGATCAGTGTGCCCATCATGGCGCTGCTGCTCATGCTCTCGGGCGGGCACATTCCCAGCGCGCTCGCGCAGACCTGCCCGTTCGACGATGGCAACTCCTCGCTCGAAGTGGAAGGCCTGATCCTCACCCGCTATGCGCTCGGCATCACCGGTGCGCCGCTGGTGGCGAGCACCAACATCAACGCGGTCGACGCGCCGACAGTGGAAGCGTTGATTAACTGCCCGAGTTGCGGACTCAACATCACGGGCAACCCGGCGATGAGCGTGGCTGACGCGACCATCATTTCCCGAAAGCTCGCCGGTTTTAGCGGCGCTGCGCTCACCAACAATCTGGCGCTTGGCAGCGGCACCCGCAACACGCCCGCCGTCGTGCAAAGCTTTTTACTTGCAGGCTGCGGTGCCACCGGCGGCACCGTCACCAGCATCACCGCAGGCACCGGCCTCACCGGTGGCACGATCACTGCCAGCGGCACCCTTGCCGTCGACTCGGCGGTGGTGCAACTGCGCGTCTCGTCCAGCTGTGCCGCTGGCACCTTCATCACCGCGGTCGCCGCGAACGGCACCGTCACCTGCGCCGTCGCACCGGCCGGTGCGACGGGTGCCACCGGCCCAACGGGCGCAGTCGGTCCGGCAGGCCCAGCAGGTGCAGTGGGTGCAGCTGGCCCGCAAGGCCCAGCAGGTGCGGTGGGTGCAGCTGGCCCAGCAGGCGCAGTGGGTGCAACTGGCCCGCAAGGTCCAGCAGGCGCAGTCGGTGCAACGGGTTCCGCTGGTCTCCTCTTCAACCCGTTTGCCAGCACCGTCACCACCGTGGACAACGCGGGCAACGTGGGGGAACACACCTCAATCACACTGGGCGCGGACGGGCTGCCTGTGATCAGCTATTACGACGGCACCAACGCAGACCTGAAGGTGGCCAAGTGCATCAATGCGGCATGCACCGGGGCGAGCACCGTCACCACCGCGGACAGCGCGGGCGCCGTGGGGCAATTCACCTCGATCACGCTGGGCGCGGACGGGCTGCCCGTCATCAGCTATCTCGACGCTGCCAGCGGCCGCCTGCGGGTGGCCAAGTGCATCAATGCGGCATGCACCGGGGCAAGCACCCTGAGCACCGTGGACAGCGCGGGCCTCGTGGGGGAATACACCTCGATCACGCTGGGCGCGGACGGGTTGCCGGTGATCAGCTATTACGACGCCGGCAACAGCGACCTGAAGGTGGTCAAGTGCACCAGCGCCACCTGTGTGCCGTTTGTGCGGCGGCGGTAGGCAGCGGGTAGGCAGCAACGGGGCGGGTAGGGTGGAACGCCTGCGGTTCCACCTCGTGACACTACCGTAGGCACTTCAACGCGTGCGTCGCCGCCGCATGCGTTCGGTGGAACCGCTTTGAAAGGCATTTCACTTCACGTAACCGGAAGCGCGTCAAATTGGAGCGTGCGCGCAGCGCGCTCCAGCACTTCATCCGAAAAATCGATTTTATTCGGGAACCCGTTGTCAAATGGGCCTTCCAGACAAAAGTTAATACCCTAAAAATGTTCGTTATTGGCCGTCGCGAACTGTGGCTTTTCATTAGCGTGGTGATCCTCTGGGGCGTCAATTGGCCGATGATGAAAATGACCTTGGCGGAGCTGGATTTTTGGGTGTTTCGCACCTACTGCGTGCTTGCTGGCCTTGCCTGGTTCTTGGGCTACAACCTAGCGACCGGCCTGTCGCTAGAAGTGCCACGTCAATACTGGCTACGGCTCGTGATCAGCGCGCTGTGCAACGTCGCAGGCTGGAACATTTTGTCTGCCGCGGGTCTCAATTTATTGCCTTCGGGCCGCGCAGGAATTCTCGCGTACACGATGCCGCTGTGGGTGGTTTTGTTGTCGCGATTTTTTCTTGGCGAGGCCCTCACCAAACTGCGGCTGATCGCCATCACGTTAGGCATGAGCGGCATCGGGCTGCTGTTGATCGACGAATTTCAGACGCTCAAAAGCGCGCCGATTGGGGCGTTACTAATGGTCGCTTCGGGTTTGGTGTGGGCGTTCGGAATCGTGCTGTTCAAGGGCTTTCCAAAGGCCGTCCCGACTACCACTCTGATGATATGGAGCTTCATTCTCGGTGGCTGGCCAATCCTCGTGGGCCTTGTCGTCGTCGGTCACGGGCCGTGGTTACCAGCGGGCGGCGCAGCGTGGGCCGGCTTGTTGTTCAATGTGATCGTCGTGTTTGGCTTTTGCTGGTTCGCCTGGAACGAACTCGTGCGCGCGTTGCCAGCCCAGGTCACAGGAATCAGCTCACTGGCCGTGCCCATCGTCGGTTTCGCCAGCGGAATGCTGGTGCTCGGCGAAAAGCCGCACATGTTCGATTATGTGGCGTTGCTGGCAATTGTCTGCGCGGTGGGATTAGTGTTGAAGCCGCAGCGAGTGCGGCCCGACGCAACTTAGCTCAACGGCTGCGCTGTGCTCTCTTCTTCATCCGGCCAGTTCTTGATGTAGCTCTTAAGCATCCGGTTTTCGAAGCTTTGCTCTTCGTACACCGCCTTCGCAACGTCATGAAACGACAACACGCCGAGCAGCGTGCCAGCGTCCATGACCGGGATGTAGCGGGCGTGGCGGTCCAACATGCTTTTGCGCAGCATTTGCACGTCCATGCCAGGCTCTGAGGTCAGCGGATCGCGCTCCATGATCTCGCCCACAGTCATCGCTTTAAGCTCGTTGCCGCGCTCATCAAGCACTTTAATCAGCTCGCGAAAAGTGAGAATGCCGGCCAATTTGCCCTTGTCCATCACCACCAGCGAGCCGATGTCGTTGTCAGCCATCGAATGCACGGCATCGGCCACGTTCATATCCGGCGTGGCGCTAAACAACGTGCTACCTTTGATGCGAAGAATTTCACTAACCAACATACCACGCCTCCTGACGTTTTCTCGGAATCTTGCTGGCAACAACGCAAACGGCAGCGACAGCCACATACAACCACAACGATAGCGTACACCCAAACATAAAATCAGGCGATGTCCCTGCAAACCCCCACGCCTGAAGTCGATGCAGTCGCCACGCCGCCAGTGGTAGCGGTTGCGGCAGCGCCTGCCACTTCAGCCAAACGCGACTGGTACGTCCACGAATGGATGCTTCTCGCGTTCGCTGCGGGCATGATGCTGCTGATCTATTTTGTGGCGCTGCACGAAGCGGATCTGGAAAAAAGCGAAATTATTCGTGACGCAGCCGTCGTGGAACAGTCAATTTCACGCCGTTTGGAGGGCGATCAGCAGTTTTTTGACCGACTCGCGCTCGATCTCGGCAATGATCGCATTTCGTCAGAAGAGTTTGATCGCGTGGCGAGCAAGCGCGCCGTTGAGTCGGGCTACGTGACCGACATTTTGCGCATTAATTCCGAGTTTGATGTGATGCGTCATGCACCTGGTAACAAATCGTTAGAGGTGGTCAAGCTCGACCGCGGCCCATTTGCAGATCAGACGCGGGTTATGGCCTTCACGCAGAAAACCAACCGCAGCACCTATTCACAGCCGTATCGCAATATGTCGGGGCGATTTTTCATCGAATATGCTGCGCCGGTGTTCGCCAACGACAATTTTTTGGGCACCATTAACGCGGTCATCTCATTCGATCTGCTGCTCGAAAAAAGCGCACCGGACTGGGCCGCACGCAAGTATCGCGTGGTGATCAGCGACCTCAACGGACAGGGCCTGACCAACGCTGAGGCGATGCATCTGGAGTCTGGCGTGGTCAAGCACACGGTGCCGCTCGCGGTGCCGTGGCGCGACCTGCAAATCACGCTGGTCGGCGCAAAACCATCGACGTTGGGTCCGAACCTGACATTGTCCATTGCTGTGCTCGCCCTGACCGGGCTCATGGTGTGGACATCGATGGGCTTGCGCAAACAGCAACGCATGCGAAAGCTCGCCGAGGTGGATCGCGACCGTGTCTATGCGCAGTCCATCAACAACCTGCGCGATACCAGCGAGCGCTTCGAAATGGTGCTCGATTCACTCGACGTTTCGGTGTATGTCAGCGACCTTCAAAGCAACGAATTGCTGTTCGGCAACTTGCATCTTCGCGAAACGTTTGCCGACCTTGAAATCGGCACAAGCGCCAACCAGTTTGAAGATGGCTTCGTACTGAGCCCAAGCGAAAAATACACGGCACACGCCCTGCTCACGACCGACGGCGCGCCAGGTGCGGTGTTCAAGGATGAACTCGAGCATCGCGCATCCCACCGCTGGTTTTTGACGCGCACCCGTGCGGTGCGTTGGGTCGATGGTCGCATCGCCCGATTGACGACCCTTGGCGACGTGACCGACCGCGTGAATGCCGATCGCATCCGGCAAACGCAGCAAGAAAAGCTGATGCGCACGTCGCGCCTGATGACGGTCGGCGAAATTGCGTCCACGCTCGCACATGAGATCAACCAGCCGCTCGCCGCCATCGCCAATTACGTCAGCGGTTGCATCCGTCGACTGAAGGGCAATGGCAACGTTGACAACGCGGTGATCAGTGCCATGGAAAAGGCCGATGCGCAGGTCGTTCGCGCCGGTGCCATCATCAGCCGGGTGCGAGAGTTTGTGCGCACGCGCGAGCCGCAACGACGACCGCTCGACATTAACACGTTGGTCACCGATGTGGTCAAACTCGTGGCGAGTGACGACGAGGAACGCGCACTGCAGTGCGATTTGCAATTGCAGCCGCAGCTGCCGCCGCTGTTGGCAGATCGCATCATGGTCGAGCAGGTTCTGGTTAATTTTTTGCGCAATGCACGCGAAGCGATGCAACATCTTCCGCCCGTGGAGCGCATCGCCGTGATCCGCACCTCACGGCTGGACGCGAGCCACGCGCTGGTGGAAGTGGCCGATGTTGGCACCGGCATTCCGACCGACGTGGCGCACCAACTGTTCTCGCCGTTTTTTACCACCAAGGCCGACGGCATGGGCATGGGACTTAATATCTGCCGTTCGCTAATTGAATATCACGAAGGCAACCTCACTTTCGAGCAAAATACACCAGTGGGCACCGTTTTCCGCTTCACACTGCCGTTCGACGAGGGCCATCCAGCACTATGAGCATCCATCCAGGTATTGTCTACATCGTTGATGACGACGAAGCGTTCCGCGATTCAGTTGCGTGGCTTTTGCAAACCAACGGGTATCAGGCGCGGCTGTTTGCCGATGCCGAAAGCTTTCTGAAAGAAGTGAAACCCGGTGTTGGCGGCCCGCCGCGCTGCGCGGTGATGGATGTGCGCATACCGGGTCTGTCGGGCCCGCAAACGCAGGAGGCGCTGGTGGAGCGCGGCATCAAGTTGCCGCTGATATTTGTGACGGCGCATGCTGACGTGCCAATTGCCGTTTCCACCATCAAGCGCGGTGCATTTGATTTTATTGAAAAACCGTTCGCCGAGAGCGATCTGCTCAAACGCATCGAAGAAGCGCTCTCGTTTGCTACCGAAGCACAAGCCCAACAAAGTCAGATTGCAGGCATTGCCGCAAGGCTCGCCTCCCTGTCGGATCGCGAGCGGCAAGTGCTCGACGCCGTGGTCACTGGCAAGATGAACAAAACCATCGCCTACGACCTGGAAATCAGCATCAAAACGGTCGAAGCCCATCGCGCTCGCGTGATGGAAAAAATGGAAGCCACATCGCTCGCGCATCTGATTCGAATGGTCACGCTCACCGGCGGTTAATCCACCTGTAGGAGCGCCCCCGGGCGCGAAAAACCAGCAATACCAACGCCTTTGAAAGTCATCTGAAATCGCGCCCAGGGGCGCTTCCACAAAGCACAGAATTCACTACCACACGCTTTAAAAATATATGTCGAACACCCGCCATTGCCCCCTCCTCATCCTCGGTTCTGGCCCCGCAGGCTACACCGCTGCCGTTTACGCAGCGCGCGCCAACCTGAACCCGGTGCTCATTACCGGTCTGCAACAAGGCGGCCAGCTCACGATCACCACCGAGGTCGACAACTGGCCTGCGGATGCCGATGGCGTGCAGGGCCCCGAACTGATGGAGCGCTTTCAGAAGCATGCCAAACGCTTCGGCACCGAGATCATCTTCGATCACATTCACACCACGTTCCTGAACGAAACGCCCAAGCGTTTACTCGGCGACTCGGGCGTTTACACCTGTGATGCGCTCATCATCGCGACCGGTGCGTCGGCCAAATATCTCGGCTTGCCGAGTGAAGAAAAATTTCAAGGCAAGGGCGTATCGGCCTGCGCCACCTGCGACGGTTTTTTTTACAAAGGTCAGGACGTAGTCGTCGTCGGCGGCGGCAACACAGCCGTCGAAGAAGCGCTGTATTTGTCGAACATTGCCAAGACGGTGACCATCGTGCACCGTCGCAACAAGTTCAAAGCCGAAGCGATCCTGATTGACCGGCTGATGGCGAAGACGAAAGTTGGCGGCAACATGCGCGTGATCTGGGATCACTACGTCGACGAAGTGCTGGGCGACAACTCGGGCGTCACCGCCGTTCGTATCAAAAGCATGAAGGACGGCAGCACGCAAGAAGTCAAAGCGCCGGGCCTGTTCGTAGCAATCGGGCACACGCCGAACAGCGGTATTTTCGACGGCCAACTTGACATGGCAGGTGGCTTTATCAAAGTCAAAACCGGTACCGAAGGTGGCGCGACGTCGACCAATATTGCTGGCGTGTTTGCGGCCGGCGACGTGGCCGATCATGTCTATCGTCAAGCCGTCACGAGCGCTGGCACAGGTTGTATGGCAGCCCTTGACTCGCAGGCGTATCTTGAGGCGTTGCACGGATAGGTTTTCTCATCCCGCGCGCGCCTACCCAGTGCCTTCGATGTTTTTTATAGGTGTCGTTTGGTGGGCACCCCGTGCCCACCAAACATTGGCACAACAACCCATTCGACATCGCAGCGCCATGGTGGGCAGTGGCTGCCCACCCTACAAAAAATTTAAGGGACGATCATGGCAAAGAGCAATGATCTGACCGACCTCGCCTCCCTCATAAAGTCTGACAGAAAGCTTGCCAGCAACGAGCGGCGCCCGCAAGCGCGCGATAAGGCTAGTCAGCCGCGTGGTGACAAAACGACGCCAGCCGAATCGCTACCTTTCGCCGACTATTTCAAGCCGTGGAGCGAATACAAAGCGCCCGATGCAACCGAAATCGCCCTCTTCCGCGGAGCCGTCAAAAACGCGGCACCCCTAGCAAAAAACGTCCGCGCCGACATAAACCGCCCCACTCCAAAACCGCATGCAGTACATCATGAGGCGGACGAGTTAGCAGCGCTTGAAGCCAGCCAGCGCGCCATGTATCCCAGCCCCATGAGTTGGGACATCGGCGCAGATATTGAAGACGAACAAAGCTTCCTGCGCGCCGCCGTCAGCCCCGATTTACTGCGCAAATTGCGTCGTGGGCAATGGACGATAGACGCCGAAATCGATCTCCACCATCACACGCAGGACGAAGCGCATAAGGCACTCATGGAGTTCATGCGCAAAGCAAGAATTTTCGGTTGGCGCTGCGTGCGAATCATCCACGGCAAGGGCTTATCCAGCCATCAAAAAATCCCCGTGCTGCGCAATAAAGTGCGACGCTGGTTACAACAAAAAGATGCGGTGCTCGCCTATTGCGAACCGCGCCCGAACGGCGGGGGCAGTGGTGCGGTCTTGGTGTTGTTACGCGCCGTTCGCTGATACCTCGCGCACATTCTTAGCGCGTGGAAGTCACGCCGACGGTGCGATCAACCCCGCCCCGGGCCACTGGCTTCACGTCAGGGGTTGTCCAGCTTCCTTTGATCTCGAATTCCTGCATCAGGAAGCGCTCAATCGGATCCCTGGCAAGTTTTTGTCCTAACAGCGCGGCGGCACCAATCGCGGGGTTTGCCGTGACCAGTCCGATGCCGATGGCAGTGGCTGTCGACAAGCTCGGAAACACGCGCACATGCAGATCCTGGGTTTCACGATTCAAGTCGGCTGTGCCACGAATCTGCACGCGCGACGACGGGCCGTTGATTTGAAATCCGTCGGTGGTGGCGATGCCGTCGCTGATGCTGAC
The DNA here is from genome assembly GCA_043758415.1 of Burkholderiales bacterium. GTDB lineage: Bacteria > Pseudomonadota > Gammaproteobacteria > Burkholderiales > Casimicrobiaceae > Casimicrobium. Next base: position 12,599 of record JAYVNO010000174.1, read on the forward strand.
ATCGGCCTTCACATCGTCAAAAGCAAATCCCTTGCCAAACAGATCATCGAAGTTAAGCGATAGCCTTCGCGGCAGCGATTGCAGCGACAACACGCCCAGCAGTTTCGCGATGCCGGGTTCCATCTGGGTAAACCGTCCCCCCTCGGTTTCGAGCGTGAATTGGCCGCCGAGTTTCGCGTAGCTGAACTGGGCCGGACTGCCAGCCCAACTGAGCGCGCCGGTGAGCGAACCGCCACCGCGCTCAACCCCTTTGGGCAAACCAAAACGGGTCATGAATTTGCCGGCATCACCCCACTTGAGCGTCACGTCGACCGAGGTCTTGCCGATGGTGGGCCCGGCAAATCGCGGCTGCCAGCGGCCGTGCGCCTCGATGCTGCCATCAGCGCTCGACAATTTGACCTGCTCAATGCGCCACTCGTCGACGCTAGGTTGGGCGCGCATTTCAAGTTTGCCCAGATCCCGGCCTTCGCTCACAAACGAGTCCGCGATGAGATCGAGTTTCGGCCAGCGAACATTCTCATCGGTGCCCATAGTCTGCGCGCCAGTGACGGGCACGCTGGTTGGCAGCGACAAGCGTTGTAGTCGAACGGAGACTGCGTCTACCGAGCCCGTTTTGGCATCGGTGTCAAGCGAGATCACGCCGGTCGCCTCTTTGCTGCGCAGCGCCAGTCGCCAGCGTTGGCCCGTGGGTTGCGCGCGCAACGTAACATCGTTGAAACGCTGCCCGAACACCACGGCTTCGGCGGCGCGCACGTTGATGTTGACGAAGTCGGCACTGGTGCTCTCGTTGGTGAGTCCACCCACGGCGCGCTGACCTGATGACGAGGCGGGGCTTAACAGCGCAATGGCAGCATCAGCATCAAGCTTGACCACGTCGCCGCGTAGCGCATAGCCGCGCGCTGGCAGCGCCGTTTTTTGCACGCCCATGTCGAGCGCGGCACGTTCCAGCGTTCGCGTGCCAGCGGTGTTGAATGCGCTGCGCTCAAGGATGGCATGCAACTGACCCGGTAAATCAAGCTCGATACGATCACGGCCGCGATCAAGCTGCGTGCGCGCGATGGTGGCCTTGATCGGCAGGGTGCCGTCGCGCGGGGTCATACCCACCTGAAACATGGCGTCAAGTGGCCAACGCGGTTGCACCGTGGTTGCGGTGATGTGCAGGTTGCTCTCCGGCGTGCTGGCGGTTCCGGTCGCCGCAGCGGGGCCGTTAGCGGCACTACGCATCGCGTTCGATGTTTCGAGTTGCCAAAGGGTTGCGCCGCTCAATTGATCAAGCAGCGGATAGCCGTAGCGCTCACGAATCCGCTCTAGCAACGCCGTGCCGCTGGCCTGCGTTTTGATGCGTCCGTCCGCCGTTGTTATTGACAGCTTTAATGGCCCGCCCAGCCCCTCGGCCGTGAGGTCGGTGCCGCGAACAGCGCGCTCGCTAAAGCGCAGGCGGCCATTCACCTTGTCAAGCGCCGGGATGTCCCCGCCGAGGTCGATGGTGTTGCCCGAAAACGTGATCTCACCGGCTATCTCCGTGCGATCCGGCACGTCGAGCGGGATGGTCAACGTCAGCAGCAGGCGTCCCGGCCCACTCGCCTTCGCGCCCACTAAAAAACCGTCGAGCCAGGCATTCACGGGACTGTTCGCCACCCAGCGCAACAGGCCATCCAACGTGCCGCCGGCAGCGCCGCTTATCGCAAGCAGCGGCGAGGCTGCGCTCACGTCTGCGATTTTGACCTCGGTCGCCGTAATCGGCACGCCAGCAATGGTCGCGCTGGCCACTTGTGCTTCAATCTTCGTGCCGCGAAACGACAATTTGGTGTCAATGTTCTCTGCACGCTGCCAGTTGTCTGCGTAGTCAAGGATGCCACCCATCACATGCGCATCAAGCGTGAACACGCCGTGTTCGTCATTGTGAAACGGGAAATGCCACAACGCGCCTTTCACTGAAAAAGTAGCGTCCTGCACACTGCCCGTGAGCACGGCCTGCTTAAGCCAGCTTCGCGTGCGAGCGCTGGTCACCGTCGGCAGGTAGCGATGTACCGCGGTGCTATCAGCGCGCGACAGCGTACCCGTGATGCTGGCAACGCCGGGCCCGAGTTTGTCATTAAGCCATGTGCCGTTGAAGCGTCCGGCAACGTCGGCATTTTCAAAATCGGCATCGCTGATGCTGAGGTGGGTGGCAATCGTGCCGTCGACGTTGCGCGACCGCTTCCAGTTGACTTTTGCGTGCAGTTGATCGAACGCGAGCGGCGCTTCAAAATGCGTTCCAAAATCGATCACAGTCGGCCGTTTGTTGCGCTCCGGTTTTTTGGTAGCGGTCTCTTCACCGAGCCTGAATTCGCCCTCTCGCGTTGAGCCCCTAATCGAGCCAGACAGTCCGGTCACGCCCGGGATGCCGACGTGTTCTTTCCACGACAGCGCTTGTAAGTCGGAGCTGCCTTCGATGAAATAGCGCTCCCCATTCGCTGCAACCGCTTCACCCTGATCGCGCCATTTCACGTTGAGATTGTGCAACGCGCCCATCGGTTGCGCGGCTTGCAATCGCTGCGCCAACAAGGGCGTGATCGGCAATGATTTTGCCAGCGCTGCAACGCCACCAATATCAATGTTCGACAACCGGATCTCACCACCCATCATGGCGTCACCACGGTAGTCGAACACCACCTCTCCCGTTGTCAACGGCGCCTTGGCACCACCGAGTGTCGCCGCGTTGACGTCCCGCACTGACCAGCGCTCTTGCGTCACTACGCTCGTGGCGTCCGACCCTGCGCCAGGCTTGCTGCGCCATGAAAGCCGCCCTGAAAGGCTTGACAAATCAAGCGGTTCGTACGCTACCGTCGCTGCGGAGGCGCGCGCCGCTATGCCCGGTTTGTTAGGCCCCGCAACACCAGGAAAACGCAGCCGCGCGTTTCTGACCACCATGTCGGTCGTCACCGCAATAGCTTGCCCATCTTCAAATTCAAACCACGCCTGCAAGCCGCCCTCGCCTTTGGTGAGCGTGATCGGTAACGGCAGATAACGAGTCAGCGCACCCAAATTGGCGTAGTCGGCGCGCACGTAGGCCAATCCGTCCCAATTGTTAATTTTGCGCACGTCGTTGCCGATCAGCTCGCCGCGGATATCGAGCGGCGCGGCCAGATCAGACGGCGGCACGGCGGTCATCCCGATGCGGTGGGTGTCACCGCTGTTTTGCATACGAATGTTGACGTTTTGCAGACGCAGCGGCGGGAGCTTGCGCCAGTCGTCCACCCATTCGACCTCACCGCCGGTGATTTGCACCAGCCGCTGCTTCAGCAACCACGCAACGATTCCAGCGTCGCCCTCGGCGCTCATCGTCAGGTCGACGTCAATACCCGCCACCGTGAGCGTGTTTTCCGCAGTGCGTCGCACCACAACACGCGGCGCACGGATGGTCAGGGCGGTCAGTCGCGGTTCGAGAAAAAACAATGAGCGCCACGAAATCGTGGTGTCTACCTCCGGCAATTGCAGGATCACCCGGCCCTTGGCATCAAGCATTTGTAGCCGCGTGAGCTTGAGTTCTGGCGACCAGCCGTTCCAGCCAGCCTCAAAGCCGCCAATCACCACGCGTTGCCCGGACAAACGCGACAATTCGCTCACGATTCGCGGCCGGAAACTATCAGCGTTGGGGATCAGCCAGAAGCGGGTTAGCGCGACCGCAGCGATGAACAACACGGTGGCCAACACCAAGCCCCAGAAAGTTACGCGAATGCCATGCCCTGACCAGCGACGCCAAAATGAAACTTCACGCGCCGTTTGCCCCGCTGTCTGCACATGCGCTACAGTAGGATTTTCGGACTCGGTGGCGATGACGGGCTTCTCCTGACGCTGCTGCTTCCGCATGTGTAGTGCGGCATACTCGATTCATTGTATCGACCGCATCAAGCGCAGCCACCTATGGATGAGACTCTGGCACTGGATAAAGCGTTCAACTACAGTCGCTTTGCGCAGCACGTGGCACGGCGGGATGCAGCGCTGGCGAATCGGGTTCGCGCTACAGCCGCTGAGCGGCCTGCTGTCGCGACTTGGCGACAAGAATTGGCGACGGTTAGCAGCGAGCAGGTCGATGCCGTTTTACGGAGAATGCGCCGCGAATTAATGCTGCGCACCGTGGCGCGTGATCTGGCGCTGAACGCACCGTTTGAGCAATTAGTTGATGACTTATCCAAGTTTGCGGACTTGGCCGTCGCCGCCGCCACCGCCGCGCACAGCGAGGATATTTTCGGCGTGCGCGAGCCGCCGTTTGGCTTCTCAACGGTGGCGATGGGTAAGCTCGGCGCTCAGGAACTGAACGCGTCGTCCGACATCGACGTCATTTTCATCTGCGACGAGCCCGACACCAACGCGATGGATTCGCTCAATTTGCTTGCGCGACGCATAACACGCACGCTCAACCACGAGATGGACGGCGAATTTGTTTTCCGCGTCGACACGCGGTTGCGACCGTACGGCGATGCGGGGCCATTGGTGCCGACGCTAGATTTTTTAGAGCACTATTTCGTCACCCAAGGCCGCATGTGGGAGCGTATTGCGTGGCTGAAGGCGCGCGTTTGTGCTGGGACATTAGCCGCGCCGCTGGCTGAGTTGATCACGCCGTTCGTGTTCCGCCGCTACCTGGACTTTGATGCGGTGGCGGGCATGCGCGAGCTGCATGCGCAACTGCGTGCTGAGAAGAACGATCCGCACAACATCAAGCTCGCACGCGGCGGCATTCGCGAGCTGGAATTCGGCGCGCAACTGCGGCAACTGGTGCGCGGCGGTCGCGACACCAGCTTGCGCATCAAGGCGACGATTCCGGCGCTCACAGCGATGGCAAACGCTGGAAAAATTTCACTGCAACAAGCGCAACAGTTGGCCGAACACTATCGTTTTTTGCGCCGCGTTGAACACGCGTTGCAGTATCGCGATGATCTGCAAACGCAAACGCTGCCTCGTGATATGCACGACATGGCAGTGCTTGCCGACGCGCTGGGATTTGCCTCCGGTGACGCGTTTGATGCGCAACTCAAAACCACTCGCGACGCTGTTGCAACGTTCTTCGACGGCACGCTGACGGGCGCCTTTGGCGTCAGCGACGACACTGCCGCGCGCATCGCAACGCTTGAGACAGGCTATGACGCCGAAGCGATACATACTGGGCTGTTTGAGCGCCTGCAAAAGAGCGGTTATGTCGACGCCGAAGGTAGCGCCGCATTTGTGCGGGCGACGCTCGCCAGCACGCGCGTTGTGTCGCTGCCTGCAGCCAGCCGCGCGCGCTTTGGGCAACTCGTTGAGTCCACCTTGCGCTTCGCCGCGACGACTGCCCTGCCTGACGCCGCCTGCAAACGCACACTCGATTTGCTCCTCGCTGTGGCTTCGCGATCCAGCTATCTTGCGCTGATGATTGAGCGCCCGCAAGTGCTTGATCGCGTGATTGATCTGGCCGCAGCCAGCGACTGGGCACTGCGCTACGTTACGCAGCATCCGCTGCTGCTCGACGAATTGATGGACGGCCGCACCCTGAGTTCCCCCATCGACTACGCGCAGTGGCGACTGGAACTGGTCGCCCGCTTCGCTGACGCGGGGGCTGATGCCGAACGTGCGCTCGACGCGATTCGTCATTTTCAGCAGGAAGAAACGTTTCGATTGCTGCTGAAAGATATTGCCGGGTTGTTGCCACTGGAAACGCTGTCAGATCATCTGTCTGCGCTCGCCGATGTCGTCGTAGACGTGACACTGCAACATCTGCTCGACGCCGCAAAATTACCGGCACCGGCACGCTTGGCGGTGATCGCGTATGGTCGTTGGGGTGGCAAGGAATTGGGCTACGCGAGCGACCTCGATCTGATCTTTTTAATGCCCGACGACGCGGCGGTTCATCGCGACCAACTCACGCGTATTGCGCAGCGGCTGCAAAGCTTGCTCACCACGCTCACCGCCGCTGGCCGCGCCTACGACATTGATGTGCGACTGCGACCTGACGGTGTCAGCGGATTGCTGCTGTCGAGCGTGTCCGCATTCGCCGAATACCAACGCGAAAAAGCCTGGACCTGGGAGCATCAGGCGTTGACCCGCGCCCGCTTCGCGGCGGGTGACGCGGGCCTTGGCGCTGCCTTCGAACCCATCCGCGAAACCATCATCGCCACACCGCGCGACTGGCTCCAACTACGCAACGAAATCGTCCATATGCGCGCGAAAATCAGCGAGGGCCATCCGAACCGCAAAGCGACGCAGATCTTCGATATCAAGCACGACGCGGGTGGCTTGGTCGATCTCGAATTTGCGGTGCAGGCACTGGTGCTGCGGCACAGTGCGACGCAGCCGACCATGCGCGCCAATCATGGCAATATTGCGCTTTCGATTCGTGCCGGGGAACTGGGTTTGGTCGATATTGATGTTGCGTCGGTTGCTGCTGCAGCATACCGGACACTGCGCTCAACACAGCACGCATTGCGGCTGCAAGGGGCTGAACGGGCGGTGGTTCCAGTCGGCCAACTTGACGCCGAACGAGCTGCAATTCGGGCGTTTTATGACGCGGTGATGAACGCTGAATCGTAGTTCACCTTTATACGGAGAATGTCGTATGTGCAGGGCTCAGGCGCCAAAACTGCGATTATCGACTTGCCACTAAACCGGCTTCTACGCCCAACTAGAACGACACTTTTGGCACAAAGCTAATCGGTGTTTTTACTTCATCCCGGCATGCCGTGCCAGCTCCAGCATCACCAACCGCCAGCCAGCGTGCGCCTGCGCACCTGCGTTGGCGAACGCATCCGCAAACAAGCGCTGCTGCTCACCGGTTAACTGCGCCTCAAGCGCGACGCCCTCGTAGGTCAGCCGAATCTCGCGTACGCGGGCATCGTGAGCGGCCTTTGCGAGTTCAATCAAGCCTTGTGTTTGCAGCTGCCGCAGTGGCGCATTGAGCGCCTGCTTGGTCACGTCCAGCGTTGATTGCAACTCGCCGACGCTCATGCCGGGTGCATGCGCCACGAAAAAAAGGATGCGGTGATGCATTCGCGTCAGGGCACGCGTTGCGAGAATGCGGTCGGGCTCAGCGATCACGGCGCGCAGCGCGAAGTGCATCACGCGCCACGCCTCGTTGAGCGCGGCTTGGCCTTCGGATGCAGCAGTTCTAGGCAAGCCTTTTGCAATGGACGATTTAGCGGGCATAGGTCAATGTATTTGACATTTAAAACTAAGCCTTTCACAATATGTCAATGTTGTTGACCTATTACCTGGGTTGATTGCAAATTAATGGCCATCCGCCTTGCACCCGCGCGCGATCATCCGTCGCCTAAAATCTTATTAATCAACAGCGCGCTGACTCCCGACGACTAGGTAGCGTGCTGACAATTTTGGAGCATACCTATGTCAATGGCAGACCGCGACGGAAAAATTTGGATGGACGGCAAGATGGTGGAATGGCGTGACGCCACCATCCATGTGTTGTCGCACACGTTGCACTATGGCTGCGGCGCGTTTGAGGGCGTCCGCGCCTACAAAACCGACCGAGGCACCGCGATTTTTCGCCTACAAGAACACACGCAACGCCTGTTCAACAGCGCCAAGATATTGCGCATGAAAATTCCCTTCGATAGGGACGTCGTGATGGAGGCGCAACGCGCCGTCGTTCGCGAAAACAAACTCGAATCAGGCTATCTGCGTCCGCTGACATGGATTGGCTCCGAGAAACTCGGCGTGTCGCCCAAGGGCAATACGATTCACCTGATGGTCGCCGCGTGGCATTGGGGCGCATACCTCGGCGATGAGGGCTTGAAGCGCGGCATTCGCGTGAAAACATCGAGCTACACGCGTCATCACGTGAACATCACGATGACGCAGGCGAAGGCGGTGTCGAACTACACCAATTCGATCCTCGCCAACATGGAAGTGACCGACGAAGGCTACGACGAGGCGCTGTTGCTTGACGTGTCGGGCTTTGTATCCGAAGGCGCGGGCGAAAACATTTTTGCGGTTAAAGATGGCGTGATTTACACGCCAGATTTGTCGGCTGGCGCGCTGAATGGCATCACGCGAAACACGGTGTTTCACATCGCCGCCGACCTCGGTTTAACGATCAAAGAAAAGCGCATCACACGCGATGAACTGTACATTTGTGATGAGTTGTTTTTCACCGGAACGGCAGCAGAAGTTACGCCAATTCGCGAACTGGATCGTATCGAAATTGGCGCAGGTTCACGCGGCCCGATCACCGAAAAAATCCAATCGGCGTTCTTCGATATCGTCAACGGGCGTAATCCTAAATACGCGCATTGGCTGACGCTGGTCGCGTAGCCTTTTTGTAGGAGCGGCTTGCCGCGACCCAACGTGGCCACCGTTGTCGTGGTCGCGGCAGAGCCGCTCCTACAACCTTGCAACTAGCGCAAATAAAGTACATCCATGAGCACCCCCGTACAAGCTGCCATTCACGTTACCGCCAAAGACCTGCAAGGCCCCGGTGTGGTCTTCTGCCCGAATCCAAAAATGACGCAATGGTCGACACATCCCAAGGTTTATCTCGACGTTGCAACGACGGGCGAAGCGGCCTGTCCATACTGCGGCACCAAGTACGTGCTTGACGGGCCTGCACCCCACGGGCACTGAGTTGCTTCGTTTGATGATTGGGCGGAGCAGCGGGTGATGACGGGCTTGCGTCGATGGCTGCCCTCGATTGTTTGCTGCATAGTCGCGACGGCAGCATCGTGGTCAATCGCGGCGAATCCCTCTGACGGATTGCCACGCGAATCCCGCGTTCCCGGAGGCGTTGCGCTAGTCGCTGTTGCATGCACCGACGAACCGAAACCCGTGGTGACGCGAGACGGCGCAAACGTCTGGACGGTGAAACGCGGCGCTTCGTGGATCGCCGTCGTTGGCCTTCCGCTATCAACCGCGCCCGGCGAGCATTCAGTCAGCGTCATCCGCAACGGCGAGACACGATCCGTCGCGTTCGTCGTGAAGGAAAAACGCTACCCGGTGCAGCATGTCACGCTCAAGGACAACGCGATGGTCGAGCCGCCGCCCGAAGTCATCGCGCGCATCGAAGCTGAGTCTGCGCATCTCAAGACGGTGCGCTCCACGTCGCGCGAAAGCGCCACCACCAATGCAAACTTCACCCTGCCTGCGAAAGGCCGCCTGTCAGGCCGCTTCGGCGGCTCCCGCGTATTCAACGGCAAACCGCGTGCACCGCATGCAGGGCTCGACGTGGCCGTGATGACCGGCACGCCGGTACTCGCGCCAGCCGACGGCGTCGTGCTCGACACGGGTGACTATTACTTCTGCGGCAAAACGATGTTCATCGACCACGGCAACGGCCTGTTGAGCTTGTTTTGCCACCTAAGCGAACACAACGCCAAGGTCGGCGACAGCGTACACAAAGGCCAGGCCGTCGCGCGCTCAGGCGCAACCGGTCGCGCCAGCGGCCCCCATCTGCACTGGTCGGTATACCTCAACGGCGTGAGCGTTGAGCCGGAATTGTTTGTGCGCATCAAGAAGTAGGTTCAGCGGACGTAGCTTGCGGTCGGTAAGCTTTGCGTGGTTGTTGCCGATAAAAAGTTGACCCGCAACATCTCATTTGCGCGCCAGCAACTCCGTTCGGCCAAGCACCGCAAGTTGCTGATGCGATGGCCAACCCGAGCTTTGTAGTTTTGACATTGCCAAAGCGAGTTTTGCTTCGGAAACGCGAATGCCGTCGGCATGAACCAAGGCTCTAGCCTTCCACAATGCGGCCTCAGCGGCAAAAACATTGGTGGCGTCGAAACTCGCCCAGAATTGTTCGGCGCTTGTTAATCGTTGCGCCGCCTCGGCATTGCGTCCGCTCAGCAAATATGCGCGCCCGAGGGCCACCCACACATCGGCCTGTTGGGGTGTCGGAGCCGGTTCCTCTTTACCAAGAATCGTCATGGATTGCGTCAGATAGCTAATCGCGGCGTCAATTTGACGTACATCAAGCTTCGCAATGCCCATGTCACCCAATGTGGCAGCGCTCGCTTTGCGACTGACACCGCTCATCCGGCGCTCCACATCAAGCGCCTCTTCCATATCGCCTAGCGCCGCTTTCGCCTCTCCACGCGCTCGGCTCAGCAACGCATGATTGCGAAGCGACGCTCTTAAATTTGCGCCAGGCTCGGAACTCTGTCGATCTTGCTCAAGCTGCTTGGCCAGCAGTGAATCTGCCTCCTGCAATCGTCCCGCGTAAATCAAGGAGGTCACATAAAAGTTCTCTGCATCACGCACCCGGTTGCCGCGCTCACCAAAAACCGCGCGTCCGTGTTCGATAGCAGTCGCAAAGAAACGTACTGCCTTTTCGCTCTGTCTCACCTGCAGCGCCAAACGTCCTATTGAGAAATAACGGATAGCCAACTCACCACTTACGCCAGAGCCAAAACCTTGAAGCATCGAGAGTGATTCTTCAAAATTTTGTAGCGACGCTGTCAGTTCCCCTAGCGCTTCCTGCGATCTGGCGAGACCGACGAGTGATGCGGCGACCTGAGGCCCACGCGGATTAAACGCCTTCTTTTGTGCTGCAACCACCACCAGCCATCTTTCTTTGGCCTCCGCGATCTGCCCATTGGCATGAAGCGCGTACGCAACATGCGCCATTTGGCCGACAGTCACCGGGTGTTCCGGTTCCGTGAAGGCCGCCGACGCCAACGCGTAGGCGCGATGCGCCTGCACTAGCGCTTCCGATTTGTCGCCCGCGATCATGTGTTTGTTGGACAGCTCACCGATGGCGGCGATGGTCATCGGATCTTTTTCACCACGAATCCAGGTGAATAGCGAAATAGACTCGCGAGCGATCGCAATGGCCTCTTTTTCGCGTCCCTCACCCACGGCTACGCTGGCTAAAAATCCCAAAGATTGCGCCAGATCAAACGCACCGGGTTCGCCAAGACGACGCTGCATTGCGATGGCCTGATCCAGCAGCCGGTGTGCCTCGGCGACGCGACCCTTGCTGCTGTTCGCTTCGGCCAGCACTCGGCGGACGCGAGCCTGCATCAAATGCCCCTCAGGGAATGCACGAATCGCCAACTCATTGGCAGACTGCGCGGTTTTAAGTGCACGATCAACCTCACCCAGGTCACGGTAGCTGACACTGAGCAGACTTAACAGCTCCGCCGATGCCGCGGGCTCAGCGCCAAGCTCTCTCTCGATTCGTTCAACACCAGAGTCGAGCAAGTCGCGCACAGTCGCGTCAGCTTTGCCGCTCACATAGGGGTTTGCGGCGGCGAAAATCGACCCCATCAAATCCTTCACGCGTTCCGCCCGCACGCGCTCGCTGCGCGCCTCCGTGGTTTTGACGGTTGCAATGCCCGCCCCAACAATTAACGACGCAATCACGACCGTTCCAGCAGCAATAGCCATCCGGTCACGCACGAGAAATCGTTGCAATCGGTAGCTAAAAGTGTCGGGCTGTGCCCGCACTGGCAGGTGCGCAAGATACCGCTCAATATCTTGCGCAAATGCGTCGACCGTCGGGTAGCGCTCGGTGACATTTTTCTTGAGTGCTTTGTTGAGAATGGCGTCGAGATCACCCGTCAATATTCGTCGCAAGTTCGGGTTCGGTGTAGCCACGCTGGCGAGCCGAACGTCCACGTTAGCGATGGCCTCTTCGAGCGCCGCTGCACTCTGGCGCTTCAACTGATAGGGCTTCGCTTCGGCCAACAATTCGTAGGCAACCACGCCCAGACTGTAAACGTCACTTGCGGTGCCAATCGGCTCGCCGCGAATCTGCTCAGGACTCGCGTAGTCGAGGGTCAGCGCTCGCCCTGCGACTTGCGTGAGCTTTGTCTCCTGCGTCAGCTCGCCTTCCATCAATTTCGCAATGCCGAAATCGAGCAAGCGCACCTGCCCATCGACCGTAACCAAAATATTGGCAGGCTTCAAATCACGATGCACCACCAGCCGCGCGTGCGCATGCGCCACCGCGCGCGCCACTTGCAACAGCAGGTGCAATCGTTGGTTGATGCTGAGCCCACGTTGCTTGCAATACACGTCGATGGGTTCGCCCGCAACGTATTCAAGTGCGAGATACGGTCGGCCCTGCGCGTCGAGACCCGCTTCGTAAATGCGCGCAATGTTCGGATGATCAAGGCTCGCCAAAATGTCGCGTTCACGGCGCATGCGCTCAGCCAGTCCTTGCGACCAGTTTATGCGCGGCAGCTTGAGCGCCACCTCACGCTTAAGCCCGCCATCGGCACGTTCGGCAAGCCACACCGAGCCCATACCGCCGACACCCAACTCGCGAATTAAGCGGTACGGCCCGATCACCAGGCCGACGCTTGCGATGCCCATAGGATGCTCGTCGATCACCGCGTCGGGGCCAAGGGTCAACTGCGGCGGTGCTGCCAGATAGTCGGCGGTCTCGACGCCCGGCGCGCCATCCGCCTCAGCAAGCAATCCGCGCAGCTTCGATTTAACCGACTCCGACTCGGCCAGCGTGTCAAGCCAGCTCACGCGGTCTTCAACGGTGAGCGACAAGACTTCGTCGAGCCGACGGCTGATGGTCGGCCATTCAGCCGCCAGAAACTTGATATCCGCCATCGCAGTGCCTCCGGTTCAAGCGCGCCGATCTTCTATCACTCTGTTACGAGAAACCTGGCTGAAGGCGGACATTCAATCGAATCCACCTTGCACGTAGCACCACTCGGGTCGCGGCAGAGCCGCTCCTAAACGGCATTTCACCGTAACGCCGTCGCCAACAACAACCGCGCTTTTTGCCAGTCGCGGCGCACAGTGCGATCCGTCACACCCCAAGTTTCAGCAATTTCCACATCGGTCATGCCAGCGAAGTAACGCATCTCAACCAGTTGCACCAGCCGCTGATCCAACTCGCCCATTTGTTCGAGCGCCTCATGCACTTTCAGAATCAATTCCTCGCCTGCGGAATCACCGCTCAACAGCGATTCGTCCAGTGTCACATGCAGCGCATTGCCGCCATGACGCTCGGCCGCCTTGGCTCGGGCAATGTCAACAATGATCGAGCGCATCGCCGAGGCGGTGTAGGAAAAAAAATGAGCCCGACTTTCAGCGTCAAGGCGATTGGATGCGCGCAGCTTCAGGTAGCACTCGTTGACCAACGCTGTGGTGCCGACATCTGGATCAGGAAAGCCGCGCCGCAACCGCGCATGGGCAATGCGTCGCAAGTCCGGATACATCGCCTGAAACAGGTCGTCTACCGCCGCGCGGTCGCCATCGCGAGCGCGAATGATCAAACCAGTGATGTCGCTCATAACGTGCACATGCGCCAAACCGAAGCGTTGCGACGGAAACTCGCCGTGCGATTGAGTTTACCCGCAAAAACACGCGATTTGACCCGCTGCGCCTGACGCGCGACGCTGGCAACGCATTTATTTCGGCCACCTTGTCCGCTTGGAAACCCGCTTCTCGTAACAGCAAGTAAGACGACGTGGCAGCGCGAATCGATCCGCGCCGCTGGTCAAATTCCAAAATATCTGACAGGACCTGCCAATGACTAGCTCACTCGCCCGCGCTACCGCTTTGCTGATGTTGCTGATGTCGATACTGCTCGCAAACATCACGCAGGCCGCAAGCTTCACGGTGACCAACACCAACAACGCGGGTGCAGGCAGTCTGCGCCAAGCCATCACCGATGCCAACGCGGACAACACGGCGACCGTTGCACTACCGCACAACATCCTGTTTGCGATTGCTGGGGCGGGTGTGAAAACCATTGCGCCGACCGCACAATTCCCGTTCATCACGCGGCCCGTAGTGATTGACGGCTACAGCCAAGCGGGTAGCAGCGCCAATTCGCTCGCCGTGGGCGACGACTCGGTACACCTGATCGAGCTCGACGGAACCGCTGCCAACATCACTAACAGCCTGTTTAGATTTGAAAGTGGCTCGGGTGGCTCAATTCTTCGCGGTCTGGTCATCAATCGCTGTCTGCCGTCCTTTTTTGCTGTTGTTGCGGTGACCGGCAACATCAAGCTGGTGGGCAACTTCTTCGGAACCAATGTCGCAGGCACGGTTGGACTAGGTAGCGCGCAGATCAGCATCAGTACCGGCTTCACGCCTGACTCAGGGGCTGTCGTTATTGGCGGATCACTTCCTGCGCAGAGAAACGTCATTTCTGGCTCCGCAGGCACTGGGATCGTTGTCAACAACCTGAGCGGAGTGATGATTGCTGGCAATTACATCGGCACCAACGCCGCAGGCACGGCCGCACTAGGCGGTCAGGGCATTGTCATCGGCAGTGTTGGCGGGGTCGTCATCGGCGCGTTCACCATCGGTGGGCCCACCGCAACGCCGGGCACCGGCGCGGGTAACGTGATTTCGGGAAACACTTCGGTCGGCGTAAGCGTCAACGCCCAGAGCATCACACCAATCGGAGCAGGAACCATTCAGGGCAACATCATGGGCTTGACCGCCAATGGCCTGACCGCGCTGGGCGGTGGCAACATAGATCTGCTGGACAACGCCTTTGCCGTGAGCGCCCCTCCCAGGCTGGCGCCAGTCACGATTGGTGGCGCCCTGCCCGCTGCTCGCAACATCATCTCCGGAAATTTGGGCATCGCTATCAGCAGCGTCGCCGACGGCGTCACCATTCAGCAAAACTACATTGGCACCGACATCACTGGCACACAGGCGCGTCCGAACGGCGGCGCGATCAACCTCGTAGGCAGTGGTGGGTTCCTCTCAGGATCGCTCGGCGGCGCCCAAACCATTGGCGGCATCGGCAGCGGTAACCTGATCGCTGGCAACAGTGGCTTCGACGCCATAACCCTATCCCGCACCACGGCGACCCTTCGCGGCAACCTGATCGGCACCCGCGTCGATGGCGTTACGCCGCTCGCCAACACCGGACGCGGTATCGACGTGTACCAAGCGGTGGCCATCATTGGCGGCACAGCAGCAGGCGAAGGTAATACGATCACTGCGAGTGGATCTGAGGCCATTCGTGTAGTGTTCAACGCGACCACCAGCGTGGGCAAAGCAACCATTCTCGGTAACTCGATCTATCAAAACGGACCGGCCATTGGGGCCGGTGGAATGGGCATCAATCTGTATCCAGCGGCTGGCGGAGACTTGGTCACCGCCAACGACGTGGGGGATGCCGACATTGGTGCCAGCGGTCTGCAAAACTATCCGGTCATCGTCTCGGCGACGGCGGCGGGCAACGTGCAGGGCACCTTGAACAGCAGCGCCAACACCACCTTCCGTGTCGAATTTTTCGCCAACGCGGCGTGTGACGGCTCTGGGTTTGGCGAAGGGCAGACGTTCATCGGCTTCCAGTCGGTCGTAACCGATGGCAGCGGCAACGCGAGTTTTAATGCGTCGTTCGCGCCGCTGCCCGTTGGCCAATTGGTGGTCACGTCAACCGCTACCGACCCCGCTGGCAACACCTCAGAGTTCTCATCCTGCCAATCGGCGGTAGTCGTGGCCTTGCCGATGCTATCAATCAATAACGTGACACGGGCCGAAGGCAACAGCGGCACCACCGCGTTCAATTTCACCGTGACGTTGTCAGCGGCAAGTGCGACAGCGGTCACCGTCAACTACGCCACCGGTGGCGGCACCGCCACAGCGGGCAGCGACTACACAGCTGCCTCGGGCACGCTCACCTTCGCACCCGGCGTGCTCACGCAAAGCATCCCCGTCAACGTCAATGGCGACACCACGGTCGAACCCGACGAGACCTTCCTGGTCACGCTCAGCGCGCCGGTCAACGCAACCATTGGCGCTGGTCAGGGCATCGGGACGGGGACTATTGTCAACGACGATGCAGCTGTCGTTCTACCCACCCTATCGATCAACAATGTCGCGCAAAACGAGGGCAACAGCGGCCTCACGCCGTTTGTGTTCACGGTAACGTTGTCCGCAGCCAGCGCGACCGCCGTCACCGTCAACTACGCCACCAGCGACGGCAGCGCCACCGCCGGATCAGACTACAACGCCGCGAGCGGAACACTTACTTTCGCACCCGGCGTGCTCACGCAAACCATCACCGTGAACGTGATTGGCGACACCGTCAACGAAGGCACCGAAACCTTTGCCGTGACGTTATCCACGCCGACCAACGCCACGCTCGCAATCGCACAAGGCATCGGCAGCATCATCAACGACGACGTAGCCGTGCAAGCGCCTGTGGTGTCGGTGCCAACGCTCGGCAACACGGCAATGCTTGCGATGAGCCTTGTGCTGGCGATCTTTGGCTGGTGCGCCGTGAGGCGACGCTCAGGTGGCGGTGCCAACGTTGATGCTCAGCGATCCGCGCGTTCGTAAACTGGCACCATCGCGCCTAATTTTTTCATCCAGAGCGCAAGCACCGCGAAACTCATTAACCCAATCGCCTTGTAATTTTGGAGGATTGATCATGGCCGGTGTTGTCACTAAAAACAGTCTTGAATCGGCACATTTCCTGAGCTTTGGCAGCGCGGTGCAAGCGCGTTTGACGCAATGCCTGCGAAATGATGGGTCAAACATTCGCCCGTTCAGCGCACCGAGTGAGGCGATTGAAGCAATCAAGGATGGCTTAAATCGCGTGCAACCACGCAATCCCGGAATGAGGCGAATTTCTTTCTCCGTGGACAACGCGTTTGACCAGCCAATGGTCGACGCGGTACTCGCGTACAAGTCCATCAACGGCATCGTACGCGCCGGTGCAAAGTTGGACAATGTTGTGGGGCGGGGAACCCTCGCTCGCCTTGACAGTGAGTTAAAAAATGTAGGCCCTCGGTCGAATGAACCACCACCCGCGCTTCCGTTCGGTTCCACAAATTTTCGTTTCACCTTGCGTTGCGATAAGGGTGTGTTTGCAAAGGCCGTGTTTCAACTCGCCATCAAAGGCAACGATTCGGAGGGCACCAAGAATTTTGTGGTGCGCGAATTTTTCTCAAACGGAGGATTGGCGTCGGGTTTCGCAGGCACGTGCACCGGCACCTTCACTACGGCTAGGGAAACCCCCGCAAAGGACTTTGAAAACAGCCTGTGCGACATCTCGATCATCCGTGGGGCCTCGTCGTCCATTCAGGGGACGATGCTGCTCACGATTGGCTCGACCAATCCATTTGGCCGACTGGAAACGCTCGTCGTGTTGCCCAGATTTCGCGACGAAACGCTCGGCCTAACGCAGGGAATCGCGACGATTCGCGGGTTTGCTGTTCCTGCGTGACGAGTTACGCATCGAGTCGTTGCTCACGCACGCGCGTGGGACGTCGTCAATATTCACTCAACTTCCAAGGAAGAACTCATGAGGAACGGTGTTATGAAACCAATCACCCTTCGCTCCGCTGGAATCGGAATCGGAGTCGGACCGCTAGCCGCAGCCATGCTGACTGTGATGTCGGGCGCAACGCACGCGTCCACCTGCCCCTTCGACGGCGGAGGCTCGGACGCTTTGAACGATGGCGTCGTGCTCACCCGCTATGCGCTCGGCATCACCGGCGCGCCGATGACCGCGAGCACGCGCTATGCGAGCCTCGACCCGTTGCAGGTCAAAGCCAATATCGAATGCGTCGGCTGCGCGCTCGACATGAATGGCGACAACCAAATCGACGCGGTGGATACGACGATCATCGCGCGCCATTTGGCGGGCTTCAGCGGGGCGTCGCTGACCGATGGTTTGGCGTTGGGGGCAGGCTCACGCAACAGCACGGCAGCCGTCACCAGCTTTCTCGCCAACGGCTGCGCAGTAGGCGGCGCGATCAATGCATTTTTGCAGGGCGGCAATTCGTTTGGCGCGCCGGGTGTGCTGGGCACCAATGATGCGCAGCCACTGACGGTGAAGAGTGGGGGCAGTGACGTCAACCTGGTGAACCAGATGGGTGACGGCTTGCGCATTTCATCATCAGCATCCGCGACAGCGCCCAATACGATCAACGGACACAATAGCAATGCGGTATCGGCTGGCGTATTCGGCGCAACCATTGGCGGCGGCGGCGACGTTCTCTTCGGCAGCACTGTCAGGGCGAACGTCGTGGCGGGTAACTTCGGCACTGTTGCTGGCGGCGTCTCCAATCTGGCCGCTGCCTACGCCGTGGTCGCTGGCGGCTACAGCAATAGCGCCAGTGGCACCGCCAGTGTTGTATCGGGCGGAGAAAGTAATGCGGCGAATGGCGCGGGCGACACCGTTGCGGGCGGGTTTAACAATGCCGCAGGTGGAATCTACAGCACTGTAGCCGGGGGTAAATTTAATATTGCTTCCGGGGCATTAAGTTTCGCGGCGGGTCAATATGCCTATGCCGATAAAAGCGGCACATTCGTATGGGCCGACGCGTCGGCAATCACGCCGTTTAAGGTGACGACGAATTGGCAGCAGCCCAGCTTCGGAGCCAACACCTTCAATGTGCGCGCCATTGGGGGCGTGGTTTTCGCCACCAGTGTGTACGCCTCGGGCGACGCTCTTCCGCCGGGTTATGTTGTGGGCGGTCCCAAGACGTTTTGCTTCATGGGCAACAGCGGCACAGGCTGGATCTGCTCCAGCGACCGCAACCTCAAGGAGCGCGTTGAGCCGATCACCCCCTCGCGCGTGCTCGCGGGCGTGCTTGCGATGCCCGTATCCACCTGGTCGATCATCGGATCGAAAGTGCGGCAGATGGGCCCGATGGCGCAAGATTTTTATCGCGCATTCGGGCTTGGCGACACGGACAAGGCGATCAATTCGATTGACGTCGGCGGCGTCGCGTTTGCAGCGATTCAGGGGTTGCACGAATTGCTGAAGGACAAAGACGCGAAGATCGCCGCATTGGGGAAAGCCAATGCAGCGATGCAGCGCGATGTGGCGTTGATGAAGAAGCGGTTGGGGATGTAGCGCGCGGCGTTGCGCAAGGTTTTGTAGGAGCGGCTCTTCCGCGACCATCGTGCTTCATGTGACGGCGGGTCGCGGCAGAGCCGCTCCTACAAAACCGATACAGCTTTACCGTGAAACGCCCATTCAAAATGGGCTAAAGGCAAGAAATCGCCACATATCGACTTCATGGATAAATGCCGATTTAGCCCTTACGCTATAGACGTTTCAGCTTGGTGCTGATTCGCTTTTGAGTGCTTCAATCGCCGCCGCTTCGACCAGCGATTTTTCTAGCGCATCGAGCTGAGCGCACCGCGTTTCGGGCGTCTCAACGGTAATACGCCCTAGCGCGCCGTTGCGGTAGTCCAGCAGCAACGTCACCGCCGCTTTCTCAAAATCTGCACTGCCGCCCTTGATGCGAAAACCGCGTCGTTTGGCGATGGCTTCAATCACGTCGGGGCCGTCCATATCGGTTGGATCGACGCCGTAACGGGCGGTCAGCGATTCGGGATAGCGCGCCAGCAATATCTCGGCGAGATAGGTCGCTACCTCTTCGTCGATATACGATTTCACGCCGACCAGATGGTTCGCAGCGAGTAGCAAGCCGTCGGTTTCAAGCGCAATTTTGGGCCACATCAAGCCGGGCGTATCGAACAGCCAGATGCCCGCATTTCCGTCAATGGGTGGCAGGTCGTAGCGCTTGATCAATTTAGTGATCGCGGGCTCGTCGCCAACGTTGGCAATGCGCTTCTGGCAGAGCGCGTTTACCAGCGTCGATTTGCCGACGTTGGGCACGCCCATCATCATTACTCGCAGGCGCTTGAGCGGGCCATCGCGATGCGGCGCGAGCTTCTGTGCCTCAGGTAATACTTTGTTCGATTCGCCTGCTTTTTTGCATGACAAACCGATGGCGCGAACGCCTTCTTGCGCGTTGAAATACGCGAGCCAAAGCTCTGTGATTTTTGGATCGGCGAGATCCACTTTGTTCAGGATTTTCAGCGCGGGCCGTTGCCGCGCTTCGCGCATCGCGTTGATCCTCGGGTTCACGCTTGCTGCAGGGCAACGCGCGTCAAGCACCTCAACGACTACGTCAATATCGGCAAGCGCCTCGGCCGCTTTTTTCTGCGCGGCCACCATGTGACCGGGGAACCAGTTGATTGCCATGTGATGGTGCGCTTCGCCTATCCGCGCCCCCCCCTAGTGGACGGTTGCAACCTGCTCGAATGTCAGACGTGGATTACGTGCGAATTCTTTACTGTGATCTGCGTACCCAAGGTTGCACAGAAAATCGACCTCGAAGCGTCCATCCGGGAAAAATTCAGCGTTGACTTTGCTCATGTCAAAACCGCTCATCGGGCCGCAGTCGAGTCCGAGCGCACGCGCTGCCATCATGAAATACGCGCCGGACAATGTGGTGCCTCGCGTTGCCGTTGCGGCGGCCATCGGCGGTGCATTTTCAAACATTTCCCTAGCCCCTTTGTCATGCCAAATGGTCGCCATGTGCTCGAAAAAACGAGTGTCTTTGGCGATGATTGCGACGACCGGAGCGAGCATGGTTTTGTCCACGTTACCCGCCATGAGCGCGGGCCGCAGGCGCTCCTTCGCCGCTGGCGTGGTCAGGAACACATAGCGCGCAGGCTGCGTGTTCATCGATGTTGCGCCAAACTTCGCGACGTCGTATACCTGTTTAATCAAGTCCATCGACACCGGTTGGTCGGTGAAGCCGTTGGCGGTGCGTGCCGCCAGGAACAATTGGTTGAGAGAAACGGTGTCGGTTGCGTTCATTTCACGATCCTGTTGTGTTGATGCGGTCAGGCTATGCGCTGCTTGCCCCTGTAGGAGCGGCTC
>JAYVNO010000175.1:0-12657 GCA_043758415.1 Burkholderiales bacterium
ACAATCAAGAAAATCTGCGGTCATCGGCGTCGAATCTGCGCTAATCTGCGTCGAAAAATTGAGCCCATTTATTTCCGTAACGATGTAGAAACGGAATAACCAGAGTGGCGTCGGGGCACTGCAGCGCGGTCTAATGGATTGCCGCATCCAGATTTCGCACGGACACGTACACTTCCCGATTGCTTCGAATCTCAACAGGATCCCCAGCTGTGAAGCGCTTTTTCATTTCACTGTTCGCCCTATTTAATCTCGCCACGCTCTGCGCGTTGTCGCTTCAGGCCAGCGCTGCCGATGTGCTCCGCTTTGGCGTAGGGCTGTATCAGCCTGACAAAGAAAAGAACGATGCCACGTACCGCCCACTGGCCGAATACATTGGCAAGCAACTGGGCCGTCAGGTCAAGCTGTACACCGTGGACACGTGGGAAGGCCTCGCCAAATCACTGGCCAACGGTGAGACCGACATCGCACTCATGGGCCCGTGGGGTTATGTTTTGGCCAACCACGTCGCTGGCGCGCAAGCCGTGTCGACCATCCTGTACGACGGCAAGCCGGAATATTTCGCGATCATGATCACGCACCCGAAATCGGGTATCAAGTCGATTGCTGATCTCAAAGGAAAAACCTTTGCCTTTGGCGACAAAGGCTCGACCTCCGGCTACCTGATTCCAAGCTACCACTTTCAGAAAAACGGTATTGATATCAACACGTTTCTAGGCAAAGTCATCAATACCAAACACCAGACCATCGAGCTGCAAGTCACACGCGGCGAGCTTGACGCGGGTGCGGACTACAACCGCAACCGTGATGCGATGATTTCCGATGGCCTGATCAAGGCGAGCGATAGTGTGATTTTCTGGACATCGGATCCGCTGCCCAACGATGCAATTGCAGTCAGTTCAACGCTTGCCAAAGATGCGGCCTTCGTGGCCAAACTGCGTGCGGCGCTGGCCGCCGTCGGCCCAGAGCTTGCCCGCACTCCAAATCTACTGCCGCCTCGCTACACGGGTTTTGTGTCAAAAGACAACGCCTTTTATCGCCCAATTCGTGACGCCGGACTCGCCAGCGGTCAATTGCCAGGCCAGTGATCGCACAACAGGGCACCGCTGCCCGCAATGACGTTCTCCCGATAACCCGCGCGCACGGCGGAATGTTGTCATCGGGCCGTATCTCGGTCCTGTCACTGCTGCTGATTTTTTGTGGCCTTCTGGTCGCGGTGAGCCTATGGACGCTGGGCGCGGAAGATGAGCTGAGCATGGGCCGCAAGCCGTGGCAAAACCTGAAAAAAACGGTGGCGGAGATGTCCGAGCCGAGCTTTTTGCGCGTGTGGTTTGGTGACACTCATTCTGAGGTGCGCGATCAGGACGGCAAGGTGCTGCGTGTCGACGATCAGCAGGCGACCGAGCGTCGCTATCTCGCGGGCGTGGGGCGTGCGCTGTGGACGACGCTGCGCATCGGCACGCTGGGCACCGCGCTAGCCGCGCTGATTGCGCTGCCACTCGGTCTGCTCGCGGCACGCACGCTGCACGCACCGCGACCCGTGGCATGGTTGGCGAAGGCGATGCTCGACACGATGCGCTCGATTCACACGCTGGTGTTCGGCCTGTTTCTGGTGGGCATCGTTGGCCTTGGCGCGACGGCGGGCATTCTCGCGGTGGCGCTGCATTCGTCGGGAACGTTGGGCAAGTTGCTCGCCGAGGCTATTGAGTCGCTGGACGCGCACCCTGTTGATGCGGTGCGGGCGACCGGTGCTACCGGCACGCAGGTTTTCTTTCTGGGTGTGTGGCCCGCAGTGCTCCCGCAATATGTGTCGCAAGTGCTCTACGTGTGGGAGTTCAATATCCGTGATTCCACGATTCTGGGGCTGGTGGGCGCAGGTGGTTTGGGCTTGCTATTGTCGGAGGCGATGTCGCTATTTCAATGGGGGCGACTGGCAACATTACTGCTCGCCATCGTGATCATGGTGACCACGTTTGACGCCGTGAGCCGCGCGGTGCGACGGAGACTCGTTTGAGCACGCCGCCCGTGGTTGAAGCAAGCGGTCTGCATGTCAGCGCAGGCGATCATGTGCTTTTGCGTGACGTTAACCTGAGCGTTTCTGCCGGTGAACGTATCGCAATCGTTGGCCACAATGGCGCCGGAAAATCAAGCTTTCTGCGTGCGGTTTCGGGTTTCAATAGCGTGCAGCGCGGTAGCCTGAAAGTGCTGGGCACCGACATCTCGGTCACGCGCGAACGCGGTGCGCTGCGCAGTCTGCGCAGGCGTGTGGCGCAAGTGCATCAAGGGCTGCATCTCATTGCGCGGATAAGCGCGCTCGACAACGTGTTGATTGGAGGCGCGGGACGCAACGCGTCGGTGCTGACCTGGATTCGTCGCTGGCCCACGTGTGAGCGTGAACAGGCGCGCGCCGCGCTGGCACGCGTGGGTATGGGCTGGGCCGCGAGCCGTCGCACCGATTCGCTGTCCGGCGGCGAGCGACAAAAGGTGGCGATTGCGCGGGCGTTGCATCAAAACGCGCCGATGCTGTTAGCTGACGAACCGACTGCGAGCCTTGATGCCGAGGCCGCTGATGAAGTAATTAATCTGCTCACCTCACTGGTTGCCGAAAAAAAATCCACTTTGATCTGCGTGGTGCATGATCTTGATCTGGTGCCACGTCTGGCGGACCGCGTGATCGTGCTGCGGCGTGGGCAAGTGGTGGCCGACGTGGCCGTCACTGCAAACACTGCAAGTGAGTTGCGTGGAGTTATGAAATGATGGAAAAAACTGCGTCAAAACAAGCTGCGCCAGGCCGCGTTTGCCCGCTTCGCTATCGCTACGGCGCGGCGGCGATTGCGCAGGTTCAAGCGCGTGCTGCGCACACGCTCTACGTGGTGGGTGGCCTGTACGGCAACGTGCCCGCGCTCGACGCCATTGAGGCAATGGCGGCCGCTGAATCAACCGCGCCGACGCTGTGTTTCAACGGCGATTTCAACTGGTTCAACATCGCGGACAAGCAGTTCGCAGAAATCAATCGTCGTGTGTTGGCGCATGATGCGCTTCAGGGCAACGTCGAAGCGGAGTTTGATTCGGCTGAGGGCGATGCGGGATGCGGCTGCGCGTATCCCGACAGCGTTGACAGCGGAATCGTCGAGCGCTCAAACCAGATTCACTCGCAGCTCAAGGCGACGGCGCGCCGTCATCCTGAGCTGACCGATCGCATCGGCCGATTGCCCATGTTTGCGCGCTATCAAGTCGGCGATTGCCGCGTCGGTGTTGTTCATGGTGATGCCGAGTCGCTCGCAGGCTGGCGCTTTGATGTGAGCGAGCTCGACGATCCAGCGGCAGCCCCGTGGCTGCGCTCCGTTTTTGCGCAGGCTGGTGTGGATTTGTTTGCCAGCACGCACACGTGCCTGCCCGCGATGCGAGCATTCGTGCAGGCCGACGCGTCGACCTTCCGAAGTGGCTGGGTGGTCAACAACGGCGCGGCCGGCATGCCCAATTTCACTGGCGACCCTTCCGGATTGTGTACTCGCATCGGACTCACGCCGTCGCCGCACGCGACCGTTCACGAGGTCAAAGTAGCTAACGCCTTCGTCGCATTGCTGCCGGTTCGTTTTGATGTCAGTCGCTGGCATGCGGATTTCCTGAGCCAGTGGCCCTACGGCTCAGCCGCGTGGACGTCGTACTGGCAGCGCATCACGCAAGGGCCGATGTTTTCGCCTGTGCAGGCGGTGTCTGGCGCGCGTTGACTGCGAACGCGCCTTTCGTGTCTTGTTGAAACGCTTTGCTGTTGCCAGCGGGCGCTTTTGCCTGCCCGGATAGCTTTGCACTACGGCACTACGGCAGCACCGGCACACACATCACGACGCCCTCGTCGGCCCAACCGATAGCAACCATCGCGTCAACGTCGGCTTTATCCGTGACAAAGCGGTGATTTGATTCCCAGTTATTTTTGCCGTTGGCGCCGTACGCGTTGTTGTAGGCGCGGTAGAGTGGTCGGGTGCCCGTTCTGCACGTCGGCGCTGGTGAGGCGGTCGCGCCCGAGGCAGTAGCCGGGGCAGCAATGGGTAGATCAGCGACAAACGGCGTGCCTTCAAACGCAAGAAACGGCAGCGTTTTGAGCAACGCGCATTCCTTATCGTCGCCAGTGAAGAAGTGTGTATTCGGCCCGCCGGGTTTGCCTCCGCCGTAGAACCGGCAGACGTTGACGTAACCACCGGCGTTGAACGCGCGGCCGGTGCGTTGCCAGCTGGCAATGGCGTCAAGTGCGACCCGATCCGCCTGCCTCGCGGCATAAAAATACTGCCCTCCGGGCTGCCTGGGGAAGTCTTTGGCGTTCACGTATTCAGTCACTTCACCTTCAACAAACGGCGGCGGCAGCGTGGTCAATGCAAAGTTCTCGCTGGGTGTCGGGAATGAGCGCCACGTTGCAAATTGCGTAGAAGCGCCTCGGTTCGCTTCGTTCCAATCGCTTTGGCTTTCAACCATGCCGAGGCGATAACCCCAGTAGTAGGTCATCCACGGCACGCCTTCTCGCGTGATCTGCATTGGGGAGGCATCAAACGCACCGCCATCAATGGCCTTTCGGCGCACCGGGGCTTTGAAGTTGATGACGTCTTGCATTGTCCAGAAAACAGCCTGGCCATCCATCTCGTTGCCACAGGAGTTGTATCCGACTCGCTTTTGATTCGCAAACTGATACTTGACAGACGATGAGGTATCGACGATCAGCGAATTGATCTTGATCTTCAACCACTCGCTACGGTTTACCAAGCACGGGCTGCTCGAAGGCTCATACAACCAGAGTTCATCCGGATTTCCCACCATGAACAAGGAGTAATATCTCATCGTGTCGAACGGGTATTGAAGACTGAAGTATCGCTGGGGATCCGGTTCAACTGCACCGCCAATTGTGCGGAGCTGCGGCGGTATCATGGTGCGTACACCAGACGCAGTGCTCGGCACTCCAACGGGTACATAGAACACATAGTAGTCGGCCAATGCTTGAGCAAAACTCGTTATCGGCAGCAAAAATATTGCACACTTCAATGACTTCACCAAGCATTGCGTGACGAAGGCTTTAGCCCTTTGACGAAGCGTGCGAGGAGGCAAAGCGCGTTTCATAATGAATAGGCAGGCGGCGAGGCCACTTGCGCAGGATGTTTTCGTGTTGAGTTGCTGTGATCTGGAAGAGGTGAAGTGGGACGTGTGCATCTGTATCCCTCTCTGAGTTTGTGGATTTGCTGGTTAAGCAAATTTGAATGAATTATGGTAGTAGCATGGATAGACGGGGCTGTCAAACTGGCGTGATGGGCGCACGCAGTGACGAACCATCCAATTAAAAGCTGAAGCGTCGTCTGCCTACACCACCGGTCGTGGCGGCGGTTTTCCGTCGCCACACGCGACCGTTCATGAGGTCAAAGTCGCTAACGCCTTCGTCGCATTGCTGCCGGTTCGTTTTGATGTCAGTCGCTGGCACACTGATTTCCTGAAGCAGTGGCCCTACGGCTCAGCCGCGTGGACGTCGTACTGGAAGCGCATCACGCAGGGGCCGATGTTTTCGCCTGCGCAGGCGGTGTCTGGCGCGCGTTGACTGCGAACGCGCCTTTCGTGTCTTGTTGAAACGCTTTGCTGTTGCCAGCGGGCGCGTTTGCCTGCCCGCCAGCCTCTGATCAGTGAGGTTGTATCGAATCAGAAATGGACTAAATTTGCATATAGCTTTATACGGTAAGCGTTGCTGAACAAGGGCCAAGCGCTTATTGTATGGTTAGTTGACTTATGACAAAAATAACGGGTTTGCCCATATGGAACGGGACATTCAATGAAAAGCTGAAGCGTCGTTTCGGCTACACCAATGGCCGCTGCGCCGGTCGCCCGTCGCCATACAAATCCGCCAGCCGTGCCAGAGCTTTGACGTCGCGCATATAAAGCCGCCCATCTTGCAACCGATGCAGGCCGCGCTGCTCCAGCTTGCGCAGCGTTTTGTTGGTGTGCACCAGCGACAACCCAAGCCCGTCGGCAATATGCTGCTGCGTCAGCGGAAACGGCACGCCGGACGCGCCACTGTCCGCCTGCAATGCGGCGACGCGCTTGTAAAGCTGGATCAGCAGCGTGGCGATGCGCTCTTCTGCGCTGCGACGACCGACTGAGAGCAACGTGTCGTCGACCAGCGATTCTTCGTGCGCCGTCAGCCACGTAATGTTGAAACCCATCGTCGGTGATTGCCGGTGTAGCGCCCACAGGGCGTCGTGCTGAAACACGCAGAATACCGAATCGGTCAACGTGACCACGCCGTGCGCCGCTGCGTCGCCCATTTTTTGCTGCACGCCGATGAAGTCACCCGCCAGCAAAAAATTGAGAATTTGTCGTCGCCCGTCGCTAAGCGTTTTGAAGCGAAACGCCCAGCCGGAGAGCAGCGTGTAAAGAGGCGCGTCGGTCTGGCCTTCAAGGATCAGAGTTTCGCCCGCAGCGAGGCGCTGCTCGCGCTTCTTGAGCGATTGCACCAGGTTCAACTCCTCCTTGCCGTTGCCAAGGAACAGCGGCAGTGTGCGCAACGGGCATTGGCTACATCGGGTTTCGGGCATCGCGGTCATTGCAGTGGTCTCCTCACGCGCGAAAAAAATCACCACGCAGCATGTCTTTTTACACAATCGTGCGAAGGCGCAGCGCCTACATTGCGGCCTGCAAATTAATCTTTCGGCGGGACTGTGACTCAATCCTCCTTTTCGCACAAGTTCGATAAGCGGCACCTGATACGCGACGCTGATAACACCGCTAATGCGGTGTCAGCGTCCGATCCACCGACGCTGTGGATTCCCAGCGACGCCGCGATTGAACATTTTGATGTATTGCTCGGCGCGGTAGGGGCTCGACTGCGGCAGGCGGTTGAGGACGCGCGAATTGAGGCGATCAACACCTCGAAAGAGCGGGCGTTGCAGCGCTTGCGGGAGGTCGTTTTGGACTGCGTCGAGGCGCTGGAACAGCTGCAGGCCACGCAGGAGCATCTGCGAAGCGTGGGCGACGAATCGGGTGCGACATCCGTGGCGCGGTAGGCCGCAGCGGGGTTTCGTAAGGGTCGAATGATCGGTGAACGCCAAAACGCACGCTGATTTAACGAGTGGCTTTGCGCTGTAACGTCCATCGCATCAAGGCTAACGTAGCATTTTGGTCATTTGTCGATAAACCACGTTTAGTGCGTATAAGCCCATACCAAACGGCGCTTTCAGATAAAAGCTGTATGGCAAACATTGCCAAATCCGCGTGATTTGCGTCGCTCTGGACGGCGCGGTGCCACCGCATACGATGCATCCGATAAGAACCTTCGCGGAAGTACCGCTGCTCCAGCGCGGACCGAACCGATGCTGCCCGGCCTCCGCGCCGCGTGCTTCCCGCGCTAACATCGTTGGTCGTCCGAACTCGTCACGCTTTCTTTTGAAAACTCCTTCCGTTTCGCTGCTGCGGACGCCGCTGAATTTGTGTTTTGTCGCGCTGCTAGCGGTCGTCGTCGTTGTCTATCTACCGTCGCTCGGCAACGTCCTGGTGTTCGACGACAACATTTTGCGCGGCGGGCAAGTCTTTGCTGAATACTGGAATCCGTTCGCGCTGAAACCGCGCTCGTTGTCGTACAGCAGCTTCAGCTGGGTGCACGCGCTTGCGCCCGATGCGTGGTGGTTGCAGCGATTGCTCAACATTGGCGTGCATGCTGCGGTGGTCGCTATGCTGTGGCTGTTTTATTCGAAACTTCTGGCAAGCCTGCAAGGGTCACCCGACGAGGCCGAATCAGTACACGCCAAATGGGCACTGCTGGCCGGAATTGCGTGGTTCGCGCTCAACCCGACCGCGGTTTACGCCGTCGCCTATCTCACTCAACGCTCGATTTTGATGGCGACGTTTTTCAGCGTGTTGTCGCTGTGGGCCGTGTTGCAAGCGCTTGCCGTGCACCGTCGTCGCTTCTGGTTGTTGGCGATCGTCGCCTATGTCGCGGCAATGATGTCGAAGGAATATGCGCTGGCGTTGCCGCTGGTTGCGATGGCGTTGATAGTGATCGTCAAGCGGCCGTCGCGACAACAAGCTCTCAAATTTGCCAGCATTGGCATTCTGCTGGCGGCAATGGCTGCCTATCTGCTGTACCGGCGTTACGGCGATATCATCGGCAAGCCGTTTGATGAGACCTCGCTCGCCTACGTCGAGCAGATGGAAGCCGTCGCGCCGGGCGTCAAGGCTCTCGCGTACCCGCTGTCGATCCTGAACCAGATGTGGCTGTTTTTTGAATACGGCTGCCGCTGGTTTTTGCCGTCAACCGGCATGATGTCGATTGATTTACGCCCGCCATTTCCGGCCCGTTTGACCAGCCAGCCGCATCTGCTTGGGGCGCTCGGCTACGTGGGTTTGCTGGCGGCGAGCTGCGTGCTGATGCTGCGTTATCGTGGGCGCTGGGCGTTGTTCGGGTTTTGCCTGTTCGCGCCGCTGGTGCTGTTCGTGTCGGAGTTCTCAACGGTGTGGATTCAGGATCCGTTCGTGCTCTATCGCAGCTATCTGTGGGCGATTGCGGTGCCGGGCATGATTTATCTACTGGCCAGTCGCCTGTCGCGGCAAACATTGGGGGGCATGGCGGTGGTCGTTGCCGTCGTGTTTTTGTGGCAGGCGACGGAGCGCATTGCGTCGCTGCGCACCGAGCTTTCCGTGTGGAACGACGCGGTGTCCAAGCTGCCGCCAGAGCGCGTGATCGGCAAATCGCGCGCGTACCTCAATCGCGGTCAGTCCTATCAGCTGGCGAGCCAGGACACCCGTGCGCTGCGCGATTATCAGCGCGCTACAGCGTTCGGCGACGCCGGCGAGGGGTTACTCAACGCCGGGACGATTTTGCTTGCTGCCGGTCGCGCACGTGAGGCGCTGGAAGCCTTCGACGGTGCCAAGGCGCGAGGGCAGGTTAGCGCATCGCTGTCGCTTAATCGCGGCACCGCGCTGATCGCGCTGGCGCAGCCGCAGGCCGCGTTTGATGCGTTGACCATAGGGCTCACACAGTCCCCTGGCGTTCAGGAAATCGCAGCGCTCCGGCGGCAGCGAGCGACTGCGGCATTGCAAATCGGGCGCAAGGATGAAGCGATCGCCGACGCCGAGTTCGCCGCAGCTGAATTCAAAACCGACCCACAAATTCGCAGTACGCTGGGCTTTGCACTGCTCGCTCAAGGTAATCGTCCGGCAGCGCTGGCAGCGTTCAACGACTCCATTGCGAAAGCTCCGACTGGCGTCGCGTACTACGGTCTGGCAGGTATGCATGCAGAAGAGCGTCGCTTGCCCGAGGCCAGAGCGGCCATCGCCAAAGCGCTGGCGCTGCAACCGGAAAACGTGGAGTTTCAGCGCCTGCAGGCTAGTGTCGTGTCACGGTTGAAATGACCGTACACCGCGCTGCCATCGGTGTGCCGGGTTAGGCGCGAAACGCAGCACATGCTGGAGCCTGTGCAACTTTTTGCAACGACACACTGTACGGAGAAGTCGCGGATTGACATCACGCACGCCGCACCCGGTCAGCGCGAACATGGGCGTTTGCAGCCGCGTTTTGGTCCGTAATCCCTCATCGAGGCAAACTGGATATCGGGCAATTATCGCGGTAGCATACGGAGCAGTTTATTCTGCTTTCGGCCAGGGCATCCCGGACATATCGCAACACAATCGCGCGCAATCCATGAATTTTTTCCGCCATTCAAAAACCTCCCTCGCTACCCTGCTGGCGGCAACGATTGCGTTGCAGCCACTCCCATCGTGGGCGGCGATTCATCCGCTCTCGTTTCTAAAAGCGGACTCATCCACGCTGCAAACGTTTGACTTGACCGCCAGCACCGATTTTGATTACGACGCTAATCCAGCGGCGCTCACCCCGGGTCTGGTTGAACTCAATCGCGCTTACGTCACCGGCGTGTTTGCTGAGGCGGCCCAATTCATGTTCACCATGACCGAAGGTCGCCATCGCACGGGCACCGTCTACGTTTACCGCAACAATCGATTCGCGAGCAACGTGGACGTCAAGGTGTTGGGGCTGGCACCGGGACGCTCCAACGCGCACGTGGCTGGGTGGCAAAAGCGCGGTCGCACGTCAAACAATTTTGTGGCCCGCAGCGCCACCGTCGAGCGCACGCCGCAGGCGCTGGGCAAGGTGGTCGCCCACGAGCATGGCCACTACCTGTATGGTCTGTACGACGAATATCGTGAGGCGGGTCGCGCGTTGGTCAACCCCCGCTCTCCCTCAGAGATCGACACGCCGCTGGACACGATGATGAACAACCAAAATCGCTTCAACACGTTTTCAACGCCGGGCGACCACACCGACGAGGTGACCACGGCACAACGCCGCGCCCACGGCGCGTCTGCGTGGGAAACGTTGTCTCGTCCACAGTCGGCCGATCCAGCGTCCATTCAAAACCTGCAGCGCACTGCCTTTGCGGCGCTTTCCGGCTTTTTGCCGATGTCGCAAGCAGCGTTGAGCAAACCAGTGGACGGCTGGGATGCAGCGTTCAAGGTGGTGTTCGTGCCTGATCCAGCGGTAGTGGATGTCTATGTAATAGGACGCAAGCTCACCGCCGAACAACTCAGCGGCGTAAAAAACTCGGTGATTGAGAGTCTCCGCCAGGAGCCTCTCGCGGCGTCGACGCTGATTTCACTGGTGAGTTTCCCAGGTAGCACGTTGCAGCCTTTGACGGCGCTTGATACCGAAGCCAAACGTGCGGCGGCCATCGCGACAGTTGAGGCCATCGCCCCCGACGCCACCCCCGGTGACATCACCCAGACACTCGACGCAGTGCTCGCCGATCTAAGTGCGCGGTACACAGATAAATCAATCAAATTGGGCGATGCCATCAGTCTGCACGTTATCGCGGGCAGCGAGGATCGCATTGCTGCGGCCACACGCGACCGCATTCGTGAACTGCGCCTGGCGTTAAACGCGAGCGTGATTACCGCAGACGCCGCTCAAGCCAGTTCAAGCAGCAAACGTAGTGTCGCCATTCAAGATTTAGCAAAGAGCGCCATGCGCGCCAAAGCCACCGGTGGCACCGTGAGCTTGTCACAGCTCGCGCATGCCTCCGGCGGGCACTTCAACGATGCCCACCGAATCTCGGCCCTGACAGCGGGTGTGACACGCTCCAAGCACGCCTCGATTGGCCTCGCTGAGGCACCGCTCAACACCGACTATGTGCCAAGCCTTGCGGCAGGCACCAAGTTCGACTTGAAGACCCCCGTGCTGGCAAAAACCGACGGCAAACTGAACTTTGCCGCCACATGGGCCAATGATGCGGATAACGGCAAACTGCGCTATGACCTCACGGCCCCCGATGGTGCCCGCTTTGCGCCCGCCGATCCAGCGCAGAAACAAACCTTCACCACGCCTGCCGGTGAGGTGAAGTACTCCTTCGACGGTAGCGCCAATTCCGCCCACTTTGAAGTGTCCGGCAAATACTTGACCCGCAACGGCGTCTGGACGAGCACCGTGACCGCGTCACAAGCGGTCAGCAAACCGATCGATCAAACTGCGACTGCAGACAGCACCTTGCTCGCTGAAATCGAAATCATCAACGATGGCACACCGAACGCCATTCTGGAGGTCAACATCGCCAATGATCGAGCCGTGGAAGGGGCTGTGGTCAAGGCTGTTTTTTATGGCGCTGACGGCGCGGTCAAACTCACACGAATGCTCTTCGACGATGCGACCAACGGTGACGAACAAGCGGGCGACGGCACCTACACCTTGCAGTTAGCCGGTCTGCTTGAGGCTGGCCAGTATGACGTGGTGGCCACAGTTAATAACACCGCAACCAACACAGCAGTATTCTCGACGCGAGGCTCGACCGAACAAGGCGTGGACGGCGCACCGGAGCCGCTCGGCGGCGCGTTTAGCCGCTCGGTAGACACCCTGCTCACCATGGCACCCACCACGGTCGTTGAATACTATGTGCCTGCCATCAAAAAATATTTCATCACCGGTCGAGAGCCTGAAAAGTCAGCGCTCGGGCAGTATCCTGCGCTGTACAAACCCACGGGCATGAGCTTCATCGCCGGTCTGGGATCGGCCCCGCCCGCAGGCACCCAACCGATCTGCCGCTACCATTTTTCGCCGCCCAGCTTGCCCAACACGCATTTCTATGGCGTACCGTCCGATTGCGCACTGGTGGCCAACGCGTTTTCAAAGAATCCGGACGCCAGGAATGAAGGCATCGACTTTGCTATTGCAACGCCAGACGCAGCAGGCAATTGCCCCGCCAGCGCGCCCGTAAAAATCTATCGCTCGTTCAATAATCGAGACCGGGAAAACGATGGCAATCATCGCTACACCGTGAGCACCGCACGCTACGAACAGATGGTGGCCGCCGGGTGGTCGCGTGACGGCGTGGTGATGTGCGCTGCTGCTGCGACGGATGCGGCGCAGTAGCCCTGGCGGCGCTGAACGCTGCATGGCAGCGGTGCATCGCTACCCGGGTCGGTGTCGTTCGTGCCGCGCGCTGTTGTGCGTGCCGCCGGGTGCTACTTGTGCTGACGACGATTGCAACCGGAACTTGATGCGCCTAGGCGCCTGTCGGGTTTGAAAAGTATCGGCTGCAAATTCGCCGGCCCGGTTCATATTTCGCCTGTTTTTTGGGCAATATCTTGATATTGCCGCTGCAAAACAGTCAAAATCTGCCCTCGGGC
>JAYVNO010000176.1:0-4170 GCA_043758415.1 Burkholderiales bacterium
GCGACCACGGCGACCACCGTGACGTAAGGAGGCTCCGGTCGCCTTGGTCGCGGCAAGCCGCTCCTACAAAATCTAGCAGTAACAGCTTTCTTACGAAACCCAACCTACACAAGGGAAGAAGGCATTTTTCAGCAAAAGTCGAGAATTACGTTATTTTGCTTCTAGCCCTCGTAAAGATAGGATTTCCAGTAAAAGCTGTTGCTAAATCAACTCCGCCTGATCGCCGACGGCTGGATCCGCTTCCGGCAAATCCGGCTCGTCAATGCGCTCGATGCCTGAGAGTTTTTCGCCTTCGCCCAAGTTAATCAGCGTCACGCCCTGCGTGCTGCGACCGGATTCGCGAATCGATTTGACCGTGGTACGAATCAACACGCCGCCGGTGGTGATCAACATAATTTCGTCAAGCTTCGTCACCAACGTCGCAGCAACCACCTTGCCATTACGCGCGCTTTGCTGAATGGCGATCATGCCTTTGGTGCCGCGCCCATGGCGCGTGTATTCGATAATTGGGGTGCGTTTGCCGTAACCGTTTTCCGTCGCACATAATACCTGCTGCTCTTCGCCTTCGGCAACCAGCATCGCGATGATGCGCTGCTCTTTGTCGAGCATCATGCCGCGCACGCCGCGCGCATTGCGGCCCATGCTGCGCACGTCGTTTTCATCGAAGCGCACCGCCTTACCGCTGTCAGCAAACAGCATCACGTCATGTTTGCCATCGGTGAGCGCTGCGCCCACCAGATAGTCGCCGTCGTCGAGATCAACCGCGATGATGCCAGTCTTTTTCGGACGCGAGAAATCTTCGAGCGACGTCTTCTTCACGGTGCCCATGCTGGTGGCCATGAAGATAAATTTGTTCGGATCGTAGTTTTTGGTCGACACAATCGCGGTGATCTTTTCGCGATCCTGCAATGGGAACAAATTCACAATCGGCTTGCCACGCGCATTGCGGCTGCCTTCCGGCACTTCGTAGACCTTCAACCAGTAGACGCGACCACGGCTTGAGAAGCACATGATGGTGTCGTGGGTGTTGGCGATGAAGAGTTTTTCTACGAAATCTTCTTCCTTGGTCGCCGTGGCTTGTTTGCCGCGACCACCACGTTTCTGTGCGCGATATTCTTCGACCGGCTGCGCCTTGAAGTAGCCGCCGTGGGTCAATGTGACCACCATGTCCTGCGGCTTGATCAGATCCTCGATGGAGGTCTCTTCAGCGTTCATCACGATCTCGGACTTGCGCTTGTCGCCGAACTTGGCCTTGATGTCGGCGAGCTCAACGCCGATGATTTCGGTGACGCGCTCGGGGCGAGCCAGAATGTCGAGCAAATCCTGCACTGCGGCGATCACTTCTTTGTATTCGCTGATGACCTTGTCGGACTCCATCGCGGTGAGACGCTGCAAACGCATCTCAAGAATGGCCTTAGCCTGAATTTCGGTCAGGCGATACGCCTGCTCTTTTTCCTGCCAGCAGAAATCGAGGCCGACGCCATCGGGTCGCAGGAAATCGACGTTGGCGCGTGCCACCATTTCCTTTACGAGATCAGACTTCCACAGCTTGGTGGTCAGCGCAGTTTGCGCTTCGTCCGGCGTGCTTGATGCCTTGATCAGTTCGATGATCGGATCAACGTTGGCGAGCGCAACCGCCAAGCCTTCGAGGATGTGGGCGCGAGCGCGCGCCTGACGCAGTTCGAACTGGGTGCGGCGCGTCACGACTTCGCGACGATGCAGGATGAACTGTTCGAGGAAGTCTTTCAGATTGAGCAAACGCGGACGCATGTCCACTAACGCAATCATGTTCATCCCGAAGCTGTCTTGCAGCTGCGTGTTTTTGTACAGATTGTTGAGGACGATGTCGGGGATTTCGCCGCGCTTCAGCTCGATAACGATGCGCATACCCGACTTGTCGGACTCGTCGCGCAAGTCCGAGATGCCTTCTAGCCGCTTGTCGCGAACCAGCTCGCCAATTTTCTGCAGCAGTGTGGACTTGTTGACCTGATAGGGAATCTCGTCAACGATGATCGCTTGGCGATCCGTCTTGCCAATCGGCTCGAAGTGCGTCCGTGCGCGCATGACCACGCGACCACGACCGGTGCGATAGCCGTTGTAGACACCTTCTAGACCGTAAATGAAGCCGCCGGTGGGGAAATCCGGCGCGCGAACGATTTCGATCAACTCGTCAATCGTCGCTTCGCCGTTGTTCAATAGCAGCATCGTCGCGTCGAGCACATCCGACAGATTGTGTGGCGGAATATTGGTCGCCATGCCCACAGCGATGCCGGACGAGCCATTAACCAGAAGATTCGGAAACTTGGCCGGCAGAACGGTAGGTTCCCGCTCTTTGCCGTCGTAATTCGGCTGAAAATCAACCGTTTCTTTCTCCAGATCGCCGAGCATTTCGGCGGTGATCTTCTGCAAGCGGCACTCGGTGTAGCGCATCGCGGCGGCGTTGTCGCCGTCCACCGAGCCAAAATTGCCCTGCCCGTCCACCAGTTGATAGCGCATGGAGAAGTCCTGCGCCATACGCACCAGCGTGTCGTAAATTGACGCATCGCCATGCGGATGGAACTTGCCCATCACCTCGCCCACGACGCGTGCGCACTTGACATACGGGCGGTTATGCACGTTGTTGGTTTCGTGCATGCCATACAACACGCGGCGATGCACCGGCTTGAGACCGTCCCGAACGTCGGGCAGCGCACGGCCCACGATCACGCTCATCGCGTAATCAAGGTAGCTGGAGCGCATCTCCTGCTCCAGGCTGATCGGGAGGGTTTCTTTAGCGAATTGATCCATAACGGGGGCGTAACCTGACAGTGAAGGCAAGAACCACAAAAAAGCGGGCAACCTTAGATTTTAGTCGGCTATTGAATCGTCGCCCATGTCGCGCATACTTTGGATCGGAGTTGCGTAACTGCCACAGCTTTTGCGGTGAATGTAGGACAAGTGCGATACATGACAGCTTCGCGTTGCAACCCCTAAAAGGGCAGTGGTATATTGCGTTAGGAGGGGGCTTTGCGGTCGGGCGCTGTATGGTTGTGCAGTGCTTGATAGATAACGTGGAGCCACCGTGACATCGACTCAAGCCTTCAAGGGGTAAAAAATCAATGAAACTTCGTTTAATCGCTAGCGCTGTCTCGGTTGCAGTGGCGGCGCTTTCCGCGAGCGTAGTGTTCGCTCAGGCCAACCCGGCCAACAGCGCCTACCTGCTTTCCGCCACGGGTGCACCCGATAACAACGTCGTACGTAGCGGTCGCTACGGCACGAACAACGCATCGTGCAACCTGTGCTGGCGCACCGGCTTCTGGACCCCAGCAATGGCTATCGCCGAATGCGATCCAGACCTCGTCAAACGGGCAGCACTACCACCGCCAGTTCCTGTAGCGCCTGCCGCGCCTGTAGCCCCACCAGCGGCGACAGCGCCCGTGGCTCCTGCGCCGGCTCCAGTTGCACCTGCGGCACCCGTTGCTCCACCTGCGCCGACGGTGCAGAAGATCACGCTGGCTTCCAAAGCGTTGTTCGACTTCGACAAGGCCATCCTGAAACCTGAAGGTCAAGCCGTTCTAGATCGCGAAATCGTTTCGCGCATCAAGGAAGTGCAAAAACTGGAACTGGTCCTCGTCACAGGCCATACGGATCGTTTGGGCTCACAACAGTACAACCAGAAGCTCTCGGAGCGTCGTGCTGCTGCGGTCGCCGCGTTCCTCTCCTCACGAGGCGTGGCTAAAGACAAAATCGAAACCCTCGGCATGGGCAAAACCCAACCGGTTCCGGGTGTCGTGTGTGAGCAGAAGAACCGCAAGGCTCTGATCGCTTGCCTGCAACCGCATCGCCGCGTTGAAGTTGAAGTCAAAGGCGAAATCGTTATCCGTAGGTAGCGTTTCAAGCGTCATGCAAAACCCCGCTCCGGCGGGGTTTTGTGTTTTTACTGCCTGCATAAATTTGTCGTCGCCCGCACAATCTTGTTATGGGCACCTCTAAAAATTCATTTTTTGGGGATGCAGTGTTAGGCGCGGGGCGCGCAGCAATCGGAATGTATGCGCAGGTCACATGAGGATTGCGAGCACCCCGTAACGACACAATGCGCCCCACAAATGAATTTTTAGAGGTGCCCTTATGTCATCTACACTCATCACCGCTCGCTACCTGATCACCGCGACCGACGCAGGCGTAATAACC
>JAYVNO010000177.1:0-12626 GCA_043758415.1 Burkholderiales bacterium
TCATCTGTAACTCCTGCTTGCCAGACCGTCATCGGTCCAGCGTGAGGCCCAGAGTTTCCACTTATTCCACTGTTCAGTTTTGCGAAGCCACTTCTGTTCGAAGGGTCCCCGTTGATTGGCCCCGAGAAGCGGAAGAAAAAAGCGATCAGAACGAAAAACTGTTTGAGCGATAGCGAGTTTTTTCGGTCCGCTTTTTTCTGAGCATCGCAGGATCAGAGCCTGCCCCGGCGAAGGCCGGGGACAATCGTCGGGGTCGCCTTTTTTGGGTTACCGTTTTTGGCGAAGCAAGAAAAGTGACTGCCCCGCAGCATGAGCGGGATCGTGGCGGACGGTGATGTGCTTGGACTGCGCTTCGCGTAGATTACGAGCTGGATTCCCGCCTTCGCGGGAATGACGGCGGAGGCGGGGAGAGGGTACGAATTTGCGCTTCGCGCGGAGTACGCGCTGGATCCCCGGCTACGCCGAGGATGACGGCGGAGAGAGGGCCGAGAGGGCCACGCCGCGCTTCGCGCGCCGCGTTGCGGGTTACGCGTCGAGCGCCGTTCGAACGTCCGCCAACCACGCCCCAGCTCTTGCCGCCACCTCCCCTGCGGGCGCATCAAACATCGTCTGCACCAACGCCGAACCAATCACCACCGCGTCGGCAACTTCGCTCACCGCCTTGGCCGTTGCGCCATCGCGAATCCCGAAACCTACGCCTACTGGCACGGGCAACGCGGCCTTGATCACCGCGACTTTGCTGGCGACCTCGACCACGTCTAGATGCCCTGCGCCCGTGACGCCGCGCAGGCTGACGTAGTACACATAGCCGCGCGCGAGCTTGGCCACATGCGCGATGCGCTCGGGCGTGGATGTGGGGGCGAGCAGGAAAATCGGTGCCAGCCCGCGCCCGCCGAGCAAGGCCGCGAAGTCATCGGCTTCCTCGGGCGGATAGTCCACCACCAGCACGCCGTCGATGCCCGCCTCGGCCGCAGCGTCGACAAACTTCGCCTGCCCCATCGCCTCGATCGGGTTGGCGTAGCCCATCAGAACGACGGGCGTCGTACTGTTCGTCTTGCGGAATTCTGCGACGGTCGCGAGCACTTTGCGCATCGACATGCCCTTTGCCAGCGCGCGTTCGGACGCGCGCTGGATCACCGGGCCGTCGGCCATTGGATCGGAAAATGGCACACCGAGTTCGATCACGTCTGCCCCAGCTTTCGCGAGTGCGTGCATGGTCGGGAGCGTCGATTCAAGCGATGGATCACCCGCGGTGATGAAAGGAATCAGCGCTGTTTTTTTGTTCGCCTTGTTCGTGTTCAGCGCAGCGAAGACGCTATCGATGCGGCTCATTGGCGCACCAGCGGTTTGCTTGTGCCTTGGGCGGCCTGCGCCGCCATGCGGCCCTGCTCGCATTCCGGGTGACAATAAAACGACAGACCTGAGCGTTGCGACACCGTGTGCATGTCTTTGTCGCCGCGTCCAGAGAGGTTGATCAACAAAATTTTGTCCTTGTCCATCGTCGGTGCGAGCTTGGTCGCATAGGCAATGGCGTGGCTCGATTCAAGCGCGGGAATGATGCCTTCAATGCGACAACACTCGTGAAACGCCTTCAGCGCTTCGTCATCAGTGATGCTCACGTATTCAGCGCGACCGATGTCTTTGAGGTACGCATGTTCGGGGCCGACGCCGGGGTAGTCGAGGCCCGCACTGACCGAATGCGTCTCGGCGATCTGGCCGTCTTCGTCCTGCAACAGATAGGTGCGATTGCCGTGCAACACGCCGGGCACGCCTTGGGTGAGCGATGCGGAATGCTTGCCGGTTTCGATGCCTTCGCCTGCGGCTTCAACGCCAATCAGGCGCGTGGCCTCAAACGGAATGTACGGATAAAAAATGCCCATGGCGTTAGAGCCACCGCCGACGCAGGCGATCACGGCATCGGGCTGACGGCCCGCGATTTCCGGCATTTGCGTCAGGCATTCAGTGCCGATGACCGACTGAAAATCACGCACCATCATCGGGTACGGATGCGGGCCGGCGACGGTGCCGATGATGTAGAACGTGTTGTCGACGTTGGTCACCCAATCGCGCAGCGCCTCATTCAGCGCGTCTTTCAGCGTCTTTGAGCCGCTTTCGACCGGCACCACGGTCGCGCCGAGCAGCTTCATGCGATAGACGTTTTGCGCTTGTCGCTTGATGTCCTCACTGCCCATGTAGACGACACATTCGAGGCCGTAACGCGCGGCAATCGTGGCCGTCGCGACGCCGTGTTGGCCGGCACCGGTCTCTGCAATGACGCGCGGTTTGCCGAGGCGTTTGGCGAGCATCGCCTGGCCGATGCAGTTGTTGATTTTGTGTGCGCCGGTGTGATTTAAGTCTTCGCGCTTCAAATAAATTTGTGCGCCGCCGAGCATTTCACTCCAGCGTTTGGCGTGATAAACGGGGCTCGGGCGACCGACGAAATATTTGAGTTCGCTAGCAAATTCAGCGAGGAATTCCGGGTCGTGTTGATAGCGGGCGTATTGCGCTTTGAGCTGGTCAAGCGCCTGAATCAGTGTCTCGGCGACGAAGGTGCCGCCGTATTGGCCAAAGTGGCCCTGAGCATCGGGAAGATCGTAGAGTTTCATGATGGATCTTTATGAATTCGTTGGCGCGATCAACGCGCAAATTTGCTGAATGGAATAGGGTGCGCTTCGCGCACCAAGCGTGGGCTCGAGCTTCAGCGGGTTTGGTGCGCCGAGCGCACCCTATGTGATTTGCGAATCTGCGGCGCGTACGGCGCGACAAAAATCCTGAATCAACTCGGAGCTTTTTACGCCGTGAGAAACTTCGACGCCGCTACTCACATCTACCGCAAAGGGATGAACCGCGCTAATCGCGTCGGCCACATTTGCAGCAGTCAAGCCACCAGACAAAACGAGCCGAGGCGCGGTTGCGCCGTGCAAACTTGCGCGCCCTTGCTCCGTGTTTGTTGTGTTGATGAGCTGCCAATTGAATGTCTTTCCACTGCCGCCGTAACCCGCGCTCGGCGTGTCCAGAAGGAGCGCGCTGGCGGTGACGTATTTCACGTTCGATTGTAATAAATCGAACGTGTCGGTGACGGGCAATGCCTTGATGTAAGGTCGGCCAAAACTGGCGCAGAAGGCTTCCGGCTCATCGCCGTGAAATTGCAGCAGGTCGATGCGGGCGTCGGCGAGGGTCGCCCGAACCTCGTCCTTCGTGGGATTGACGAACAGCGCGACGGTGGCAACGAACGCCGGGACGCGTTTTGTGAGCGCTGCGAGCGTCTGCAAATCTATAGAACGCAAACTCGGCGGATACAGGTTGAAGCCGAGCGCATCTGCACCCGCGTGGACGGCGGCATCCACATGTTCAGTGGTTTTCATGCCGCAGATTTTTATGCGGGTTCGGATTGCAGGTTTGGCTAAAGACACGGATCGACAAACAGTTCAGGAATCGCAAAGCGCGAATCGTACTCAATTCCGGCCAGATACAGTCCGGCGGGCGAGAACGTCGGCGCCGCGAGCGTGCGATCTTTGTGCGCGATCAGCTCTTTCATCCAGCCGCTCGGCTGTCGTGAGCTTCCGATGTAGACGAGCGTTCCCATGATGTTGCGGATCATGTGATGCAGAAAGGCGTTAGCGTGAAAGTCAAAGCGCAGCACCGCGCCCTGTTGTCGGACGGTGGCCGAATGAATGGTTTTGAAGGGTGATTTCGCCTGACAATCGGCAGCGCGAAACGCGCTGAAATCGTGAGTGCCCCACAGCGCGGGAAGCGCGGCCTCAACGCGTGCCATGTCTAACGGCCAATGTGTCCAACCGACGCGCCCCGTGTGCAAGCCTGGACGTTGCGGACGCGACGCGAGCAGGTACACGTAGCGTCGAGATTGCGCGGCAAATCGCGCATGAAAGTCGTCCGCGACCGGAACCGCCCAGCGAATCGCCACATCATCCAGCAGAAACTGGTTGCCGCCACGAACCCAGGCGGTCGCTTCGCGCTCCACCTGCGTTTCAAAATGCACGACCTGCAACGACGCATGAACACCGGTGTCGGTGCGGCCCGCAGCGATGACGCTGATAGGAACGGTTGCAATGTTGGAAAGCGCTGTTTCCAGCGCTTGTTGTACCGACGGCTGTTCGACCTGGCGCTGCCAACCGCAGAAGGCCGTGCCACGATATTCGATGCCCAGCGCCCAGCGCTGAACGTGGCGCTGGGAAGTATCCGCCACTACTGATTCAATCGGACCATGCGTGCTTCACTGGCGAGCTTGCGGCCTTAGCCGCCCAGCTTGGCGAGCATGGCTTTGGCTTCGTTGATCTGCACTTCGTCGCCGTCGTGAATCACTTCACGCAGAATTTCGCGCGCGCCTTCACGGTCGCCCATTTCTTCGTAAGCACGAGCCAGATCAAGCTTGGTCGAGGCGTCATGCCACTGACCATCAAGAATCGACGGCGTTGGATCGACAAAGCCCTGACGGCCCGAATCAAAACTCAGGTCGAGCATTTCGGGACGCATTGATGGGCCCACGGTGCCGAGGTTGGTCGGCGTTGCGGTCGAAAAGTCGGTGAAGTCCATGCCGGATTCCGACAAATGCCCTGAGGTTGTCGCTTTTTTGAGTGACGCCTCGAGTTCAGCGAGGTCGTCTTCCAGTGATTTGCGACCGCCCGGTGATGTCGGCATTGACGAAACGACACCCGCTGGAGCAGCCAGAAACTGCGACGCAGCCCCGGCAGCGGATGGCGGCGTTGGGGTGCTGGGCTTCCCTATCGTCATGCCGTCAAGGACAAAATCGAGCGAACCAGACGACGGGCTGACCGGCGTCTCGGCACTTGAAGTCGACGCGTGTCCGGGTGCGGTCGGCGTGTCGAGCGACGCATAGGTAACGGCAGCCGACGTGGCCGCGGCCGCTGCAACGGTCGCCGCAACAGACGGCACGCTGACTGTCGACAAGGCGCTTGCCGGTGCTGAGTTGCCGCCACCGGCAAGCGCGTGGCCAGGGAAGTGGGTCGCCGCGATCGCCGCCAGTTTTTGTTTGTATT
Source organism: Burkholderiales bacterium (assembly GCA_043758415.1). GTDB lineage: Bacteria > Pseudomonadota > Gammaproteobacteria > Burkholderiales > Casimicrobiaceae > Casimicrobium. The sequence continues at coordinate 5,019 of JAYVNO010000177.1, forward strand.
CACCGGTGCGATCCATGGCAACGATGTCGGCCGCGAGCTTGTCAAACGAGTCACGTTTGCCTTGCGTCGCTGCGATTTCGGCAAGCTTGGTGGCCACGTCCGGACGCTGCGGATCACGCTGCAAGGCTTCGCGCAAGATTTCTTCGGCCTGCGCTTCGCGACCGTAGGCGATGTACACCTCGGCCTCGGCCACGGGATCGACCTCGCCCGAATCAATGGTGCCCATACCGGACCGGCTGAACTGGCTTTGTACTGGCACGTCGTTGGTCTTAACCACGCCCAAACCGGAAGTGCCGAATACGGTGTCCGGGTTGACGGTGTTGATCACCGGATCGGCCAACTTTGACTTGGCGGATGACGCCACCGCTTTGCGATTACGGCTCCACGCAAAGAGGCCGAGCAAGCCGAGGATGCCCAACCCCGCTGCGGCGGCAGGCATCGGGTTGTCGCCCAGCATATCGAATACGCCATCGCCCGCCGGTGCGGCTGCGACAGGCGTGACCGCCGGTGGCTTCGCAGCCACGGGCGGCGGTGGCACCACCGCAGCAGGCGGCGGAGGTGGCGGCGTGGCGACTGGAGCCGCCGCAGGTGCCGGAGACGGCGGCACAACCACGACCGGCGCGGGTGGCGGCACCGGGGTGGGCGCTGGTGGCGGCGGCGTTGACGAAACCGGTGCGGGTGGCGCAGGCGGCGGCGGAGCCGGAGCAATCACCACCGGCTTCGATGGCTCTGCTTTGGCAACGACTACCGGCGCAGCTGCAGGTGCAGGTGCAGGTACGGGTGCGGGTGCGGGTGCGGGTGCGGGTGCGGGTGCGGGCACCGGCACTTTGGCCGCCGTTTGCGCTTTGGCTTGCGCATCAGCCATGGCCTGGTTTTTAAGCGTCAGCGCTTTTTCCAGATCCGCCTTGGTTTTTTCAAGCTGTGCTACGCGCGATTGCTCTTCTTTCAGCGCTTTGGCGGAAGCAACTTTGCTGTCGGTGCCGGGCCGCTGTTTGTTGCGTTCGCCTTGCGAAAGCTTCAGCTTGTCGTTGTTGCTGGTCGCGCTACCGGTGTCGGCCACAGCACCGGATACGCGCCCGCTGGCGCGCGCCGAAGGCGCATCGCTGGCCACGCTCGGTACATTGTCGGAAACACGAGCGACATAGCCACGCCAACTGGCAGCCTGCACACGAACCTCGGCCACCGCAGCGGTTTGCGCGATGGCTTGCGCGTCGCCGCTCGACGGCAAATTGAGCGCGACGCCAGCACGAAGGCGATTGATATTGCCACCGATAAACGCGTCAGGATTGCTGCGTTGGATCGCGATCATCATTTGTTCGATTGACACGCCGGGTTGCATGTTTCGCCCGACAATGCGCGAGAGCGTGTCGCCGGATTTGACGTTGTAGCCGCCACCCGTGTTTTCAGCACGCGGCATAACCATCGGGCCTGACGCCATCGACGGAGCCGGACCCGGCGCTGGACGCGGAGCCAGGGCGGATTGCGGTGGCATGACGGGACGCAACGGCTGCGACGGCTCGATGGCTTGCGCGACAGCCGTCGCAGGCGGATCCAGCAGGAAGACATATTCACGCACCAACCGACCGGTGCTGGAATTCACTTCAACCAGAATGTCAAGATACGGGTCGTTGATCGACTGATTACTGGCCAGACGTAAATACGGCGTGCCGTTCGCGCGCCGGAGTACTTGAACGCGGATAGTCTGAACAATGCCCTGGTATTCAACACCCGAAGCGCGGTAGACGGCGGGCGATGCGATATTGGCCCTGATGGAGTCGACGTCGTCACCCGGCGCGACGGACAGATCGACCTCTGCGACCAGCGGCTGACCGAGAGCTGTGGTCACCTTAAGGCGATCCAGACCAAGCGCATCTACCGCGGTCGACGCCATGAGGCCCGCCAGGACGAGCGACACAACGAGTGGTTTTTGGCGCAACATGCGTATCTCTGTATTCTTGAAACTATTAGAAAAATAACATCATAGGGTTGCCGCCGCAAGCTCAGAATTAGCTTTAACTAGCGAGCGATCAAAGCGAGCGCTCACATCGATGCAAACGTTTGCAACCTGATCCCAACATATTGTGGTGGTTCAGGGCTGTGGCCACCAGATGTTGTGCGGCAACCGGGTCATGCTGCCATGTCAACGTCATGCAACACTTTTGCGGCACTTTCGCTAAATTGCGGCCACAATCGCGTCGCCCATCGCCTTGGTGCCGATCACCCGGCTATTTGCGTCGGCAATATCGCCCGTTCGCAGGCCGGAAGCGAGCACCGAGCGCACGGCATGGTCGATCCGCGCGGCCAAGTCCTCGCGACCAAAGGTGTAGCGCATCATCATCGACAGCGACAGAATGGTCGCCATCGGATTGGCCTTGTCCATGCTGGCAATATCGGGTGCGGAGCCGTGAATCGGTTCGTACAAGCCTTTTTTGTTGGCATCAAGCGAAGCCGACGGCAACATGCCGATGGAACCCGCGAGCATCGAAGCTTCATCCGACAAGATGTCACCAAAGATATTGCCGGTGACGATCACGTCAAATTGTTTGGGCGCGCGTACCAATTGCATCGCGGCGTTGTCGACGTACATGTGTGAAAGCTCGACCTCGGGGTAGCTCTTGCCCAAATCGGAGACGACTTCGCGCCACAGGATGGACGTGTCGAGCACGTTGGCTTTGTCGACGCTGCACAATTTTTTGCTGCGCTTCATCGAGGCCTCGAAGCCGACGCGCGCGATGCGCTCAATCTCGGAGCGCGCGTAATGCATCGTGTCGTAGCCCTCGTCCTCGCCCGCCGCATTGGTGCGACGACCGCGCGGCTGGCCGAAATAAATGTCGCCCGTGAGCTCACGGATGATCATGATGTCGAGGCCAGAGACGATCTCGGGCTTGAGTGAGGACGATGCGACCAGCTCGGGGAACAGCATCGCGGGGCGCAAGTTGGCGAACAGTTTCAGGTCTTTGCGAATGCCGAGCAAGCCTTGTTCAGGGCGCATTGCGCGCGGCAAGGTGTCGTACTTCGGGCCACCCACACAGCCGAGCAGAATGGCGTCGGCGTCGCGGGCAAGTTGCTGCGTGGCTTCGGGATACGGATGACCGTGCGCGTCATACGCCGCGCCGCCGAGATGGCCGTGCGACAGCGCGATCGGCGTGCCTTCGGCCTTGAATCTTTCGAGGACACGGACCGCCTGCGCCACGATTTCGGGACCGATGCCGTCGCCGGGGAGGATGAGGATTTTCATGTTGTTATTTGTTGAAGAGGAGACGATCGGACGTCGGTCAATTCGACCGAGTTTGAACCCATTCTAGGCAGTAGCTTTTAACCAAAAGCCGCAGTTGATTTGGGTTAAGCTGGCATTTAGTTCAATTATCGACTTTTATCGATTCATGCACTCAAGCCCTAGCTCAATGAGCGTTTCAGTAAAAAGCTGATCGCCAAAACTGAACCCATAAAGGGTCAGCGAAGCCCTACACCAGCCAAAGCTGCGTCGAATGATGCTTCGCTTCAAATGCGGCGATTACTGCCGAATGCTGCAAGGTCAAACTGATGTCGTCCCAGCCGTTGATCATGCGCTCGCGGCGCGATGCGGCAATGTCAAACGTAAACGCAAAACTGCCATTCGTCGCGCGCACCTGCTGCGCGTCCAGATCAATGGTCAATTCAAATCCGGGGAAGGCAGCGCAATCATGAAAAAGGCGATCCACTTCAGCGTCTTGCAGGCGAATCACCAGCAATCCGTTGTTCAACGAATTGCTGTAAAAAATATCGCCAAACGACGGCGCGATCACGGCACGATAGCCGTTCTGCTGCAACGCCCACGGCGCATGTTCGCGTGACGAACCGCAGCCAAAGTTTTGCCGCGCGAGCAGAATCGACGCGCCCTGATAGCGCGGCTCGTTCAGCACAAATTGCGGGTTCAGCGGGCGCTTGCTGTTGTCCACGCCCGGCTGCCCGACATCAAAGTAGCGCCATTCATCAAAGCAGTTCGGACCATAACCCGTGCGCTTGATCGATTTCAGGAATTGCTTCGGAATGATGGCATCAGTGTCGACATTCGCCCGATCCAGCGGTGCCACCAATCCGGTGTGCGTAACGAACTTGTCCATGCGCTTAAAGACCTATTTTTTCTTGGCCGCGTCTTCGATTTTTTCGCCAGCTTTTTGCACGTCCTGACCGACGCCTTTAACGGTGTTGCAACCGACCACCGACAATACAAATGCGCCCAACAGCGCGGTGCTGAGAAGTCGTTTCATGACTGATTCCTTATAAAAAACTATTGGCACAAAAATTAACCAAGACGGCGAACATCAACAAAGTGTCCGGCAATCCCCGCAGCGGCCGCCATCGCGGGACTCACCAGATGGGTGCGGCCACCCGCGCCTTGGCGACCCTCAAAATTGCGATTGGACGTGGACGCGCAGCGCTCGCCGGGCTCCAGACGATCATCATTCATCGCCAGACACATCGAGCATCCGGGCTCGCGCCATTCAAATCCTGCCGCGACAAAAATCTTGTCCAGACCTTCACGCTCCGCCTGCAATTTGACCAGACCGGAACCCGGCACCACCATCGCCAGCTTGACGTTGTCAGCGCGACGACGGCCTTTGACCACCGCGGCCGCAGCGCGCAAATCTTCGATGCGTGAATTGGTGCAGGAGCCAATGAATACTTTGTCGATTTTGATGTCGCTCATGAGCGTGTTCGGCGTCAAACCCATGTAGGTCAGCGCTCGCGCGATGCCTTCGCGTTTGGTGGCGTCTTTCTCTTTGTCAGGATCGGGCACGCGGCCGTCAACCGACACCACCATTTCGGGCGACGTGCCCCACGTCACTTGTGGAATCAATTCGTTGGCATTGAGCACGACGGTGTGATCGAAGGTAGCATCCACATCGCTCGTCAACGTGCGCCAGTGCTTGATTGCAGCGTCCCACGCCGCTGCCGTTTTCGGCGCAAACGGACGGCCCTTCAGGTAGACCTCAGTCACTGCGTCATAAGCCACCATCCCCGCACGCGCACCGGCTTCGATCGCCATGTTGCAAACGCTCATGCGGCCTTCCATCGACAGCGTTCGGATCGCTTCACCGCCGAATTCAATCGCGTAACCGGTGCCGCCCGCCGTGCCGATTTTGCCGATGATGGCGAGCACCAAATCCTTAGCCGTTACGCCCGTCGGCAGGCGACCATCGCAACGCACCAGCATCGATTTCGAGCGCTTCTGTGACAGACACTGCGTCGCCATGACGTGCTCAACTTCGCTGGTGCCAATGCCAAACGCGAGCGCCGCAAACGCGCCGTGGGTTGACGTATGCGAATCGCCACAAACGACTGTCATTCCGGGAAGTGTTGCGCCCTGCTCCGGCCCGATCACATGCACGATGCCGCGACGCACGTCGCCGACTTTAAAATAGGTCAAGCCGTGCTCTTTGGCGTTGGCGTCCAGCGTCTCAACCTGCGTGCGCGACACCGGATCAAGAATCGTGGTGAAGCCCGGCGTAGTCGGCGTATTGTGATCCGGCACTGCGATCATGCTGGCCTTGCGCCACGGCTGGCGACCAGCGAGCTTCAAGCCTTCAAATGCCTGCGGGCTGGTGACTTCATGCACCAGGTGCCGATCAATGTAGAGAAGCGCCGTGCCGTCGTCCTCGGTGCGAACGATGTGTGCGTCGAACAATTTGTCGTAAAGCGTACGGCCAGCCATGATGTTCAAACTAACGAAAAAAGGACTAATACCCTCATTTTATGCGGTTGCCGCGTTCGCGCAGCTGCGCGAAATGCTCAACCGGAGATTAACCGCAGATCAACCGCAGAAACACCACGATCCCTGATTCTTCAGTCGACAGAGGGTAATCGGCGATGACGGTGGTCGACACCAACGTCATCAACGAAATGCTGCGCCGTGAGCCCAACGCGGGCGTTGTCAATTTCTTCGCGCAGGAAGACGCACCCGCGCTCTCCGTGGTCACCATCGAGGAGATGGCCTACGGCGTTGCATGGCGACCCAGCGCCAAGCTACAAACCGCGTTTGATCGAATCGTCGGGCAATGGCCGCACATCCTGCTGATTACCCCTGACATCAAAGCGCGCGCTGGGCTACTACGCGGTCAACTGCAACGACGCGGCCACACAAGAACAGCCGCCAACATGCTCATCAATAGCACAGCACTGGCGCATCGCATACCGCTGGCCACCCGCAACGTCGCCGACTTTGAAGGCTGCGGCATCGCGTTGTTGAATCCGTTTTCAGTGGATTGAGCAGGGAGAGGACGCATGACGTTGGAGGCTACCGGCACGCGACGCGCGCCGCGAAGGGACAACCTGCTGTAGCGTGTCCGTGCGGGCCGACCCGTTAAATTTAACTACTTGCTCGCGCAACATGGGCGCGAGCAAGACGTTCTGCCATGCGAGTTTGCCAGCCAGGCCCCGTGGCACGCCACTTAGAAATAACCTCCACCGGCAGACGCAAGGAAATAAGTTGTCTGGGGTTTGCAGACTTGGGACGGCCACCTTTTTTAACCACCGCACGGCTCAGCAGGTCATCGGTAAGTTCTGGCAACTCTTTGTATTCCACCGGCCTGACAACATGCGCATCCACGCGCGCAAGATCAGAGCCCAAAGTACGGGGCGAGGCGTGTTTGTTCACGATCATTTGCCTTGTCAAATACTAAAAATGTGGCGCACCGTGCCGCGCGGGGTGTAGCCAACCACCACCAAACGTCCGGCCAGTAGGCCGTAACAGATGATCCGCTTTTCACCGTAGTCTTTGCGTGTGTCTTCAACCTCTACAGTCAGGCCGTCGAACACTGCAACCGCATCCTCAAAATCCAATCCGCGATCCGACAACGCTCTTTCACGCTTCACGGGATCGTAGGAGACGCGCATAGGTTATTGTATATACGGAAACATGTCGTTGCAACCGCAAACTATCGCGACTTCGTCATCCGATCCGGTGAAATTTAACGTTTGACATGAGCTGCGGGCCAAAGGGCGCGAAGCGGCCTTTGGAACGTCCGCTCGATGGAAGGGTTAGGGCTCACTGGCTCACGCTCCTTCCGACCTTGCCATTGTTCCGATGGTATGTGAGAGCGGCTGCGACGCAAAACGCCAACGCGTCACTCGGCACGGCGTCGGACTCGTTGAACACAATGGCGCGGTTGCCTTCGAATTTGAACTCGTCCGGGAACAAAGTTCTGAAAGTATCGATGAGGTTTGTCCGGCAGTGAAAGTACATCGCGTACTGCGTGGGGCAAGACCGCTTCCAGTCGATTCGCACCGTGCTACCGCTCTTGGTCTGCGATGTAAGGTACGCGGGCTCTCCCCACTTGAGCGTTTCTTCCAGCTTGCCGACGCCAGGCGTAGAGGCGGCAACTTTGAATATGAGTTCGCGAAGAGCCAGGAGCTTCGGCCTAAAAGCGGGCGGGTAAGCCTTGAAGGCTTGTGCCACCGCTGCGTTCTGGAATGTTTTCACAAACTCCTCCGATTCGGTGCGGCCGTGTTGTGAGCCCTAACGTTCGAGCTATTGCTCCGGCCCTGTGAAATATTAAGCGGCATAGCGAACCCGACGATCCTGAAAGTAGCTCATCACGCGCTCAGGGTTGTGCTCCAACATCGTCA
>JAYVNO010000178.1:0-4150 GCA_043758415.1 Burkholderiales bacterium
GTGCGTCCGACAAATCGTGTCGTCGAAAGTCTTCAGCCATAACCCAGCCTTTCAATCAAAGGGAGTATTATGTTCTATCTCGTGACGACACTATCTAGCATAGCCATATCGAATACGGGCTAACAGCGCAATATGACTATTATCGAGTTAACGCCGATACCATGCTTACGCCCCCATTGAGCGGTGGTTCTGCGAGAAAGCTGTCTGCGATCTGCGGCCTGATTCGCGAAAAGCAAGCCATCGACGCAGGGACGACGCACATTGCCGTGACCGACGCAGGGCTCAGCTGGTGCAGCACTGAGCCGAGCGGATTGGCGTTACTTTTTGCGGCGCACGTCGCCGAGCAATTGCCCGATCGGATTGAGCGACGGCACGGCGGTCATCACGACCTTTGCGATCACAGCAATAGGCACCGCCAGCAACAGTCCGGCGGCACCCCACAACCAGCCAAACAGCAGAATCGACACAAAGATGATCGATGCACTCATTTTCGCGATGCGAGCGCTCATCCACGTTTGTGCAAAGGTGCCGATCACTGTCGCCACCGCGAGCGTGGACAGTGACGCGTACAGGGCAGACTTGACGTCGCCGAGCTGATGCAATGACGTGATGAACACGCCACCGGCGACCAACAACGGACCGAAGTACGGAATGATATGCAGCAAGCCCGCCAGCACCCCCCATCCTGCGGCGTCTTCAACGCCCGCCAGCAATAACGTAACGTACGTCAAGACACCTAGCACTGCATTGGTCACAAAGAGCATGCCAAGATATCGACGCACGGACAAGTCAATATCGTTGAGCGCCTGCACCGTAATCCGCCGCGCTGACAATGCTTTGTCACCAAAACTGATCCATTTGCGCCGGAAGTTGTCGCCCTCTACCAATAAAAAGTACGCCAACAGGTAGATCGCGGTCAATGATGACAATCCCTCCAGTGCCGTCACTGTGCCGCTCCATGCAAACCGCTCCACCACGCCGCTGGCCGCAGGAGCAGCGCCCGGCGGCGTAGCGACCGCCCGCCCGCGAGCCGCGTTTGTTGTACTGGTGCCGCTGGTTGCGGGCGTGTCGCTACTCATAGCGCGTTGGACAGCTTCTGCGCTTCCTTGCAGCTTTGAAATTGTGCTGTCGCGGTCGTACTTCATCTGACCCCATCGCGTTTTGAGTTCGACCACTGCACGTGGGACAGCCTCGGCGATGCGGTCGAGTTGCGACCACACGGCCCACAACGTAACCGAGGTCGCAGCGATCAGCGCCAACACCACCAGCGCGCCGCCCAATGCGCGCGGCACATGCATGCGCTCCAGCGCATCGACAGGTCGCACTAACGCGTAAAAAATCAAAATTGCCACGACGACCGGCACCAAAAATGGCTGCGCTAATTTCACGATCCAAACCGTGGCGGCAAGGGCCACGATGTAGATTGGCCACCGCGGAAACGCACCCATATTGGCTGCTTCAGAATCGGACTCGGCGGGCACCGACGACGCGTCGTCGACACGGGCCTCCACAGCAGGTACGGCGGTAGCTTCGGGCACCGCTTCGGGAGTCCAATCCGCGACAGGCTGCGTACCCGGTTTGGTCGCGCCTGACGCGGCAGGAATTGCGTCAGGCGGGACGGCAACCGTCACTGCGGCACCAGCTGTCGTCGATCAATGGCCATGACTGCGGCGGTGCCGGACACGGCGGCCACGGCAGTGACAAACGTGCCCCAGACAATGGTCAGCCCAGCCAGGTTGAGCGGCGACTGTTTCAACGTCGCCAGATGAGTCAAGTCGGAGGCTCCGTACGCGAGCAAACCTAGCAATCCTCCGAGCAAACCAGCGCGCAGCAAGCTCATCGAATCGACCCCAGGCATGATCGCAAAAACCACAATCCCAACCCCGTACAGGAGATAGAAAACAACGCTTGGCGCGAACGAAGGTTCGGTGCGGAGAATCTCGTCCAGCTCCGCCTGATAAATCGGGCTCACCACTGCATTCAGCCAAGCCACGTCAAGAATCATTAACGTGATTGCCGCGCATCCGTACGCCGTTATGGCGACCTTGCCAGTAAAGTCCATGGGTTTGTCCGTCGCGGTGGTGAGTGCGTCAATGAGGAAATACTGCAATGACCAGACTGTAGCCAAACAACGCGGGCCACGCTGTGAGAAAACGACATCGAGCGTTGTAGGACAAAGGCGGGTCGCACGCTGCGGCAGTGGTGCCTATTTGCCCGACGCGCGAGTGCGCGCTGCCGTTTGCTCTTCCGCGAGCGCCAATGCGTCAGCCACTTCCGTTGAATCTGACGCTGCATCCGCCGCGTCTTGGGCCACGTCAGCATTAGCCAGATAACCTTCGATGCTCTCGGCGTATCGCTGCGTGCCTTCGTAACTTCCCTCGCCGATGGGCGCGCCCGAATCAGTCGTTGACTCGCGACTGCCCTGCTCGGCATCGACGTCTGGGCGCGCGGGTTTCGATGGTTCGTTGTTCATCTATATCTCCTCAGTGCAAGTTAGTTAAATCGATGCGGGCACTCAACGAATTTATCAAGCGGGTCATAGTGATGTGATCATAAAAGCGCGATTTGCCTGGGGCTGTCATACGACGTAGCATTCGTGCATCGGCGAACGCCTACGGATGATCTGCGGTGGCGATACGCGACAGGCACTGCATTCAACCTATCGCGGCATCTGGTCCTACAGCGGTTATCGCGCTAGCCCGACGGCTTTTAATGATTCCGGGCATCGAAAATGCTAGGGCCTGTAGATTGAGAAAGCGCAGACTTATTCGACCTATCATCCTGAGATGCAGCGAAGGATCAAGTGGCATGCAGTGTTTTCACTGACTTACAACCCTCCTCGCCGGCGAGCTGATCCTTCGCAGGTTCAGGAGGACATAAATCTGCGTTCCCTGATAATTTGCGCGATGCTGTCACGGCCACCATCAGAAATAACCTGCGACTTCCTGCGTGTTTCGCGCGTTAGCAGAAAGCCCCGCTTGGGCTCCCACTAGCCAACGCCCGATTTCAGCTTCGCCGCGCTCTCCACCACTCAATAACGCGCAGAACGACTTAAAAATTATGCACATCCAGATTGGCTACGACATCGAACTTGCCATCAATTCGCCCATGGCCCTGGTCTACTTGTTGCGCGTTCATCCGTCGCGACGCGATGATTTATTGCAACCGGAAATCATTGACGTATCACCTTCGTTTGCGACCGAGGAATACACCGATTCGTTTGGTAATCATTGCGGTCGCATCAACGTCCCGGCGGGCGTGCCTAGCGTCAAATTCAGCAGCCGCGCTGTGATTCGCGATAGCGGTTTGCCTGATACGCAGCACTTTGATGCCTATCAGCATGACCCGCGTGAGTTGCCTGCTTCAACGCTGCAGTTTTTATTGCCCAGCCGGTATTGCGAGGTGGACAGTGAATTGCTGAACTTTGCGTGGACGCAGTTTGGATCAACGCCGTTAGGATGGCCTCGGGTGCAGGCGATATGCGACTTTGTGCACAATCACATTCGCTTTGACTACCAATGCGCCCGTGCCAATCGCACCGCACTGGAGGGATATCGGGAACGCGTTGGCGTGTGCCGTGACTTCACGCATCTGGCAGTAACGCTGTGTCGCTGTATGAACATTCCAGCGCGCTACGTGACCGGCTATCTCGGCGATATTGGCGTGCCGCTGGTGCCGGGTCCGATGGATTTCAGCGCATGGTTTGAGGTGTTTTTAGGTGGCCGCTGGTGTACCTGCGATGCCCGCCACAATCGCGCGCGCATTGGCCGCATCGTGATGGCGCAAGGCCGCGATGCGGGTGACGTGCCCATCGTGATGGGTTTCGGTCAACATAGTTTGCTGCGCTTTGACGTAGTCACGCACGAGGTGTTTCCCGACACTGATCTTCCCCCGAATTGACGGACACTTTTCTATGATTAGAAATCAAGGAGTCCGAGATGAATGGAAAGACACAGTCGGCGTACGCGCCGGAGTTCAGGCAGCAGATTGTTCAGCTGTATACCAGTGGTCGTGGGCCAGGCGAATTGGCCAAAGAATTTGGCCGCTCCGAAGCCTCAGTGCATGCGTGGGTGAAGAAGGCGGGAACGCTTAGATCGCTGCCCGATGCGGGTAGTGCGGTCAAGATTGTGCATCGTCAGGCACATCAGGT
>JAYVNO010000179.1:0-12545 GCA_043758415.1 Burkholderiales bacterium
CACCGGACTCCGCGCACTCGAACTCGACCCCGAAACGGTCAGATCAATCACAGCGTGGGACTGGATAATTACTTCTGCTTCTATTGGGAATTAGAATAACACTGCCCAGTCACGGCAGAGCCGCTCCTACAAGTGACCGGTCGCGCGCGACTACTCGATATCCGGCATAGTCGCAGCGCCCGCAGCCACGCCCTCAGTACGAGCGCCGACACCCGCGTTCGACCCGCGACCGCCGGTACGACGTTGCCGTCCACCGCGATTGGCACCGTTGCCATTGCCTGCGCCACCGCCACCATTGGCTCCGTTCGCGTTGCCGCCATTGCCCGCGCTGCGGCGGTTGTTGCGCCTGCCAGCGTTCGCGCCGTTGCCACCCGCAGGCGCGCCACGATAGCCTGGGGCGACGTTGCCATTGACCTCGCCGTTGCCGTCGCGCTTGACGCGGTTTCCGGGCGTGCGTTGTTGGCGGCGTCCAGCCACTGGCATTTCAGTTGCGCCACCAAAGCCAGGGAACTGCTGTTGTTGCAACGCGACCGGTGCTGCTGGCCCATTGCCACCTTGACGACCGCGACCGCCGCCGCTGTTGCCATTGCCGCCATTGTTAAAGCGACCGCCCTGGCGTCCATTCGCGCCCGGCCCGGCTTGTCCCGGCACGCCGCGACCACCGGGTTGACGGCGACCACGGCCCGGCGCGGCCATTGAGTCAGCAGGCAGCCCAGTCCAAATTGCCTCGTGCTCGGTGGCCGAGCGCATCGGCCCCAACGGCTGCTGTGGAATTCTATTTTTGCCGCCGAAGCGCGCTGCTTTTTCGAGCTTTTTCTTCGAGCGCAACCCGACCGATTCGAGCACCTCGAACGTCTCCGCCTCATCCAGCAACTTCGACTGCCCGCGCTTCAACCACGACGGCATTTGCACCACGCCGTAACTGATGCGAATTAATCGGCTGACGGTCAGGCCGAGGTACTCGAACATGCGTCGCACCTCGCGATTGCGCCCCTCGTTCAGCGTGATCTTGTACCAATGGTTCGCCGCATCGCTATCGCGGTCGATGCGATCCAGCGACAGCACCCGCGCAGGCCCGTCATCAAGCTCGATGCCGTCCATCAATTGGTCTTCCTGCTCCGGCGTCAACTCACCGAGCACGCGCACCGAATATTCGCGCAAAATTTCGTAACGCGGATGCATAAAGCGATTGGCCAGCTCACCATACGTGGTGAACAGCATCAACCCTTCCGAGTTGTAGTCGAGACGACCGACTGCGACCCATTTACCGTGATCCGGCTTGGGCAAACGATCAAACACCGTGTCGCGTTGTTCGGGGTCATCACGGCTAACAATTTCGCCCGATTGCTTGTGATAAATCAGGATGCGCGGATTGTCGTCGCCGAGCTTTACCGTCACTTTGCGGCGATTGACGTGAACGCGGTCGTACTCATTCACGACCTGACCGACGCGCGCCTTGGCCCCATTGACCTGCACCTCGCCCGCCGCGATCATCGCCTCCATGTTGCGCCGCGAGCCAAGGCCCTGCTGCGCCAGCACCTTGTGCAACCGCTCGCCGTCGCGCTCACCGGCATCATTGACGCCGGAAATGGCGGGCTCATCTGAGGCCGGTGCTATCGCAATCGGCAAACCTTCGGCATCAAAACGTGGCGGGGCGTATTCGCTTGCATGGCGTTGACCGATGCGCACCGGATGCGCCTGCTCGCGACGATCACGTTGATTGCGATTGCGTCGTCCAGCGCGATCCATCGGCCGACCTGGGTCGCCAAATGCGCCAGGATTCGGATTGTTTTCGGAACGATATTCGCCGTCGGCAAAAGGTGCACCGTCGGCGGCGAATGCAGGATCATTCGGCACGAATGCGCCGTCGGTGGCTGGGCCATGTGGGTTCGGGCCGCGTGGGCCTTGACCTTCCCGCGGTTCACCATTTCGACCGTTACCGCCGTTACGTCCGCGACCACCACGGCGATTGCGACGCGGGCCTCGGGTGCGATCCTGTTGCTCGCCGTTCGGGCCTACCGTATCCGCATTTACCGTGGGCGCGCCATCTGTGCTCGTCGCTGCATTTGCATCACGCGGAGCAGCGCTGTCGGAATCCAACCAATTGGTGATTTGCGCAGGTGGCTCGCTGGATGTGTGCTCGGCACGCGGCTGGCGCGCTGGGCGTGCAGCGCGTGGATCACGCGCTGCACGTGGAAGGCGCGGCGCGCGAGCCGGTCTGGGCGCTTGTGCATCAACGTTTGGCGCGCTGCCGTCTTGCTGATCAGGCACGGTCGCTACACCGGGCTCGCCCGCAAGCATCTCTTGATTTTGGACCACGCGCGGCTGCCGGGGTGGTCGCGCTGGGCGTGCCTGATTCGGGTCACGCGGTGGTCGCGCCTGTCGCGGTTGGCCTTGACCTCCGGGCCTCGGCTGTCCACCTTGACGCGGTGCCCGTTGCTGGCGCTGCGCTTTAGCAAATGCGGGATCCACGTTGCCGTTGATGTCCCCCGGTTCGTGATCATCGTGACCGCCATCGCTGTTGCCAGTGTTGCTATCGTGCATGTCATTCATCTCAGTGAACCGTAGGTGGAACGAACGGGGCGGAGGTAGAGGTCATTGCGTCTCCAGACGGAATTTCAAACAGCGCTGCGTCAGAGCTTTGTGGCAAAGCGTTGTTCGCATCGTCGTCGCGCGGCGAGGTATCGATGCGGCCCTGCTCGGGATAAATCGGTTCAAAAAGCACTTCGGGCAGCTCAAGCGCAGGATGCGCGTCGAGTTCAGCGAGAGGCGGCAACTCAGACAATGAGCGCAAGCTCAGGTCATTCAAAAAGGCTTTGGTCGTGGCAAACAGCGCGGGCCTACCGGGCGTATCTTTGTGGCCGATCACTTCTACCCAGCCACGATCTTCGAGCGCTTTCAGGATGTTGGTCGATACCGCCACGCCGCGAATCGCTTCAACTTCGCCACGCGTCGCGGGCTGTCGGTAGGCGATGATCGCCAGCGTTTCCATCACCGCACGCGAATACTTCGGTGGCTTTTCCGGGGTCAGTCGTTCAATATTGATCTGCATTTCGGGCCGCGTCTGAAAGCGGTAGCCCGAGGCGACCTGCGCGATCTCAATCGAGCCGCGCTCCCTCCATTCGGAGGTCAGGTCAGCCAGCAGCAAGCGCACCGTTTCGGTGGGCACTGGTGGATCAAAGACCTTGACTATTTCGTCAAGGGGAAGCGGTTCGTGGCTAGCCATCAAAACCGCTTCGAGTACACGTTTGGCGTGGGTAAGTTCGTCCAATGAAGACTTTTTTCTATTAACGCAATGCTCTACCGCCATTGCTTACGGACCCCGAAAAAACAACAAAAAACGCTAAATCGTTTCGTCGTTCGCCGCATTCGCACTGGTGGCCGCAACCATCACTTCACCGTCACCGGCGAGCTGTACATAAATGGGGCTAAAGGATTCTGTTTGCGCAACCGTTATTAGTCGTTCACGCGCTAACTCAAGGATCGCGAGGAAGGTCACAACAACCAGTGGCACGGACGCCGCTTCCTCGAACAATTGCGCGAATTCTACATGCAATCCCGGTTTGAGCGTTCGCAGCAAGTAACTCATGCGCGCGCGCACCGACAATTCGTTGCGAGTAATGATGTGAGTCTTGTTGAGTTTGGCCCGCGCCAGAATGCTCGCCCAGGCGCGACGCAAATCCTCGGGCTCGACGTCGGGCATCTGCAGCGACGTCTGCTTTTCAAAGATGACGTGAACCACGGCGAAGTCGCGCTCGGCTTGCGGCAATTCATCCAACCCGGCAGCGGCAAGCTTCATCTGCTCGTATTCGAGCAGGCGCTTGACCAGTGCCGCGCGTGGATCAATCTCTTCTGCGATAGCCGCAGGCGGACGCGGCAACAGCATGCGCGATTTAATCTCGATCAGCATCGCGGCCATCAACAAATATTCGGCAGCCAGCTCAAAGCGCTGCGACGATTTCATTCGCTCCACGTACTCCAGATATTGCCGCGTCAGCACAGCCATCGGAATATCCAGAATATTCAGATTGTCTTTGCGAATCAAGTACAGCAGCAGATCGAGCGGGCCCTCGAACGCGTCGAGAAATATCTCCAGCGCCTCAGGCGGGATGTACAAATCCTTCGGCATCTGCGACATCGGCTGGCCATAAATTTTGGCCAGCGCGTGTTCGGCGGCGATGGGGATGTCGGCGGAAATTTCGGCGGCAGCGTCCATCAGACTTTCAAATTATTTTTGTAGGAGCGGCTCTGCCGCGACCCAAATTACAACGGGCTCTCGTTTGTCAAATGCAGGTCGCGGCAGAGCCGCTCGTACAAATGCGAAACTACGCAACTTTAGCCTGCCGAATAAACGTCGGGCCAACACGCGCTTCAACCGCGTCCTGCACGTCTTTGCGCAGGCCCAATTCAAACGCCAGCTCCGCTGCAACAAAAATCGGCCCGATCGCGAGCCCCACGATGTCATCAACGAACGCAGGCTTTTTGCCTTCGTAGTAGTGCCCGACAAATTGAAACACCCAGCCGACCACAAACAACCCGATGCCCCAGGATAACCAGATCGAGGTCGGCTGCACCGCAAGCATCTGCCCGAGCCACAAACAGGCAGCGAGGAACACACTCATCGCGACACCGAAGCGAATATCCAGCGCCAGATAAAACAGCGCAGTGATCGCGACCACGATTAACGCTGGTGAAATCGCCGCGCCATCAACATGCATAAACGCGGGTCGCGACAGCAACGTCGCCACACCTGCCACGATCATCGGAATGCCAATGTAGTGAGTCGCAACGTTTCGCTTGTCGCGGTGATACGCAGCATATTTACTCAAATGTTGAACGAATGATTGCATGAATTCCTCCTTGGTTTAGCGTGCCTAAACCCGCGCTAACCCCATCGCATTGCGCACGCCAAGCATAGTCTCTTCCGCCACCCGTCGCGCTTTGGCGCAGCCGTCGTGCAGCACTTCTTTGGCGTAACCGGGCTTCGCTTCTATCTCGTTGATACGGGCTTGCATTGGAGCCAACTCTGCGTTGATCGCTTCGATGACCGGCTGCTTACATTCGAGGCAACCGATGCCCGCCGAGGTGCAACCCTCAACCACCCACGCTCGGCGCGCGTCGTCAGAATAAATTTGATGCAGCGTCCACACCGGGCAGTCCTCAGGATTACCCGGATCAAAGCGGCGCGCGCGTTTCGGGTCGGTTGCCATGCGCTTGATTTTTTGCTCGACCACGGCGGGCGTGTCGCGCAGATCGATGCCGTTGTTGTAGCTCTTGCTCATCTTGCGGCCATCGAGACCGATCACTTTGGAGGTCGGCGTGAGCAGCGCTTGCGGTTCTGGCAGCACGGTTTTGCGAACTCCTGTGAGAAAGCCTTGCAGCAGTTCTTTTTCCTCGCTCGATAGCGAACCCGCCGCCGCGACCAGCGCTTTGGCTTGCGTCAAGGCGTTGACGTTTCCGTCCTGATTGAACGCGGTTTTCAGCTCTGCATACAGTTTGGCGGATCTGCTGCCAAGCTTCTTGATTGCTGCTGTGGCGCGCTCTTCAAACCTCGGTTCGCGACCGTAAATGTGGTTAAAGCGACGCGCGATTTCGCGACTTATTTCAAGGTGCGACACCTGATCGGCACCGACCGGAACCTGATTGGCGCGGTAGACCAAAATGTCAGCGGTCTGCATCAGCGGATAGCCCAAAAAACCGTACGTCGTCAGGTCTTTTTCTTTGAGATTTTCCTGCTGCTCTTTGTAGGTCGGCACCCGCTCCAACCAGCCAAGTGGCGTAATCATGCCGAGCAAGAGTGACAACTCTGCATGCTGCGGCACCTGACTTTGCAGAAAAATCGTCGATTGATTCGGGTCAAGCCCAGCCGCGAGCCAGTCAGTCACCATATCAAAGGTCGCGCCCTCGATCACGCTCGGGTCGTCATAGTGGCTGGTCAATGCGTGCCAGTCGGCCACGAAGAAAAAACACTCCACTTCGGACTGAAGCTTGACCCAGTTTTTTAGGGCGCCGTGATAGTGACCGATGTGCATAAACCCGGTCGGGCGCATGCCTGAGAGTACGCGATTCTTAAACATCGTTTACACGCCAATCAGTGCGCCGAGCGCCTGATACGCGATTCGGTAAAGCGGGGACAGAATCACGCCGAGCACACCTGCAATAGCGAGGCCGAGCACGATGAACATGCCGTAAGGCTCAAGTCGCGAGTATTTGTACGAAAGCGGCCCCGGTAATAAACCGGCGAGAATTCGGCCGCCATCGAGCGGCAAAATCGGCAGGAGGTTGAGCACCATGAGGCCGACGTTCCACGCCACACCCGCGCGCGAAATCGCATCAATGGCGGGAACATCATTGAATTTGAGAATCAGCGCCCAGCCGATAGCCATGACCAGATTGGATGCGGGCCCTGCGGCTGCGACCCAGATCATGTCGGTTTTTGGGTTGCGCAGATTGTTGAAATTCACCGGCACCGGTTTGGCCCAGCCGAAGAAGAAACCGCCGATTGCGAGCGTCAGCGCAGGCACGGCAACGGTACCGATCCAGTCGATGTGTTTAATGGGGTTGAGCGAAATGCGGCCCAGCATTTCTGCGGTGCGGTCGCCAAATATGCGCGCGGCATAGCCGTGCGCCGCCTCGTGCAACGTAATCGCCGTCAAAAGCGGGATCGCGTTGACCGCGAGCATGTAGATGATGTTGTCCATATGAGTATTTTACGGGGCATATGCAGCATCGGTCGGAACGCACGCTACTCCGAGTTTGGTTGCACCCATTTAATCGGCGTCATACTCGCCGCAGGCGGATATCCAGTGGTCGCCTGCACCGCACTGTGTTTTGGCAGAAGTGCGACGGCACGCTTTCTGGATTCCCGCCTTTGGCGAGAACGACGCCGTTGTCGTGTCGAGCGAAACAGTCAACCAAAGAAAAAACCGCGCTGCTTTTGCCAACGCGGCTTTTGGGTGTCACGGCATTTTGCTGCCGAAGGTGTGTGCCTAACTGTGGAGAGTCAATCGATCAGAACTTGTGACGTAATGAAAACTGATAGGAGTTGGCATCTTTGCCGCCGAAAGCGGTGACGCCGCCCAGAAAGCCATTGCCGCCGGTGAGCACCTGCGCATTGGCATTGTTGTTCACGTGTGTGACAGCCAGATTAAGGTCGGTGCGCTTCGACAGCGGATAGGTGTAGGCCGCGCCGTAGGACTCGGAGTCGGCGTTGGTGGCACGCTTGTCGTCAAGCCGTGAGTAGCCGATGGTCAGCAAACCGACGCCGAGCGGGATGCGGGCACCCACGTGCATCAGCCGTGAATCTTGCTGGAAGCGAGGCAGCACGCCGCTGTCGACCAGCACCGATGGCACGCCGCCAGCGATCAAGCCTGCGCGCAGTTCGGGTGCGGACGAACCGTTTGGCTCCTTGATCCTGCCGTACAACGCGAACAAATTGACGAAACCGGCATCGAAGTTGGCACCGGCAAGCAGCGAGTTGAGCGACTTTTGGCCCGCACTATTGGTGCGTTCGTTGTAGCCGATACCTGCGCCAAATTTACCGGACTGATAGCCGCCGTTGATACCGACCAGGCGGCCTGCTTTGGTGCTTGCCGCGCTTTCTCCGAACGCGTAATACGCGCTGCCGTAAAAGCCCTGCAGTTCGATGCGATACATCAGTGCGTTGCTTTCGCGGATGTCGATACCGGCCGGGATCGACGCGAGCTGTCCGGGCGACGCGGCGGTGGCGTTGGCGAAGGCATCGTAGCGGTTAGAAATTTCGAATGCTGGCGTGTATTGACGACCGGCGAGCACCGCGCCAAACGGCGTGATAACCCCTACATAGGCCTGACGATCAAACAGACGACCGGGGATGTTGACACCGAGTGACGGCCCAATCGCGCCATTGAGTGCGCCCTGCACCGCAGGCGGCAGGCCGGCGGTGAAACGGTCAGGCAACTGCGTGCCGGAAAGCGGACGATTGCTCAGGCCACCGGTGTCCGCCTCGAAGCGATTTTCAAGGGTGAAGATCGCTTTGTAGCCGCCGCCCAAATCCTCAGTGCCGCGCAGGCCCCAACGCGAGCCCTCCATGATGCCGCTGGCAAGCTGGGTGACGCTGCCTCCCTTTACGCCCGTGACGTGTTGTACGCCTACATCAACGATGCCATATAAAGTGACGTTGTCGGTTTGCGCAAATGACTGGGACATGGCGAGTGCCAGCGGGAGCGCGGCCAATGTGGCGGCGGATCGGGCGAATGTTGCCATTGGTGATTTCGGTTTCATGGGGCCTCCTTGGGTAGCGGTGTAGCTGAGAATCGCTTGCAATGGTCGCGCTGACCGCGAACGTCCCGGCGCGTGCAAGGTGAGGCGGCGGGTCAGCTGCGAGACAGCGTTTCTTCCGCACGATTCTGGCACGGAAGCTTGCCTTTCTGGTGCACAAAACACCGTGCAGCCTCAGGCCGACTGTGCGGTGTTGCGGCACCGCAACCCCGCCGCGTTTTAATCGACATGGCCCGAACGTCGCTTGCCCGTACGGTGAGCTTTTTAGAAACAGCTTTTGGCTGAAACATCCATTGCGTATGGGCATAGGCTTGGTATTGACGTTATCTCGACTAGTGGCTATTTGAAGCCTTAGCCCCTATCTACTAGACGTTTCGACAAAAAGCTGATACCCATTTCACGTTTTTCAAATGCAACTAAGATGCTTAAAGGACGTTTTTCACGTAAAATGCAATTCAGTTTCATAAGCAAAAAGCATCATGTTCTTCATTCCCGTTCCCGCATTCCGTCGCTTCAATCTGACTCTGCTCGCCGCCCTATTCACCAGCGCAATTCAGGCGCAAACCGCGCCCATCAAGGTCGACAAGGTCATCGTCACCGCGTCGCCGTTTGCTGATCAGGACGAATTGCAAGCGGTGCAACCGGGCGTGGTGGTTGGCAAAGATGCGTTGATTCGTGATCGCGCGGCGAGCCTGGGCGACACGCTGACCACGCAAGCGGGCATTCAATCGTCCAGCTTCGGCCCCGGCGCATCGCGACCGGTGATTCGTGGGCTCGATGGTCCGCGCATCAAAACCGCCGAAAACGGCGTCGGCACGATGGATGTCGGCACGATTAGCCCCGATCACGCGGTCACCGCCGAGGTGCTCGGCGCGCGCCAGATCGAGATTTTGCGCGGTCCGGCGACGCTTTTGTACGGCTCCGGCGCGATTGGCGGGCTGGTCAACGTGGTGACCGATCGCATCCCGCAGTCGCACACTGACGGCCTGCGCTTACTCACCGACGCGCGCCTGTCCAGCGCCGAGCGCAGCCGCGACTTTGGTGCGCAGCTTCGCACCAGCGCGGGGCCGATTGCGTTCACTGGCGAACTTTCAGATCGCCGAAGCAGCGACCTTGAGACGGCGCACGACGGCAGACTAACGAACTCCGCGACCGCCACGCAGAACGCGAGTTTCGGCGCGTCGTACATTTTGAACAACGGTTTTGTCGGCATCGGCTTGAACCGGTTTCAGAGCGTGTACGGCATCCCCTCGCCCGACGCCACGACCATCGATCTGAAACGTGATCGCGTTGAATTGCTCGGCGAGGTCAACAAGGTAATCGGTCTAGAGCGCATTCGTTTCAGCGCTGCCAACAACAACTATCAACACGCCGAACTCGAATCTACCGGCGACGTGGGCACTGTGTTTCGCAACAAGTCGACGAGCGCTCGCTTCGACCTGCAAACTCGACCTATGGCGGGCTGGCGCACAGTGATCGGCGCGGACTTAGAGCTTGGCAAATTCTCGGCGGTTGGTGCAGAAACCATCGTGCCGCGAACCGATAGCAAAAGTCAAGCGCTGTTCGCCGTCACCGAGCGCCACCTCGGCCCTGGTCGCGTCGAAATTGGCGCGCGGATTGAGACCGTAAAGCACACACCGGGCGCAGGCGTTGAACTACCCGGACGCAGTTTTTCGCTCGGCAATGGCTCCGTCGCGTATCAATATTTGTTGACGCCCACCAGCGCTATCACCGCCTCATTCAGCCACGCCGAACGCGCCCCTGCCATCGAGGAGCTGTACTCAAAAGGCGCACACATTGCAACGCTCACGTTTGATCTCGGCAATGCGCGGTTGGCGAAGGAGCGATCGCAAAATTTCGACCTGTCGTACAAGCTGCAAAGCAATGCGTGGAGCGCCCGCGCGTCGGTGTATCGCAATACCATCAAAAACTTTATTTACGGTGCGAGCGTGGACGGAAACCGCGACGGCGTGGCCGATCGCGTCAATGACAAAGGTGAAATCGCGCCCGGTGCCGAGTTGCTGAAACGCGAATTCAAAAACGTCAACGCGCGCTTGATCGGCGCTGAACTCTCGCTCGCTTATGCGCCTACGCAAGGCTTCGGATTCACGTCAATGGCGGATACCGTTCGCGGCACCATCACCGCGCTCGATGGCGGTAATCTACCGAGAATCAGTCCCAGCCGAATCGGCGGCAAACTGACGTGGCGCACCAGCAACTGGTACGCCGACGGCGGGCCAACGCATGTGTTCAAACAGGATCGCATCGCCGCGTTCGAAACGTCCACGCCGGGCTACACGCGCATCGACGCCTCAGTGCGCTATCGCTGGGCGTACGCGGCAAAAGGTAAACCCGGTAGCGCCGACATTTACCTGCTCGGCAAAAACCTAAGCAATCGCGACATGCGCGTTCACACGTCGTTCCTGAAGGACTTCGCGCCGCTGCCGGGGCGCAGCGTGTTTGTGGGCGTGACGGCAACTTACTGATTGCAACGGTAGGAGCGGCTCTATCGCGACCCCACCAATCACGCGTAGAGGTCGCGGCGGAGCCGCTCCTACAGGGTCGACACCGCCTGCGAATTGGGAAACACGTCTCCCGCCACGCCGCTCACCGCGCCGCGCAGCCACTTCTGCCCGGTGCACGCGTTGTTGCGCCGGTGCCAGAGCATATCGACGTGCACGGGCTGCACGTCAAACGGTAATTTGACCACTTTAAATTCATCGCTGATACCGGTGGACGCGAGGAAGTGACGCGGCAGCACGGTCAGCAGATCCGAGCCGGCGACGACGCGACCGGCGGTGAAAAACTGGTTCACCGTCAGCACTATTCTGCGCTTCCGGTTCACCACCGCGAGCGCCTCATCGACGAAGCCAAACGGTCTTCCCGAGAAGCTGACCAGCAGATGTTTGGCGGCGCAGTAGGCGTCCAGCGTCAACGGCTGCGCAGCGAGGTTGATCGCCAATGGGTGATCGCGGCGCATCACGCAGACGTATTCGCCGCTGTAGAGCTGCGTGTGCGCGAAGTTGTCGGGCGCGCCGGTTTGCATGGTCTGCATGCCGATGCTTGCGACCACTGCCGGGAAAAAGCCAATCGCGAGGTCGATCTCGCCCGCGAGCAAAACAGGCCGCGGGTCGCGCGTCGTCAGCGGCACTAGACGCAGGTTGATGTGCGGCGCACCGGCTTCCAGATGCCGGATCAACGGTGGAATCAGCACGGCAGCGGTGGCGTCTGCCATCGCGAGCACAAAGCTTTGTTTGGACGTCGCCGGATCGAACGTATCCGGCGAAATGCTCGATTGCAGGTTGGCCAGGGCCTCGCGGACTGCCGGCCATAGAGCAATCGCTCTCGGCGTCGGGGTCACGCCGTAGCCAGAACGGGTCACCAGTTCGTCGCCCAGCGCCTCGCGCAAACGACGCAGCGCGTTGCTCACGGCGGGTTGCGTCATCGCCAGCGTCTCTGCGGCTCGGGTGATGTTTTTAGCGGCCATCACCTCGTCAAAAACACGCAATAAATTGAGATCGAGCGTGCGGAAATTCATCGCTAACTCTTCACTATGTATTCTTTTTGTGAATGTTAAATATCATTAACATTGATTTGTAATATATCAGGGGATACCCTAAATTGCAAAGGTAGTTCAATACTTTGTACCGAGCGTCATTTTGAAAGGATACGTAGCATGTCAAGTCACACCTCTCTCCACGTCCCCAAGCATGGCGGGCTTGAACGCGTTATCGAGCGCGCCGAAGCAACGCGGAGCGTCTTTTCCAACGTTTTTTCTGCGAAACAATTGCCGACCATCGTGCTTGGCCTGACCGTCATGGCCGTGGTCACGCTGACTGAACGCGCCATGGACGCCGTTAACACCGGATTCGCGGTTGAATGGGCCGCGTTGTCAGCCGTTGCGCTGGCGACCTTTGGCCTGCTCGCCAACGGCATTGTGCGTGGCACCCAGTCAGCGCAGTCATGGTTGGCCCAATACGCCAAAAGAGCAAAGGCCGCTCGCGCCGACGTCGAACTCTGGGCCACCGCCCAAAGCGATCCGCGCGTGATGAACGACATCCTCACCGCGCAAGGTCGCGCGCGTGATCTGCTCTGCGAGCAACTGCCAGCGTCAAAACGCGGCAGCCTGAGCGTATGTGACGACGGGCTGGCACCCTTCGCGCCATGGCAGCAGCCTACCCGCTACTACTAAGGAAACGCTGAATTAATCCTTGCGCATTTATATATTCTTCTGTAGAATATACATATCATGCAAAGTCAAACCAGTTTTGCCCTCCTCGAGCACC
>JAYVNO010000180.1:0-32828 GCA_043758415.1 Burkholderiales bacterium
CGGACGCGGGTTCAATTCCCGCCGGGTCCACCAGCAACGCAAAACGGCCACCTCATCGGTGGCCGTTTTTTTGGGCGGGGATTCGTTCTTCTGGCTAGCTTCTTCGCGCCACCCAGTAGGTTGCACCCTCCGCTCCGTATCTTTCGGTGTGCGGCACATGGGCCTGCAGATGAAAGCGGTCACCGGGCAGTAGGCAACGCTCGCTGCCGTTAACGCCCAACCACATTTCGCCCTTCACCACGATTGCATTGGCCTCGAACGGGTGAGTGTGGGTGTCAACCACCGTGTCCGGTGCCCATGGACGCTCGAGCACGTCGTCGTAACCGGCGGCCAGCATGGTGGTGCGAAACTGATCCAGAGTGGGCATAACAGACATCGATTCGACTCCTGATTGATGGTGGTGTTGGCTGTGCACGTGCTGGCTAGTACGCAGGATGCAGATCTAGTCGACGCCCTGCTTTGACGATTTGGCTGGGTATATCGTGACCTATGAGGCGGGGTAGAAGTTTGGCCGCATCAATCAAGCCTGCCAGATTCACACCAGTCTCGAAATGCATCAATTCCAACGCATGCACGATTTCCTCGCTGCACACATTGCCGGTCGCGCCCGGCGCGTAGGGGCATCCGCCAATGCCGCCGAGCGAACTGTCAAAGCGACTCGCACCCGCGTCAATCGCGGCTAGCACATTGGCGAGACCCATGCCGCGCGTATTGTGAAAATGCAGTGTCAATTCTTTGTTGGGCCAGCGCTGCAAGAACGCTTGCGTCAACGCAAACACCTGGCTCGGATACGCCATACCCGTCGTGTCGCACAGCGTGACACCCCGCGCGCCCATGTCATCAATGTAGCGGGCGCACCAGTCGAGCACCGTCTGTTCAGGCACGTCACCTTCCATCGGGCAGCCAAAGCTGCATGACAGCGACACGTTGACGCGAACGCCGCCCTGCAGGCCAGCCGTTGCCACTTTCGCAACCGCCGATAGCCCGTCAAAGGATTGCTGTCGGGTCATGCGCAGATTCGACAGGTTGTGGCTTTCGCTGGCTGACATTACGAGATTTAACTCATCGGTGCGCGATTCGATCGCACGCTCAGCGCCGCGAACGTTCGGCACCAGCGCGCTGTAAATCACGCCCGGCTTGCGCGTAATTTCGCGCATCACAATCTCGGCGTCGCGCAGCGCTGGAATCGCTTTAGGCGACACAAACGCAGTCACTTCGATTTTTGCCAACCCGCACTCAGACAGCGCATTTACGAGCGCAATCTTGTCGTCCGTTTCAACAAAAGCGGACTCCGCCTGCAAGCCGTCGCGAGTGCCCACTTCCTGCATATAAATGCGGCGCTTGTCGCCGGAAGCCGGACCGTTCCAGATCGATGCGGGTGTGGAATTTAAGGTGCTCATACTGACTCCGCTTCGCGACTCTACGCGACTACTTTTTTGGATCGAAGCGCACTGATAACCTCTGCGGACAAGCCCATTTCAGCAAGCACGGCATCGGTATCGTCTCCCAGCTTGGGCGCTGACGAGCGAACGCTGCCCGGTGTTTCCGACAATTTTGGCACCACGCCGGGGACGTCTATTTCATGTCCGTCACGCGTCACCTGCTTCAAGATCATGTCGCGTGCCCGGTAGTGCGGATCGTCGGCAATGTCTTTTGCGGTGTAAACGCGACCTGCCGGAACCTTGGCGTCACCTAGCACTTGCAATACATCGGTGACGCTACGCGTATGAGTCCATGCCTCAATGGCCACATCAAGCTCAACAACACGCGCGACGCGACCTGCGTTGTCGGCAAGGGCTGCATCGCCCCCCAGATCGTCACGATCAATTACGCTCATCAGACGTTTAAAAATACTGTCGCCGTTGCCCGCGATGAGCACCACGCCGTCGACGCAGCGATACGCGTTCGACGGCGCGATACCGGGCAACGCGGAGCCCGCCGGCTCACGCACTTCGCCAAACGCGCTGTATTCCGGCAGCAAACTTTCCATTACGTTAAACACCGACTCATGCAGCGCCACGTCAATCACCTGCCCCTTGCCACCATTGACCTTGCGGTGATAGAGCGCGGTCAATACGCCAATCGTGCCGTGCAACGCCGCGAGCGTGTCGCCAATGGAGATGCCACAGCGCACCGGCACTCGCCCTGTCTCGCCTGTGAGATGACGCAAGCCGCCCATCGCCTCACCAATCGCGCCAAAGCCCGGCAGATCGCGATACGGCCCGGTCTGGCCGTAGCCCGAAATTCGCAACATGATGAGGCCGGGATTGTCTTTCGACAGCGTGGCGTAATCCATGCCCCAACCTTCAAGCGTGCCGGGACGAAAGTTTTCGATGAGCACATCGGCTTGTGCGATGAGTTGGCGGGCCAGCGCCTGACCTTCCTCGTTGCGCAAATCAATCGCGATGGATCGTTTGTTGCGCGATTGCACTTGCCACCAGACTGAGGTGCCATCGAGGATTTTGCGCCAATTACGCAGCGGATCGCCGCTGCCCGGCGCTTCAATCTTGATGACATCGGCCCCAAAGTCGCCCAGCGTTTTGCCCGCGAACGGGCCCGCGATAAGCTGACCCATTTCGATCACGCGCAGACCCTGTAGCGCCGCTAGCGTTTCGTTGTTCAAGCTGGAAAGTTTCATCGCGTTAGCGTTTGTATTCAATTAGTCCACCGTTGCGCCAGCGTCTTTGACGATCTTCGCCCAACGCGGTAAGTCATCGCGCACTAAAGTCGCAAACTGCTCCGGCGACGATTTGAACGGCTCGCAACCGACGCCCGCCAAGCGCTCTATGGCATCTTTCGATTCCAGCGCTTTGGTAATCTCCGCGTTCAACTGCTGGATGATCGCTTTGGGTGTGCCCGCAGGCGCGAACATGCCGTACCACGGCGTAGTGCCGAAACCCTTCACTGTTTCACCAATGGTTGGCGAATCAGGCAATGCGGGCACTCGCTTCTGATTTACCACGCCAAGCACTTTGACCTTACCCGATTTGATAAACGAAATCGATGACGGCAAGCTCTGCACTGACACCTGCACCTGCCCGCCGACCAGATCGGTCACCGCCGCAGCCGCGCCTTTATACGGCACATGCACGAGATCAATGCCCGTGGCTTTGCCGAGCATTTCGCCGATCAGGTGATTGAGCGTGCCGTTACCTGCGGAGCCAATGTTGATCTTGCCGGGTTGTTGTTTCACGAGCGCGACGAACTCCGCGATATTTTTTGCTGGGAACGCGGGATTAGCAACGAGCACATAGCCTGCCGTGGCGACGGTGCTCACCGGCAAAAAATCTTTCAGCGGATCAAAGCCCGTACTTTTGTATAGCGCCGGATTGATCACCATGGAGCTGTCTGCCGTGAGCATCAGCGTGTAGCCGTCAGGCTTGCCTTTCGCTGCCACCACCGTGCCGAGATTACCGCCCGCTCCCGGCCGGTTATCGACGATAAATGTCTGCCCAAGTTGCTCGGTCAGTTTCTGCGCAATCACGCGCGCGATGGCGTCGTTGGCACCACCTGCCGCTTGCGGCACGATGATGGTGACCGGTTTGCTCGGATATTTGTCTTGCGCGCTAGCAAACCCGGTAGCCGCGAACGCGAGTGGCGCGCAGAGTAGGGCCAGAACAGATTGACGGAAATTAAACATCAGTGACCTCCATAAAAATTTTAAATACTATCGAAATAGCCACGGTTCGGCGGCGCGACGACCCGCCTCAAATGCGCGAATGCGGTCGGCATTTTGCAGCGTAAGCGCAATGTCGTCTAATCCCTGTAGCAATCGGCCTTTGCGCGTGGCATCAATGGCAAACGTGGTGGAGAGCCCGTCCGATGACGCGAGCGTTTGCGCGGACAAATCCACTGTCAGCACATAGCCGACGTGCTGCTCAACATCGTGGAACAGTCGTGAAATTACCTCGGCTGGCAGCGTGACGGGCAGCAAGCCATTCTTGAAGCAGTTGTTGAAAAAGATGTCGGCGAAGGTTGGCGCAATGATGACGCGTATGCCGAAATCACTCAACGCCCAAACCGCATGCTCACGGCTAGAGCCGCAACCAAAGTTTTCCCGCGCCAGCAGAATCTGGGCACCGGCGTAGCGCGGTTGATTGAGCGCAAACGCAGGGTTGCGCGGACGCGTCGATACATCTTGCCCCGGCTCGCCGCGATCCAGATATCGCCATTCATCGAAGAGGTTGTCGCCAAAGCCCGTGCGCAGGATCGACTTCATGAACTGTTTGGGAATCAGCGCATCGGTGTCGATGTTGGCGCGATCAATCGGCACCACCAGAGATTGCAATTGGGTAAACGGCTTCATACGATCTGCCCCAGCTCTTCAACCGTGGCGAACCGCCCCGCGATCGCCGCCGCTGCCGCCAGAGTAGGACTTAGCAAATGGCTGCGTCCCCCTGGCCCCTGTCGTCCTTCAAAATTTCGATTGCTGGTTGAAGCGCAACGCTCACCAGGTGACAGCCGGTCATCATTCATGCCGAGACACATCGAGCAGCCCGGCTCTCGCCATTGCAGTCCTGCCTCGGTGAAAATTCGGTCAAGCCCCTCGGCCTCTGCCTGCGCTTTGACCAGACCCGAGCCAGGAACGACCAGCGCCTGCGTTACGTTTGCCGCAATACGACGACCGCGAACCACGGCGGCCGCTGCGCGCAAGTCCTCGATGCGGCCGTTAGTGCAGGAACCGATGAATACCTTGTCGATGCTGATTGAGCGCATCGGCGTGCCCGCAGTCAGCCCCATGTATTTCAATGCGGCCTGCATGCTTTTGCTGCGCACCGGGCTGGCTTCCTGTGCCGGGTCGGGCACCACGCCGTCGAGTGCCACGACCATATCGGGCGATGTGCCCCATGTCACCATCGGCTGCAGCATCGCGGCATCGATGTTCACCACGACATCAAAGGTTGCATCAGGATCGCTCTTGAGTGTTTTCCAGAAGGCGACTGCCGCTTCCCAGTCCGCTCCGCGAGGTGACATCGGGCGATCACACAGGTAGTGGATGGTGGTGTCATCCACTGCGACAAGTCCCACGCGCGCTCCGGCCTCGATGGCCATATTGCACAACGTCATGCGGCCTTCCATCGACAGCGCGCTGATCGCCTCGCCGCTAAATTCAATGGCGTAGCCCGTTCCGCCCGCAGTACCGAGCAGTCCGATGATGTGCAGGATCAAATCTTTCGCGGTCACACCCGAGCGGAGTTGACCGTCAATCTGCACCAGCATGTTTTTCATTTTGCGCACGGCCAGGCACTGCGTTGTCAGCACGTGCTCTACGTCCGACGTGCCCACACCAAACGCCAGTGCCGCGAAGGCCCCATGGGTGCTGGTGTGCGAGTCCCCAGCGACCACGGTCATCCCCGGCAGCGTTGCACCTTGCTCGGGGCCGACGACATGGATGATGCCTTGTTTCTGATTACCAAGGCCGTAAAACGTGATGCCAAACTCGTCGCAATTTTTGCCGAGCTGGCGGACTTGAGCGCGCGATAGCGGGTCGGCAATCGCGTCAACTGACGAGCGCTCTGATGCGACGGTGGGCACGTTATGGTCGGCCACTGCGATCACCGTGTCAGCCCGCCACGGGCGGCGGCCAGAAAGCCGCAGGCCTTCGAACGCCTGCGGGCTCGTCACCTCGTACACCAAATGCCGATCTACATACAGCAGCGACTCGCCATCTTCAGTCTCGTCAACGAGATGACTTTGCCATAGCTTGTCGAACAGGGTTTGGGCGGCGAGACTCAAAGTCGATTCCGTCGCAACGACGCGAAGGCAGTTAATGCAATTGCCTTAAGTTTAGGCAGCGAACGGTCGTTCGTGAACGCGATTCTCGTCAACCAAGCTTTCGCCAATCGCGAAAGCTCAAGTTTCGGCCCGCCCGCGCAGCAAATGGTCGTAAAGGCTGCGGGCGGGACGCGCGAGACCGGTCAAATCGCGCGTGCCCAGCAATAGTTGGCGATGCACCCACGCGTCGGTCAGTTCAATTTTGCGCAAACCGAGGGGCTTCATCATTGGCTGCACCGCTGCGTCTGGCAGGATGGCAATACCCAAGCCCGCCGCCACCATCTGACACATGGCATCAAAGCTTCGCACGTGGATACGGATGCGCAGCGCCTTGCCAATTTCGCGGCTCTCATGCGCCAGCCGCTGCGCTAGCGAGGTTGCATGTGAGAGGCTCACAAAGTCGTAATCAACTGCCTGCGAAAATGCCACGCGCTTGCGCTTAGCTAACGCGTGATCTGGCCGCACCACCAGCACCAACCGATCCGAGCGATACGGCGTCGTCAGCAGGCCAAACGCAGGCGTGCGATCCGCAAAAATACCGACGTCGGCTCGTCCGTCCAGCAGCGCCAGCACCACGTCATGGCTCTCGGCCTCATTCATTTCGATGCGGATATCCGGCTGGCTCGCTACAAACGCTGCTAGATCAGCGGGCAAAAACTGTGTGATCGCCGAGGTGTTCGCCCACAGCCTGACAACGCCAATCACGCCCCTAGCATGATCGGACAAATCAGCATTCATCTGGTCAATATCACCCAAAATGCGCTTTACATGGCGATGTAGCGCCTCCCCAGCAGGTGTGAGCTTCACGCCGCGCGAATGCCGATCAAACAGCGCCATGCCAAACGCCGCCTCCAGATCAGTGATGCGCTTGCTAGCCGCGCCAACCGCCAGCGCAGCCAACGCCGCGCCCTGGCTGATGCTGCCTGTCCGCGCGACCAGATTGAACAGCGAGAGGGAAACGAGATGGAGACGGTGCAGGTTCATAGGTACCCGTTCAGTACAAAACTATTTCAAGCGAGTTAATGGCCAGATACTATCGCGTCGAACGACATGCGCAATCCTGTGAGCGCGTTGGATTTGTCTTGCCCAAAATGAGCAGCAATCTGTGTGACGAAAGATTGAAGGGCACCTCTAATAATTCATTTTTGGGGATGCAATGTTAGGAGCCCGGAGCGCAGCAACCGGAGCGTATGCGCAGGTCACGTGAGGATTGCGAGCACCGCGCGACGACACAATGCGCCGCACAAATGGATTATTAGAGGTGCCCCGAAGCCGCAAGGCGTTGACGACGTAAAGCTGGCGCATGGGCTCATCCCTGTTCCGCCACGTTGCACACAGCCGATTAAAGCGCTCGATCTCAGCGGTCATGGAAATTTCCGATCAGATGAGGCGGCAGACGCTCACCGCACGGCGCGAGCCTATGTCGACCATCCTGCACCATGCGCGCAGAAACATGCCTTGCGCCACGGGGCCTTGCAGCGCTGCGGCCTAATTGCGATGATCGATTTCGTCGCCTTGACAGTCGAGGAGGGTTTGCCGCAGAACTTGTAGGGCCGGGTAGGCCGCAAGGTGGCGGATTTGATCCTCGTAGTGCTCATCCACAAACCGCTCAACGGCTTCGATGGTCGCGTACGCCGCACGAGGCCCGTCAGGGCGGGCAGCGCACCGGTCAGCCAACCCGCAACGTGCCAGATGGGCAGCAAACGGCTGCGATCCGCTTTGGGCAACCAGGCCTGAATATGGCACAGATGCGATTGCTCGGTTGCCAGATGTCGCTGCGCAAACGCACGCAGCGCCGGGTCTCGCGCGAAGCGCAACACGCCCCAATAAATTCACACAGCACCCGTTTCGCCTGCGTGGTCGGTTCGCAGGTCTGCGATTACTTCGCGCGGCAAAGCGCGAGCGTTGCCAAACGGGCTCGCAAGCGCGCCAACGTTGGGGCCAATCATCTCTGTCGCCGCAGGAACTGCGGTGGGGAGTGGTGCAGCGCGTATTTGTCGCCCAATGCCGCGCCAGCCGTCGGTGCGTGCGCAGTTGCTATCCGTGTGTGGTTGATGTGCGTTCATTTTTAAAAAAACCAGACGGAGACATGGTTCTTGCTGTGTGTTTGTGACAGCGCACCGTTACGGTTGATCGTCATCACGTTCTGCGCCAGCCGCGCCGTATGACCAGAAAGCTTCTGTACCCCGCTTCAAGCAACCACAGGGTTGCGCGCGTACCCAGCAGGCTCCCAAGCCACGCCCAGCGCGGCAGCCGACGCCACAAACCGGTGAAGGCCTCTGCGCCACTGACTAGGCTGCCATCAGGAAGCCGCAGATGCAGCCGCGCCATGGCGGTCTCTCGCGATAGGCCGTGGCCAAGGGCTGTGACCTCACAACTTGCGACGTCAACCCAGTTCACCGTATCTGCGCCTTGCTCACGCTGATACATCGCGATTTCGCGTGAACACACCGGACAACCGCCATCAAAGTAAACTGTTGAAAGTTTTTGAGTTGGATATTGCATACATGAATCATATCGTAATGAAGGCAAACCCACTGCAATATGGCTAATACCTCGTGCTTTGCGGCATAATACGCTTCAAATCAAACGCAATTGATCTTCTTATGCCCGCCCCGTCGCCCACGCGCTCATCCCTGCCCCAACCTGACTCACCGCAACCGAGTTTTCGCAGCGGCACCGTGGCGCGGCTGTCGGGAATGCCCGTGTCCACCTTGCGCGTGTGGGAGCAGCGCTACCAGGCGATCAAACCCGCTACTGCGCCGTCAGGCCACAGGCTCTACTCCGCTGCTGACGTCGAACGGGTCGCGCTGCTGCGACAGCTCACCGAACAAGGGCATGCGATTGGCTCCGTGGCTGTATTGACCATCGAGCAGTTGCGCGACCTGTCAAGCGTCCGAACGTACGGTTCATTGCAACGGAACGCCGCTCAGCTTTCGCGCAGCGCACCGCTGCGCATCATTGTGATTGGTCAAGCCATGGCCATGCGCTTGGTGCGGCCCGCTGTCCTCAACCGCTGCGGTACGCCACCCGAGGTGGTGGGGATTTTTGATTCGTTGACCGAAGCTGCGGCGGGGGCAGCTCAATCGAATCCGGCAGCGCCCGACCTGCTGCTGTGGCAGGCCTCCGACTTGCGGCCCGATATGCTGCCAGGGTTGAAGGCCGCGCAGGCAGTATGGAGCGCCCGCGCGGTTGCAGTGTCGTATCGCTTTTCTAGCACGGCGGAACGCAACACATTTGCTCGTGCGGGCGTACACATTGTGCGCGAACCTGCCGACGATGAGGCGCTGGGAACATGGCTTTTAACGCTTGCCGCTGGGCTTCGCGAGAACGCTGACGGTGGTGACAAAGCAAGTAACAGCGAGACAAAAAAAGTCGCGCCTACGCCTTGGGCAATCGGTGCGCTGGGTTTATCTGAAAGCCCCGCGCCGCTACGTCGGTTTGACGATGCCGCGTTGACCGGGTTTGCCGGGTTGTCGTCGCATATTGCCTGCGAATGCCCTGGACATGTGGCTGAATTGCTGTTGCAAATTTCAAGTTTTGAGGATTACAGCGCGAGCTGCTCGAGCCGCAGCCCCGCCGACGCTGAACTACATGCTTATGTGCATCGGGTTGCAGGTGCTGCACGGATATTGTTTGAATCCGCGCTGGAGCGCATTGCTACGGCAGAGGGCTATGCGCTGCCTTGATGGCAATCCGCCACGCCGCTGCCATTTAAATTAAGTACGAGGTGAGTTTCTCATGATCCTGTCGCTTGCAATTTTGTCTACGGCCCTGCTGTTCGGCGGCATGACCCTTTACTCATTTGGCTTCGCGGCATTCGTGTTTAAGGCGCTGCCAGCGCAAACCGCAGGCGCTGTGTTGCGTCGCGCCTTTCCGTGGTTCTATGCGTTTGTGATCGCCACCGCGACCGCTGCGGCGCTGCTCTGGTGGCCCCATGACGCGAAATATGCGGCGCTCATGGCTGCTGTGGCGATCACATCAGTTCCGGCGCGGCAGGTGCTGATGCCCGCCATCAACCGTGCGACTGACGCGGGCCAGCGCTCACGCTTCAAATGGCTGCATAGTTTCTCCGTCCTGCTGACCCTTGGCCATATCGCGGCGGTGGGTTGGCTACTTTCACGGCTCGGCTGAACATCTGAGGCCTTTCAACATGCCGCTACGAAACTCACCAAACGCCATCCAGAGTCTGAGCGACTTGAGTCGCCTGACTGAAATCGTCATCGACAAGCGATTGGGGCAGCGGGCATCTGCCAAGAAAAATCGGCGTAACCGCCATTACGAAAAGCAGTTCATTCGCAATAGTCTGACCCATCCGCCGGTGCCTGAGGCGACGAAGGATGCGGAGCTGATCTAGCCCATTTTCCGGATTGGACGAGCAGGTGCGCCTGAAACACCCTCGCAATCGGTGAAAGCTGTTTGCCCCGCCGCCGAACCACATGCCAGTTCGATTCGATGGGAAAGCCTGCGACGTCGAGCACACAGACACCATGCTCGGCGGCTTGGCCATGCAGCGCGTGGCTTGAGATTACGGACACGCCGAGGCCACCCGCAACAGCCTCCTTGATCGCTTCGTTGCTGCCCAGCTCAAGGCGCAGGTTGGACTTGAACCTGAGCCGCTTGAAATGCGCATCGATTGCCATGCGTGTGCCGGAGCCGCGCTCACGAAGGATGAAACGAAGTTTGCTCAAGTCGCCCAGCTCTATATTTTGTCGCGTTGCCAACGGGTGCGAGTTGGCTGCGATCACCACCAGCGGGTTCGGCATGAAGACCTGATCTTCAAGATCAATGTCGGTCGGCGGCATCGACATGATGTAGAGATCGTCCTGATTGTCGCGCAGCCGTTGCACTACGCCGTCGCGGTTCAGTACTTCCAGCGAGATGTCGATCTCTGGATACTTGGCGCAGAACGTGCCGAGCAGACGTGGCACGAAATACTTTGCGGTGCTCACGACGGCGACCCTCAGCTTGCCGCGCGTCAGGCCCTTGGTTGCGTCCACGCGTTGTTCGAATGCGGCCCAATCGTCCGCGATGGATCGTGCGGTTCGGGCTAAGTCACGGCCCGCATCGGTCAGGTGTACGCGCCGCGAAATCACCTCGTACAGCGGCACACCGACGGAGTCTGTGACCTCTTTGAGCTGCATCGATGCGGTGGGCTGCGTGACGTGGCATTCACGCGCGGCGCGACTGACGCCGCCGGTGTCCGCGAGCGCGAGGAATAGCCGCAGTTGCCGAAAGGTGATATTCATAGTATTTTATCTATGTATTACTACTATTAAATCGATTTTACTTGATTAGCAGAAGTTTCTAGCATTAGGTCAAAGGAAAACTCCAATGCAAAACTTACTCGATCCCGCTATTCTGTTTTTCGTCTTTGGCGTGCTAGCGGGCGCGCTGAAATCGAACCTCGAAATTCCTCCCGCAATTTCGAAGTTTCTGTCGCTGTACTTGCTGATGGCGCTCGGCCTCAAGGGCGGTTTCGCGCTGGCGCACTCGGGCCTGAGCGCGTCGGTGATGGTCAGCCTGACGGCGGCGATTGTGATGGCGTTCATCGTGCCCGCGCTGGGTTATCAGTTGCTGAAGAATCGGGTGTCGCGCTTTGATGCGGCGGCGATCGCGGCGTCCTACGGATCGGTGAGCGCGGTGACGTTCGTAACCGCCATGCAATATCTTGAAAGCATCCAAATGGCTCCGGGCGGCTACATGGCGGTGGCGTTGGTGGTCATGGAGTCACCAGCAATCATCATGGCCGTGTTGCTGGCCAACATGCTGCGGCATGCGCAGGCAAGTGCCATCACAGTGGCTGCGTCCGGTGGTGCGTTGGTGGCCGCCGTAGGCGGGCCGAACGCAGGCCCGTCGCTCGGCAAAATTCTTCATGAATCGTTCACCGATGGTGCGCATTTGTTACTGCTTGGCGCGATGCTGGTGGGTTATCTGAGCGGCGATACGGGTAAAGCGATGATGGCACCGTTTTCGAGCGATTTGTTCAAAGGCATGCTGGCATTTTTCCTGCTCGACATGGGGCTCATGGTGGCGAAGAACTTCGGCACCGTGAAGGGCAAGTCGCCGGTGCTAATCGCGTACGCCAGCATCGGCCCGTTGGTTCACGCCGCCATCGCGCTCGGACTGTCGGTTCTGCTTCGATTGCCAGCAGCGGACGCGGCGTTGTTGATGGTGCTCTCGGCGAGCGCCTCCTACATTGTGGTGCCCGCTGTGCTGCGTTACGCGATTCCCGAAGCGAATCCGTCGCTTTATTTTGGGCTTTCGTTGGGCGTTACGTTTCCGTTGAATATCCTGTTCGGCATCCCGTTGTACGCGTTCGTCGCGCGGCATTTCTTGGGGTAACTTTTCCCTCTGATTGCGCAGTGAGCGCACCTAACTCCGCCCCGGTGTTTGAACACCATGGTGCCACGCGTGCGGTGTACGCGCTGGACCTGCCCGGGTTCGGGGCTTCTGATCGCAGCGACCGCGTGTACTTACCGCGTCTGATGACCGACGCGATGCATGCGATGGTCACTCGCATGCGCGCCGTGCACCAGGCGCGGTACGATGCGTTTTTGAAGCAATAGTGGGTGCGCTGTCCTGTGCAGATTGCTCGCATTCGTTATTCTTCACACCATGCAAGAAAATCAGCAATCCCAATTCGGCGTCATCATCGTCGGTGACGAAATCCTCTCCGGCAAACGCACTGACAAGCATCTCGCGAAGGTGATCGAGCTGCTCGCAGCACGCGGTTTACCGTTGGCCTGGGCGGAGTACGTGGGCGACGATCCGGCGCGGATTACTGCGGCTCTGCAGCGTGCATTTGCCTCGGGAGACGTGGCGTTTTCGACGGGTGGCATCGGCGCGACGCCAGACGATCACACGCGGCAGTGTGCGGCCGCCGCGCTCGCCGTTGCGCTCGTATTACACCCTGAGGCGGAAGCGTTCATCCGCGAGCGCATGCAGGATGTGGCGCGGGAGCAGGGGGTTGCGTGCGACCCGGATCGTGCAGACAACGTGCATCGGCTGAATATGGGCATGTTCCCGGCGGGCGCGACAATCATTCCAAATCCCTTCAACAAGATCGCCGGTTTTTCGGTAGGCGATGTTCACTTTGTGCCGGGCTTTCCGGTGATGGCGTGGCCGATGATGGAGTGGGTGCTGGACACGAAGTACGCGCACCTGTTTCGGCGCGATGCGTGGATCGAAAAGTCGATAATCGTGATGGGCGCGATGGAGGCTGCGTTGACGCCGCTGATGGAGGCGATAGAGCGCGATCACCCGGGCGTCAAAGTGTTCAGCCTGCCGAGCGTGGATCACCCGACCTATGGTCGCCACATTGATCTCGGCGTGAAGGGCGCGCCGGATGCCGTTGATCCCGCGTACGCTCAGTTGCGTGCGGGGCTGGATGCGTTGGGCACGAGGGTTGGGCCTGAGTTGGTGCGGCCTTAATCAACGAACGATTACGGGCGCACGCCGGGGGACTCCAGCTTCATCCCTTCAGCACGTTTGGCGAGAAACGCTTCTAGATCAACCAGTTCGCTTGCGCCAAACGCATATGGCTCCGCGCGCACTGCTGTCATGCAGCCGCGCAATCGCCGTTGCAGGCTGCCGATGTTTTGCCATTCCAGGCGATAGACCGGGTAGCCGGTGGCGTGGCCTTGGGGAATGATGTTGCCGCCCAGTTTCTTGCCCGCGAGGTTGTCGTGGCAGTCGCGGCAGCTTAAATCGACTTGACCCATGCGTTGGTTGAAGAGCGTTTCGCCGCGCTTCTGGGCTTGCATGAGTTGCGCTTGCGTGAGCGGTTTGACCGGCAGATCGCGGGACTCGTTGCTGATGGCAGCCTCAAGTCCCAGCGTTGATTCGTGCTCGGGTGGCCACGGCGTTGCGCGCTGCTGTTCGATGCGGCAGAAATTGACTTGCTGACTAAGGTTGACTACTTTTTTCTGTGCCGATGAGTACGCCGGGTAGCGCGCTGCGACGCCGCGCATGCGAGCGATTTCGCCATGACAGTTAGCGCAGGATTTTGCGGCTGCGCCGTCGGATTTGCTCCAAAGCGCTTGCCCGTCTTTTACCCACAGCATCGCTGGGTTTTGCGCGTCGTCTTTTTGCAGCGCCTGCGTCGACGGTTGCATGAACTCGAAACCGGACTTGCGAGTGTCGGCGGCTTGCGCAGTGCCGAATAACGCGAGCGATATGAGCAGGATCGTTAGCGCTCGCACGCTATGAAACGATCAGGCTTGTCGTCTCGCGCTGGGCAAATCCCTTGTCGCCTTCCCAGACAAAAATCAGCGTGCCGGTTGCGGCGGCGCGGAAGTGAAACGACAGATACGGGTTGGCGGCAACGGCCGCGTGAAATGTTGCCGCGAACACGAGTTCACCTGCTTCGGTTGAACCGGTACCCGCAACAAAGCGACACGTAAATGTGCGGAGCAAATCGCGCGGCAACATGTCGCCGTCGCTCGAGCGTCGGTAACCTGTCTCCATCGGGTGCTGCACCAGCGCTTTGATCTCGATTATTTCGCCAGACTTAGCGGTTGTTGGAACGGTGATGAGGGTGCGTGCCATCGCGTTATTCTTCAATACACGAGGCGACGGTGACCAGCACTTCCACCGTGTGCGTCCAGCAACTGCCGTCGTTCATTTTTGCCACAGCCACCAGTTGCTGGGTAGTGGCAAGGCGGATCCGGGTGGCGACACGCGCGCGACCCGACTGAGGCGAAAGCGTGAACTGTGCCACATCATTTTGCGGATTTTTTTCGTTGAATACCTTAATTCCGACCACATGCTGTTGCGGTGTCATCGGGCTGTCCACGGTCACCTCA
The DNA here is from genome assembly GCA_043758415.1 of Burkholderiales bacterium. Taxonomy (GTDB): domain Bacteria; phylum Pseudomonadota; class Gammaproteobacteria; order Burkholderiales; family Casimicrobiaceae; genus Casimicrobium. The sequence goes on from JAYVNO010000180.1 coordinate 14,583, forward strand.
ATCGGCACGCTGTTGCCGTTGTCGACCAGTCGGGCAATATCAAATTTGACGCGCCCCTCGGTGACCCTGCGGCCCGCCGCGTACTCCCGCACCAGCGCCGTCAGCACGGAGCTTTGCGCAACGGCGGCGACCGGACGCGCGACGATGCTGAGCACAACCCCTGCACTGCTTGCCAAAAATAGTCGGCGCTTCATTTGAGCGACACCAGCCACGCCACCACGTCCTCAACCTGCTGCGCGTTGAGAATCGGTTGATCTCGCCAACGGCTACCCACGCGTGTCAGCGCGTCCACTTTGAAGTACGTCGGCATGACGGAATCGGCATTCACACGACGCGAATCCACGACGCGCAGACGCAGTTGCGGCACCGTCCAGCGTGTGCCCGCACCCGCCAGAGGGGTGGCGATGTCTCCCTGAAACCGATCAGCGCTCGTCGGCACCTGATGACAGAGCTGGCACATACCCACCTGCCGATTGGTGGCGATGTCCCGACCGCGCGTCACGTCTCCCGGTTGCTCCGTCAACGCTAGCGGAATGCCGCCGTCAACGACGCGGTAAGCGGGTATCGGCGCACCGCTGGCCTGTCCCGCCACAACACCGCCGCCCACCGAAATCGCAAGCGCCATGAACAACAGGCGCATTGCCGCTACGCCTTTAAGCTATGGTTCTTCAACGGCAAATCACGAATGCGCTTGCCGGTCGCCGCGAAGATCGCGTTGAGCACGGCGGGTGCTGCCACCGCAATCGTCGGCTCGCCGACACCGCCCCAGAACCCACCCGACGACAGGATGACCGTTTCTACCTTCGGCATATCAGCGAGCCTAAGCGACGGATAGTCGGCGAAGTTGCTTTGCTCGATACGACCGTCCTTGACCGTACATTCCTGATACAGCGCCGCGCCCAACCCGTACACGAACGAGCCCTCAACCTGCGCTTCGATTTGCTGTGGATTCACCGCGTTACCGCAGTCAGTTGCAGCGACGATTCGATGAATTTTCAGCACGCCTTCCTTGCTCACCGAGACCTCGGCGCACGCTGCGACATACGAGCCAAAACCCATCGTTTGCGCGAGGCCACGAAACACGCCAGTGGGTGCCGGTTTGTCGTAGCCGACACGTTCTGCAACTGCGTTCAACACCGCCAAATGCTTCGGATGTTGGGTCATCAGTTTGCGCCGTAACGCCAGCGGATCCTGCTTGGTCGCATGGGCAATTTCGTCGATGAATCCTTCGAGATAAATCGCGTTCTGGTTCAGATTCACGCCGCGCCAGAAGCCCGGCGGCACATGCGGATTGCGCATCGCGTGATCAACCAGCAACGTCGGGAACGTGTAGCCAATCGATGCTTCCGGCCCCGGTGGATTCAAGCCCTGGAACACCACCGGATCCTTGCCGTCACGAATGTTTTGCGGCGCAACATACGCAAGAATCGACTGCCCGGAGATGCGCATCGTCAACCCGGTGATCTCGCCTTTGTCGTCAAGCCCCGCCGTCATCTTGCATTGCGTGACCGGATGGAAACGACCCTGCGCCATGTCCTCTTCGCGCGACCAGATCATCTTGATTGGGGTGCCCGGCATTTGTTTGGCGATGTTGACCGCCAAGCGGATGTAGTCGGTGGCACCACGTCGCCCGAAGCCGCCGCCGAGGTGAATTTTGTACACCTCGCATTGCGCAGCGGGCAAGCCGGACGACTCCGCAACAGCGGCCAGTGCGGCCTCACCGTTCTGTGTCGGCACCCACACTTCGCAGCGCTCGGGTGTCCACTGCACGGTGGCGTTCATGGTCTCCATGCAGACGTGGTTTTGGTGCGGGTACGAATACACCGCCTCGATCTTGCGAGCGGCACTGGCAATCGCCGCAGGCGCATTGCCAACGCTGTTGCCGACGACCGCATCTTTCGCGTCGAGACCGGCCTTCAGCGTCTCAGCGAATGTCGCACTGGACGCTTTGGCGTTGGGGCCTTCGTCCCATTCAATTTTCAACGCGTCAAGCGCAGTCTTCGCGCGCCACCAAGTGTCAGCCACGACCACCACCGTATCGTCGCCAACGCGCAGCACCTTCTTCACACCGGGCCGTTTGAGCACGGCCACATCATCAATGCTCTTGATCTTGCCGCCAAACACCGGGCTGGCTTTCACCGCCGCATTCAACATGCCGGGCAGTTTCAGGTCCATGCCGTAGATCTGGCGCCCCGTGGTCTTGTCCACGGTGTCGAGGCGCGCGAGTCGTTTGCCGATGACGGTCCAGTCTTTCGGATCCTTCAGCTTGATATCGGTCGGCTCAGTGAGCTTGGACGCCGCGTTGGTTACCTTGCCGTAAGTCGTGCTGCGCTTTGACGACGCATGCGAGATAACGCCTTTCGACACGGTGCATTCACCTACTGGCACTTGCCACTGGTCAGCAGCTGCCTGCATCAGCATCATGCGGGCGGCGGCACCGCCCTTGCGCACGTTATCGGCCGAGCCGCGAATGCCGCGACTGCCGCCGGTCGAGAAGTCGCCCCACACGCGTTTACGGGCCAGACTTTGGCCGGGCGTCGGATACTCGGTGCTGACGTTTGCCCAGTCGCACTCCAGCTCCTCCGCCACCATTTGCGCGAGACCGGTGAGGCTCCCCTGGCCCATCTCGGAGCGCGCGATGCGGATGATGATTTTGTCGTCGGGCCGTACGACCACCCAGGCGTTGACTTCAGGGGCGGCGGGCGTGTTGATGCCCTGCGCCATCGCCTGCTTGTTCAGGAACGGCATATGAAAGCCGATGACCAGTCCTGCAGTCGCGGTGGCGCTTTGTTTGAGAAAACTGCGGCGCGATGATTTCGTAAGTTGCGCGGTGCTGCTCATGCCTGTCCTCCAGCGACGTGCTCAATATTCATGACCGACTTGCCCAACTCGGCAACTTTTTTTGGCACAGCGCCTGTTTTTGCGGCGGCCATTTCTTTCGCAGCCGTGTGGATCGCGGTGCGCACACGGTTGTAGGTGCCGCAGCGGCAGATGTTGGTCATTGCCTCGTCGATGTCTTTGTCGGTCGGGTTCGGTTTGTCCTTGATCAGCGCGGTGGCCGCCATGATCATGCCGGACTGGCAGAAGCCGCATTGCGGCACGTCGAGCGCCAGCCACGCCTTTTGAATGGGGTGGGAGCCGTTCGCGCTTAAGCCCTCAATGGTGGTGATTTTTTGTGTGGGCTTCATGGCAGAAGCGGGCATCACACAGGATCGTACGGGCACGCCGTCGATATGCACCGTACACGCGCCGCACTGTGCGATGCCGCAGCCGTACTTGGTGCCGGTCAAACCGAGCTGTTCGCGCAGCACCCATAACAGTGGAGTGCCGTCGTCGGCAACAAAGTCCTGCATTTTGCCGTTGACGTTCAATTGGGGCATTTACGCTCTCCTGAAAAATCGTAGTTTGATTATCTGCTCATCTGGTGAATTTTCGCCATCGGGTTAAGTGGAATTGAGACGATTTGAAGTGTGAGCTGTGGCTATTGGCTTTGCATTGAAATGCCCATTTCATATGGGCATAGAAGTCAATTTGGCCGAACATCGACTTTGCAATAAATACACGCCACGCCCATATTAAATGGGGTATTCACAGAAAAGCTGACTACCTACTTGACGCCATACCAACCCGTAGGTATGCTTCAATATAGATATGGAAAACTCCGCTCAAAATTCAAAGTCAAAACTCCTCGACGCTGCGCTTCAGGTGATTCGCAGCAAGGGCTATACGGCGGCGACGATTGATGACATTTGCGCGTCAGCGAGCCTGACCAAGGGCAGTTTTTTTCATCATTTCAAAAGCAAGGAAGATCTGGCGCTCGCGGCGGTGGACCACTGGAACGTGATGACCGGTGGCCTGTTTGCGCAGTCTGCATATCAACGCTTGAACGATCCGCGTGATCGGGTGTTGGCGTACCTCGATCTGCGCGCCGAATTTTTGCAAGGCGAGCTGCCCGACTTCACCTGTCTGCTCGGCACCATGGTGCAGGAAACCTACGAAACGCACCCTCGCATTCGCGACGCCTGCGAGGCGGGCATTTCGTCACATGCGGAAACGGTTGCCGTCCACATTGCCGCAGCAAAAGCGATATACACGCCCAACGCAACATGGGACGCAGACACGCTTGCGCTCTACACGCAGGCGGTGATTCAGGGCGCGTTCATCCTCGCCAAGGCGCAGGGAGAAGCAGAAATCGCAGCGCTGTGCATTGGGCATTTGCGCTGCTATGTCGAAGGCTTGCTCACACCGGGCAGCCCATTTTCAAAACCACAGTTGAAGGAGACACCATGAGAGTTGAACCCTATTTGATGTTGGGTGGCCGTTGCGAAGAAGCCCTGGCTTTTTATCACCAAGCCATCGACGCAAAGACCACGATGTTGATGCGCTTTGACGAAAGCCCAGACAAAAATCACCCGATGCCGCTGCTGCCAGATTGGGGCCAAAAAATCATGCACAGTTCAATGACGGTCGGCGACACGACCGTGATGATGTCCGACGGCATGAGCGCGGAAGCGGTGAGTTTTTCAGGCGTGAGTTTGTCGATCACCGCCGATGACGAAAGCGAGGCCAAACGTCTGTTCGACGCGCTGGCGGTGGGCGGCAAGGTCTTTATGCCGCTTGGCAAAACATTCTGGTCGCCCTGCTTCGGCATGACAAGTGACAAGTTCGGCGTGAGCTGGATGGTCGGCGTTGAAGGCGACGGTGAGTAGGGAGAGGCAAGCATGTCTTTTCAAGCCTACCTCGACAACATTCAGGAAAAGACTGGCAAAAAGCCGGAGGACTTCAAACGCCTGGCAAAAAAGAAAGGCCTCGCTGACGGCAATGGCCTCTGCGAGGGCGTAAAGGCCGGCGACATTGTGGCCTGGTTAAAGGCCGACTTCGATCTCGGACACGGTCATGCCATGGCCATCGTTGCGCTGCTAAAAGGGACGAAAGCCGTTGGCGATAAGTAGCGTCTTCGGGGCATTCTTTAGCGACCACCCACCACCTTATCAACACACTGGAGAACACAATGAATTACGTAGACGGATTTGTATGCGCAGTGCCAACTGCCAATCGCGACGCTTATCAAACCCACGCAGCCAGGGCAGCGCCACTGTTCAAAGAGTTCGGCGCGCTGAGCGTTGTCGAAACCTGGGGCGACGATGTGCCGGATGGCAAGCTCACGTCCTTTCCGCTGGCGGTGCAGCGCAAAGCTGACGAGACGGTGGTGTTCTCATGGATCACCTGGCCGTCGAAACAAGTGCGCGACGAAGCATGGAAAAAAGTCATGGCTGATCCGCGCATGAGTCAGGAAAACAATCCCATGCCCTTCGACGGCAAGCGACTCATATATGGTGGCTTTCAGACCCTCCTTGACGTCTGAAATTGCCTGAACATCTTCAACATTTTGCAATTTGAGGAGCACCTCCCATGTCCTGCACTTTTCCCATGTCCGAGCACAGCCACGAGCTCTCACTCACGCGTCTGATGGAGGTGCCGCGCGAGAAACTTTTCCGCTGCTGGACGGAGCCCTCGCTCATCGTGCAATGGTTCACGCCACCGCCGTGGCGAACGACGCATGCAGAAGTCGATGTGCGCGCCGGTGGTTCGAGCCTCATCGTGATGCAAGGGCCGGACGGCGCCGAGATGCCGAACCGTGGCGTTTATCTGGAAGTCGTCAACAACGAAAAACTCGTCTTCACCGATGCCTACACGTCGGCCTGGGTGCCGTCGGGCAAACCCTTCTTCACCTGCGTACTTACATTTGCAGAGGAGGGTCGAAAGACGCGCTACACAGCAAAGGCGCTGCACTAGACAGCAGACGATTGCAAGGCCCACGTTGACATGGGCTTTCACCAAGGCTGGGGCGTCGCCACCGATCAGCTCGCCGCACTCGCGGCAACACTATAAGCTCAAGGACTCGCCATGTTGATTCAACCAAAAAGCAAAGTCACGCCGTTTCTCTGGTTCGATACCCAAGCCGAAGCCGCTGCGAATTTCTATGTAACGCTATTCGCCGATTCGAAGATCGATGACGTAGCGCGCTGGGGCAAAGGCTCGCCGTATCCCGAAGGTAGCACGATGAGCGTTACGCTCAGTCTCGCGGGGCAGCAATACATTTTTTTCAACGGGGGTTCACATTTCAAAATCAACGAATCGTTTTCATTGTTCGTGAGCTGTGAAGATCAGGCCGAAGTCGATCACCTCTGGAATGCGCTAACTGCCGACGGCGGCTCGCCCAGTCAATGCTCATGGCTCAAGGACAAATTCGGCGTCTCGTGGCAGATCGTGCCGAAAGCGCTGATGCGTTTGCTCGGCGACCAAGACTCGGCAAAAGCGGGCCACGTGATGCAGGCGATGATGAAGATGACAAAGATTGACGTGGCGGAATTGGAGCGGGCGGCGGGTTAGCTCTGGCAGGCATAAGGTCGAATCAGCGATTGGCTGGAGGCGTGACTTGCCGCGTGTCGGCGGCGACCGCGACGCGCTTTAGTCGCGGCAAAGTGATCGCATGGTTTGCCAGTTCCCGTAGCATTCACCGCGATGAATTCGATAGCCAATTTAGCCGACTCGTCCGCTTCCGACACGCGTACGCTGGATCACGCCACGCTTGTGTTGTTGCGCGGCCAGCATCCGGCATGGCGCATGCTGGCGGCCGACTCCGCTCCGCTCGTTGCCAGTTTTCTACACCGCCTGTTTGTGCTGCCAAATACTCGCGTCGTCGCACAATCAAAGCTTGCCGACGCACTTGACGACTACCTGCATTTTCTGCGGCAGGACATCGGTGAGTCGATGTATCCGAAAGTAGCACTTGAGTATTTGAATGACTGGGCGGCCAATGAGCGCGGGTGGCTGCGCCGTCACTACCCGCCCGATTCCGATGAGCCGCACTTTGATTTGACGCCGGCGGCGGAGCGAGCGATTACCTGGTTAACGGGCTTGGCCGAGCGTAGTTTTGTCGGCACCGAATCGCGATTGCTGACGCTGGTGGACTTGCTGCGGCAGATCAGCCGGGGCAGCGAAACGGATCCCAAGATTCGCCTTGCAGAACTGCACGCCCAGCGCGACGCCGTAGACGCAGAAATCGCGCGCGTGGTTGCCGGCGATCTGGCCTTGCTTGACGACACTGCCGTCAAAGATCGCTTCCAGCAGTTCAGCGCTCTCGCCCGTGAATTGCTGTCGGATTTTCGCGAGGTCGAGCAAAACTTCAGGAAGCTTGATCGCAGTTCACGCGAGCGCATTGCAGCGTCGGACGGCGTGCGTGGCGAGCTGCTTGCGGACATCATGTCCGAGCGCGACCTCATCGTGGATTCCGATCAGGGCAAAAGCTTCCGCGCTTTCTGGGATTTCCTGATGTCCAGCCGGCGGCAAGACGAGTTGACCGAGTTGCTGGATCGAATCCTGCAACTCGCGGCTGTGCAATCGCTGAACCCGGACACACGCATGCGGCGCGTGCACTATGACTGGATGACCGCCGCCGATCATACGCAGGCAACCGTGCGCATGCTGTCACAGCAATTGCGCCGCTTTCTCGATGACAAGGCACGACTGGAGAATCGTCGCATCATGGAAATATTGCGCGGTATTGAGGCGAAGGCGTTGGCCTGTCGCGCGCTCTCGCCCGTGCATCTCAACATGAAAATCGCCGGAACTTCGGCGAGCATCGACCTTCCGATGGAGCGGCCGCTGTACTCGCCGCCAGTGCGAACGAAAATCAGCGCGCTGAAGCTCGATGATGCCGAAGCGGACGTGGATGTTGCGGCCCTGTTCGCGCACGTTGCCGTGGACCGTGCGCTGCTGCATCGTCATGTGCAGCACGCACTGCAATCGCGTTCGCAGATTGCGCTTGCGGAGCTGATTGACGAATGCCCGTTGCAGCAGGGTCTCGCCGAATTGGTGGCGTATTTACAAATGGCGGAGACCGACGGCCATGCCAGTATTGATGAAACCCGAACCGATAGCGTTCGCTGGAAGCAGGCGGACGGACTTGTGTGGCGAACAGCGACGGTTGCAAGAGTGATATTTTTTCGATGAGTATGAATGAATCTGTAGACGACCTCGAGCCGACCAATACTGACTCGGTGGCAAACGTGATCGCTGCCGCTAAACCACGAGAAATCGGCTTGACCGCAATCATCGTTCCTTTGTTAAAAGGTGTCGTTTATCGCGAGCAGGACGCAAGTATTTGGTCGGTGCTGCTGCGGCTTCAGGCTCAGTTGCGCGACTACGTTGCCGTGTTGGGGCTCGCGCTGTCGCTCGATGAGGCGGAGGGTTACGCTTATCTGCGCTCGCGCGACGACGTGTCGGTAGACGAAGAGGATACGACTGCCACCATGCCGCGTCTGATTGCGCGTCGACCGTTGTCGTTCGCTGTGAGCTTGTTGCTCGCGCTACTTCGCAAAAGGCTGGCCGAGTTCGATGCCAGTGGCGGCGATTCCCGTCTGGTACTTTCGCGTGATGACGTGGTTGAGCTCATCCGGGTGTTTCTTCCTGCCGGAAGTAACGAAACACGCATCGTTGATCAGGTTGAAACGCACTTGAACAAAATCGTCGATCTTGGTTTTGTCCGCAAACTAAAAGCCAGTAGCGTTGGCCTTGCGCCAAGCTTCGAGGTGCAACGCATTATCAAAGCCTTTGTTGATGCGCAGTGGCTTGCTGAGTTCGACCAGCGTCTGTCCGCGTATCTGCAATACGCGGGCGGTGGCAAAGAGCGCAAGGACGCGGCAGATGAGTGACATCAGCGTGCCCGCAGCAGCGATCCCCAAGCCCGCTACCGAGACGCCTGCCACACGTACTGTCAACGCGGGTTTCCGGCTGCAAAGGCTGGAGGTTCTCAATTGGGGCACGTTTCACGGACGCCCGTGGATTCTCAATCTCAACGGCGACAACACGTTGCTCACCGGAGATATTGGCTCCGGAAAATCCACACTCGTTGATGCGGTGACCACGTTGCTGGTGCCATCAAATCGCGTCGCCTATAACAAGGCGGCGGGTGCGGAGTCGCGTGAACGCACCTTGCGCTCCTACGTGCTCGGCTACTACAAATCCGAGCGAAGTGATGTCACGGGTGCCGCTAAACCGGTGATGCTGCGAGAAGCAACCAGCCACTCGGTGATTCTTGGCGTCTTCTTTAACGATGCGTTGGGCGAAACCGTGACGCTAGCGCAGGTGTTCTGGATCAAGGATCAGAGCGCGCCCCCGGCGCGACTCTTCGTCGTGGCTGACGGCGGCATGTCCATACTAGACGACTTCGCGAACTTCGGCGCAGATATCAAACTCCTGCGCAAGCGCCTTCGCGAAGTCGGCGATGATGGCCCGGCGGTGGCCTTATTCGACACCTTCGCTGAATACAGCAAACGCTTTCGGGATCGCTTCGGCATTCAAGGCGAGCAGCCACTGGAGCTGTTCCATCAAACCGTGTCGATGAAATCGGTGGGCAGTCTGACCGAGTTTGTGCGCACCCACATGCTGGAGTCTTTCGACGTCGCCCGTCGTATCAGCGAACTGAATGCGCACTTCGAAAACCTCACGAAAGCCCACGAAACGGTGCTGCGGGCCAAGCGCCAGATTGAGGCGTTGCAGCCGCTGGTGGCGCAGTGTGATCGGCACACAGAACTCGTGACTCAAGTCGACGAGCTACGACTTGATCGGGACGGATTGAGAGGCTATTTCAGCGCGCACAAGTGTGCGTTGCTGGAGGTGCGAATCGATGCGCTCGACAGCACGATCAAGCTGCGCGAACAGGAGATCGAGCAGATTGATCGCGCGCTGCATGCTCAACGCGAAAAAGAGCGCGAGCTGCGCGGGGCCATTGCCGAGAACGGCGGCGATCGCCTTGCCCGCATTGACGAGGAAATTAGACGCAGCGAAATCGAAAAATCGCAGCGTACGGCCAAGGCGTCACGTTACGGAACCCACGTCAGCGCGCTGGGGTGGCGCGCCGCCGCCGACACCGAGCAATTTGAAGCGCAACTGCGGGATCATGCTGCAATGACCGAGACGGCCAACAACGATGAGGCAGCGCTACAAAATCAGCTCACGGAGCAGAGCGCAGCGCTTTCGTTGCTGCGCGACCACTACAGGCTATTGGTGCAGGATCTGGATAGCCTCAAAGCACGCCGCAGCAATATTAGTCGCGTGCAGGTAGAGCTGCGAAGTGCCCTGTGCAACGCGCTGGGTCTCAAAGAACTCGACCTGCCGTTCGCTGGTGAACTCATTCAGGTGCGCGCTGATGAGCAGGCGTGGGCGGGGGCTGCGGAGCGGTTGCTGCATAACTTCGGCCTCTCGCTCCTGGTGCCGGAGGACAGCTATGCAAAAGTGGCCGAATGGGTGGATCGCACGCATCTCGGCTCGCGTTTTGTTTACTACAGAGTCCGCCGCAGCGCGCGTCCGGAGGTTGTGAGCCTGCACCGCGATTCTTTGGTCAGGAAGCTCGAAATCAAGCCCGACAGCGAGCATTATGATTGGCTGCTGGCGGAAGTAAATCGTCGATTCGATGTCGCATGCTGCGAGACGCAGGATCAGTTCCGTCGTGAGCCCAAGGCGGTCACGCGTTCAGGGCAAATCAAGGCTAGCGGCGAGCGCCACGAGAAGGATGATCGCCACGCCATTGATGATCGAAGCCGCTTTGTGCTCGGCTGGAGCAATGACGATAAAGTCGCTGCGCTGGAAGCGAAAAGGCGAGCCGCTGAGGGCGGCATCGCGCTGGTGTCGTCGCGGATCGCCGCGCTTCAGCAACAGCAGCGTGGCTGCCGTGCCCGCCTCGAAACGCTCGGCAAGTTGGGTGAATATCGCAGCTTTGACGAGATGAACTGGCAACTGAGCGCGAGGGTGATCGACGAGTTGCAGCGCGAGCGAGCCGCGCTTGCCGCAAGCTCCAATGTGTTGCAGGTACTCAACGTGCAACTCAGCATCGCCGCAGCGGCGCTGATCGAGAGCGAGCAGGCGTTGCGCGTCGCGGTGGGCGCGAAGGCGGCTGACACGCGCAGTCGAAACGACGCCGCCGATCTGCTGGGCACCACGCAGTCTGCGTTGGCGTTGCTACCGATTATCCGCGGACTCGTCGCGGCAAGGATTGATGGCTATCGAGCGGAGCTCATCAACGAGGCCAGACTCACCATTGACAGCTGCGACACGCGCGAGCAGGATGTTCGCAAGTGGTTGCAGGATCGAATTGACAACGAATCAAAGAAGCTCGCGACGCTGCGCGAACGCATCGTCGAGGCGATGAGCAATTACAAAAAAGACTATCCGCTGGAGTGCGCCGACTTCGACGCCAATGTGGACGCAGCGCTTGAGTATCGCACCCAGCTCGAACAGTTAAACCGCGACGGTTTGCCCGGTTTTGAGGCGAAATTCAAAGAGCTTCTCAACGAAAACACGATTCGCGAGATTGCCAACTTTCAATCGCAACTTGCGCGCGAACGTGAGCTGATCAAGGAGCGCATCGCGCGCATCAACGAGTCGCTCGCGGAGATTGACTACAACCCCGGTCGCTACATCGCTCTGGAAGCGCCACTGTCCACCGATGCCGATATTCGCGACTTTCAACTGGAGCTGCGCGCCTGCACCGAAGGCGCGCTAACGGGCTCCGACGACGCGCAGTATTCCGAGGCCAAGTTTCTTCAAGTCAAGCGCATCATCGAGCGCTTTCGCGGACGCGAGGGGTTGACCGAACTTGATCGCCGCTGGACTAGCAAAGTCACTGACGTGCGCAACTGGTACAGCTTCGCCGCCAGTGAGCGCTGGCGCGAAGACGACAAGGAACACGAGCACTATGCCGATTCAGGTGGCAAGTCCGGCGGGCAGAAGGAGAAGCTCGCCTACACGGTGCTTGCGGCGAGTCTTGCTTATCAGTTCGGATTGGACTGGAATGCCACGCGCACCCGGTCCTTTCGCTTCGTGGTGATTGATGAAGCGTTTGGTCGCGGATCGGATGAAAGCGCGCGGTATGGGTTAGCGCTCTTCGGAAAATTGCAGCTGCAATTGCTGGTCGTCACACCGTTGCAAAAAATTCATGTGATCGAGCCGTTCGTGCAGAGCGTCGGCTTTGTACACAACGAGGACGGAAAATTTTCGCGATTGCGAAACCTCACGATGACCGAGTATCGAGCGGAAAAGCAAAGGCTGGCGTCGTGACATTGACATCTGTCGCCGAGTTGAACGCACAGGTGCAACGTCTGTGGGATCAGGGCGACATTCTGCGCAGCGTCGTAACTGATGACGCCTTGTTTCCATTGCGTTTGCGTCTAAAAGTGCCCACCGCGAGCGATGTGGCAGAGCGGTTTGACGAAGTTCGGTTATGGAGTGCCGAGCTTCGTGCGGCAGCTCGCTATCGCGTGGAATTGCAAAGTGTTCGCCACCGCGTGCATGGCGCAAATTCGCTTCCGTCGCAGGCATGGATTGATACGTTGAGCGACGCAGTGACTGTCATCGACAAAGGCGACGATCTGACGCGATTTGGCGTGTTGGTCACCGCCACTGCGCAGCGTCGCGGTGCATTGCTGCCGTGGCTGTCACGAAATCCGTTGCGCGCACTGGCGCTGGCGAATGCGTGGACGCGGTTGCTCGACATTGTTGACTGGTTGCAGGCGCATCCAAAACCGGGTGTCTACATCCGGCAACTGGATGTGCCCGATGTTCACAGCAAATTTATCGAAACGCATCGCGGTGTGCTGACAGAGCTGCTTGATGTTGCGCTGCCTGCTGCGGTGATCGAACCATCGGCGGTTGGCGCGAGCCAGTTTGCAAAGCGCTACGGCTTTCGAGACAAGCCACCGCGCGTTCGATTTCGCGTCCTGGATCCAGTTCGCGCATTGTTTCCGCAAGTGATTGAGCGTGATGTCACGCTCGACGCGGCTAGTTTTGCAAGACTCGATCCAGCGGTCTCCACTGTGTTCATCACCGAAAACGAAATTAATTTTTTAGCACTTCCCGACGTGCCGGACAGCCTCGCTATTTTCGGTGCCGGCTACGGCTTTGAGCTGATCGCGGACGCAGCGTGGCTATCTCGTTGTCGGGTTTTTTATTGGGGTGATATCGATACACACGGCTTTGCGATTCTCGATCAACTTCGCGCAACGCTGCCGCATGTGGAATCGCTATTGATGGATCGAGCGACATTGCTCGCGTTTCCCACGTTGTGGGGTACGGAGGAGCAGCCCGTGCGGCGCGAATTGTCGCGACTGACCGCGCAGGAGCAGTCGCTGTTCGACGATTTGCGCAACAACGTGATGGCCAACAATCTCCGCCTGGAGCAGGAGCGGATTGGCTTTCACTACGTGCAAGCGGCGTTAGCCAAGCTTGCGTGAGCGCGTCGTCTGGCGATGGCACGCGACTGCGCTATTGCACCGCACGCGACGCCGACGCGACAGTCAGCTTCCAGCCCTTCGCGACCGTCTTTGAGTAGTCGACGTTAAGTACGAGCGCACGCAATTGCGCAGTCGCCGGGTTATTGCCGCCAATGTCGAAACGATCTTTCAGGTAATACGGCGGGATCGATTGATACTGCAACACCGCGCGCACCTGTTTCACGCGGGAGGCGATCGCCGCGGGCATACGGTAGGTCACCAAATCGCTGCCGGCACCGTTGTAGTAGCCGGGACTCGCTGACATCGGCACGGCCACAGGCACCGTCCAGCTGGCGTACGGGCCGTTGGCATTCCAGCCGCCGGGCATCAGGCGATTGTCTTTGACTTGCGTGGCTAACCCGAAAAAACTGGTGGTGAGCAAACCCTGCAAATCCTTGGTGCGCACTTCGTAGATCTGTGCGTATTTGCTGCCGGAAATGATGCGCCAGTGTGGCTGCCAGTTGGTTTTACTGAACTCGGTGGCAAGCGGCGCACCGTCGTCGTCAATCAACACGCCTTTGTCGGTGCTGCGACCGGATGACCAGATGATTTTGCCGGTTGCATCCATCGCGGTGAACTCGATGAAGGCGCGCCGGAATCCGACGCCGGACGGAAATTTATGTCCGGTTTTGTTGATGACCTGGACGTCGACATCGAGGCCGTTCGCGGTCTTTCGCACCGTGCGAATGGTCACCGACGCCGACTGGCTTTGCACCTGTTTCGTCGTTTCTGCAATGGCCAATTCGAGTCTCGGCTGCACTGAAAAATTGGTGGTGTCGTAGTTCGGATCGCCCGATTTTTGATCGACGGTGAGCCCGAGTTGCGCGTTGAATTGCTTGAACATTTCGAGCACGAAGACGTTAGCGCCAACAAACGTGTGACGACCAAATTCGCTGCGCGGTTGCATCGTGATGTCGGCAGCGGGTGCCGTGTTCGGGAACGGCTTTCCAGTAGCGTCAACGTAAGTGTTGTCTTCGATATTGGCGATGTTCGTGGTGATGGGTTGCCCGTTCACCGTACGCGGCATGTGGCATTGCTGGCAGGTCTGCGGTGTCGCGCCGGGGCCGGGTGCAGCCTTGGTTTGAAACCGACTGTTGAGCCATTCGAGATACGTGGTTTGCTCGTGCGACTTCGGTTGTTTATCGAACGTGCTGCGGTTGTAGGTGACGTTCTTGTTGAGGATTTCAGTCTCGACTACGTGGCACGAACCGCACATGGCCGGGTCACTGATGGCCTCCCCGTGTTTGGGCGTCATGCCGACCGAGTTTTGCATCGGAAACGTGATCACATCCTTGAACGGGCCGAACACCGTTTGCGCTCCGGTGACCTTGAAATTTCCGGTGAAACTGGCCTGCGTGCCGAGCCCGTCGGGCGTCATGCGATGGCAGGCGAGGCATGAGATGCCGTCGCGCGCCAGGCCGCCGTAAATGGCGTCCGCGCCGCTCGTCGCGAGGAAGTGTTTGTGCGTGAACAGCGTGCCCGGACGGTCGATGTCGAGCTGGCGTTTTCCCATCACGCCGTGGCAGGTGTAGCAGGTGTTGTCGATCTCGTCTTTGACCGAGGGATAGGTCAATGTCTCGGATTCGCGCTGCGCCTGAAACACCGGATCGCGACCCGCGAGGCCCATCATCGACGCGCCCCATTCGCCGAACGGAGAGATGTTTTTGAGCGTGGTGGTCGGCTGATTTTTGGGCGGCGTGTTGGGCGGCCATGACATGTTCGATTGCACCGCGAAGGCGAGGTTGCTCGCATCATGACAACCCGAGCACACCTCCGAAGTGTAGAAGCTGGTCGCACCGTTCGGGCCGACGATGACACGGCTTGCTGCTTGCGACGGAATGCCGTTGGGAATGGCCGCCACTGCGGCTGTGGTGGCGGCGAGTGCGGCGTTCGGCGCGAGTAGCGACAGCATACCGAGCTTGGCGTGTAACGAACCGCCTTTCAGGCCATTGTTGACCGGCATCGCGGTGCCGCCGAAGGGCACTGCGGTGGCAATGTTTTCGAGTGAGGCGAAGGTCAACTCGCGGGTGCTCGCTGAGCCGTGACAGGCCACGCAGTTCGGGTCGTAAAACTGGCCGCCATAGCCGCCGTCCGCGCCGCTGGGTTTGACCGGGTCGGCATAGCCCCAGAGCCAGCCGTCGAAGGACGTGGATTTTTGCTTGACCATCAGCGCCCAGCCGCTCGGTGTGCCAATCACGCCTCCGTTGTCGGCATACATTTGTTTGAGGATCACCGCGCCGTCGGGAATGCCGCCTGCGGGTCGTCCGGCCTTGAGCCACGCGTACACCGACGGAGCGTAATAGTTAAGCACGTAACCGTGCACCGATGCAGCACCCGACGGCGCTGGACCGCTCATACGCACCGTTTTGTCATGCGGCCACTTGAGCAGCTGCGGGCAGCCGGCCCAGATGAAGGCGGCGACGTTTGCCATCTTGTCGGCAGCGAGTTGCAGTGAGCAGGCGGGCGGAAGTGCCACACCGGGCTTGGCAGCGATGGCGGGAGAGGGTGTAGCGTCCTGTGCGGCTGCCAGTGAAGCGAATGCCATCAGCAGCGCAGCAAACGCGGATCGTACGCGGCATACCGGGTGCATGTGGTCAGGCATCGCCGACGACGCTTTGGAACGGTGATGGATATTCATGCACTCCCCTGATTTTCATGCTGCACAGCAGCACGTATCAGGACATTGTCATCGAATATCCAACTAAGAGCAATCTTGATACAGAAGATTTGTACGAGTTAACAGCTTTTTTGGTAAATAGCGACTGAATGCGGGGCTAAAGCCATAAACGAGACATAGTCGATATGCGAGGAATTGGCTGTACAGCCCTATTAAAACGGGCTTTTAAGAAAAAAGCTGTTAACTGTTTGACAACGTTCAACTGACGCTACTTAAATTACAATCTCGTTAATTAACCAATTAGTAAAGTAATGGCAAAGCAATACGAATATGAGCTTCAGCGAAACCAGTGATCAACTCAGCGTAACGTTCGCGGCGCTCGCCGATCCGACACGGCGGGCGATTTTGGCGCGTTTGTCACTCGGCGAGACGTCCGTGACTGAGCTTGCGCAGCCGTTTCAGATGACGATGCCCGCCGTCAGCAAGCACCTCAAAGTGCTCGAACGCGCCGGGCTGATCAAACGCGGTCGTGAGGCGCAATGGCGACCGTGCAAGTTGGACGCTGCACCGTTGAAGAACGCCGCGACGTGGGTGGAACAGTACCGCCAGTTTTGGGAGGCGCGACTGGATCGCCTCGATGATTATCTTCAGGAATTACAGGCAAAGGAGCCGACGAAATGAGTGCGAATGAACGAACGGAGAAAGTGATTCAACCGGTACACGCGAGCGTGTCCACGAGTTCCGCTGAGGGCCGCGTGCTTGATGCGGCAGCGAACGAGATCATCATTTCACGCGTGATCAATGCGCCGCGCGACGTGGTGTTCGCGGCATGGACAGATAGCGAGCATCTCGCGCACTGGTACGGCCCCGAAGGCTTCACCATCACCACACACAGCATTGATGTGTGCACTGGCGGCGAATGGCGTTTCACGATGCACGGGCCGGATGGTGTGGACTACAAAAATCTCATCGTCTACACCGAAATCGTGAAGCCGGAACGCATCGTTCACCAGCACTCGGGCGATGGCGGCGATGACGAAGAACTGCATTTCGAGACGACCGTAACGTTCATCGATCTCGGCAACGGCAAGACTGAACTGCAACTCAGATCGCTATTCGACACCGCCAAGGAACGCGACGATGTAATCGAAAAACACGGGGCGATTGAAGGCGGCAAACAGACGCTGGGACGGCTCGCGGATTACGCGGAATCGATGCACGCATGACGCAATGTCGTGTCGGTACGGTTGCTATGAACACGTCCTGAGGTCATAGCCGCCGTTGCTCGGTTGATTGAATATTTTTCTATTAAGCGGCGAAATTACGGATCATCACGCACCCGCAAAAAACTGGCAAACCTTGGCTTGCCTGCTGGCGTGATTTCGCGATAGGTGTACGTGACCATGCTGCCCACAGGCGGCGGATTGCTGCGCACCGCATCGCTGAATCCAGTACCGAGACGAAACACGGTGCCGTCCTTCGTTTTCACCTCGAGCGCACCGAGTCTGCCGAGGTGCTTTCCTTTGCCCGGCAAGTGACGAATGACGACCGCTTCGGTGTCGAGCAGCGGCTTCAGTTTGAGCAACACATCACTGCGCCCGGTGACGTAGAGCGCATCGGCCTGATGCAGCATCAACCCCTCGGCGCCGCCCTTCACCATCGCGTCAAACCGGCGCGCTAGCTCGGCGCGATTGGCAACCCGCGTTTGCTCGACCGCTTGTAGTTGCGGCCAGTTTGTTGCGGCTACCACGCTGCGGATTTTGACGTAGCGCTGCTCAAAAGTGCCCGACGCGTCAGGCAGTTCGAACACCATGTACGTGATGCGTTTCCATTCATCATCAACCGGCGAAGTTTTGCGCACGATACCGGAAAGCTCGTCGAACTTTCTGCGGGCCAACCACAGCTCACCGTCGAGCGGCGTGGGCGGTAATTTATTGACGAACCACGCAGGCGCTTGCACCTCGCGACCACTCCGGTAACGCAACGTTTTGCCATCCCAAATTGCGCGCACGCCATCGTACTTTTCGCTGACCAGATACTGCGTGACGTCGACGTTGGGGCCGAGCACGTTGGCGAGCAGGATCGGTGGCTCTTTGGCGACAACCCATGTGCTTACACACACGCAAAGCAGCGCGCACCACTTCGATATCCAGTGAACCTTGGCGCTGAGCGTAGTGTGTTCCATTGTGTGTCCTCCTCAAGGGCACCTCTAATAATTCATTTGTGGGGCGCATTGTGTCGTCGCGCGGTGCTCGCAATCCTCACGTACCAGAGCGTACGCTCCGGTTGCTGCGCTCC
>JAYVNO010000181.1:0-12514 GCA_043758415.1 Burkholderiales bacterium
CAAAAAATCATGCGCTACTTACCATGCCAAGACATGTTGCCCGCGCCGCCATCCTGAAAGCCCGACGCAAACATTGCGCAGCTTAAGGTAGTGGCATGGATATCGGACTCCTTGATTTCTAATCATAGAAACGTGTCCGTCAATTCGGGGGAAAATCAACTCGGCAGCAACGGCATCGGCTCGGGGATTGGACTCGAGTCCGCCGCGTCCAGCGCGGCGACGAGCACGCCCACCGGAATGACCTGCGCCTGCGAGCGCGTGATCACGCACGCGTCGGGCAGCGCCGTGACGCTCACGGCTGCGGCAAGCACCGGATCAAACTTTACCGGCTGGCTCGGCGCATGTAGCGGGACGGGTACGTGCAACGTTTCGATCAACGACGCCACTCGCGTGGGCGCAACGTTGGTAGCCAATGCTATTCTTCCGCCGCGCATCGATTTGGACAACACCCGCACTTACAGCGCCTTGACAGAGGGAATGCTGATTACGCGTTATCTCTCCGGAGCAACCGGAAACGCGCTCGCCGGCGGTGCAACGTTGGTTGATGCCGCACAGCTAGCGCGGCGGTTTAACAACATGCGCCCCATTTTTGATATTGATCGAAACGGGCAGGTGGATACGGCAACCGATGGCGTTCTGCTGATGCGCTATTTATTCGGACTTCGCGGAACTGCGTTGACGGCGGGTGCAGTGGTCGGCGGCGCAACGCGAACAAACCCATCCGACGTCGAGTCGTACATTCCGTCGATCACTCCGTAGCTTACGGGATGAAAAACGAGGCTCAAAACTCAACCG
The DNA here is from genome assembly GCA_043758415.1 of Burkholderiales bacterium. Classification (GTDB taxonomy): domain Bacteria; phylum Pseudomonadota; class Gammaproteobacteria; order Burkholderiales; family Casimicrobiaceae; genus Casimicrobium. The sequence continues at coordinate 796 of JAYVNO010000181.1, forward strand.
CGCCAGCAATCGCCTTGATGCCCGCCTTCGCGCATTCGTCATCGGCCTCGCCGCCCGGTGCGCCGGACACGCCGATTCCACCGAGCACCGAGCCGCCTGCTTCGATTACGAGTCCGCCGCCGGCTGCGAACACCTTCGGGTGGCTGCGGATCGCGCTCATTGGTTTGCCTGCTTGCGTTTCAACTGCAAGCGCGGCGGTCGGAATGCGAAAGCTCACCGCCGTCCACGCCTTGTTTGGTGCGATGTCGATGGTGTGTGCGCCTGCAAATCGGTCGCGCAGCAACACCTGCGTCAAGCCGCCTCGATCCACGACGGCGACGGTTATCTGATAGCCATCTTTACGACATTTTTCGAGCGCGGCTTTAGCGGCGATTAGCGCGGTTTCTGGCGTCAGTGATTTTGTAGAAAACGTTGCATCCTGCGCGCAAACTGCAGCGGCGAACAGCGCGAAAACTGTCGCAAAAGACCTAAAAAGCATCAAAAAACTCCTTTTGCTGATCGACTTCAGGTTTTTTCTCAGTCTTTCCCCATATAGAACGGGGTTTAGAGCGAAAAGCTGTTGACATCATTTCAGTCGATCCGCGCGCGCTTCAGCGTGAATTCGCCGAGCCGTCGGCATTCAAAATAATGCTCCAGCGCAGTCTTGACCGTACGGAACGCAAGCTCGCTCCACGGAATCTCTGCCTCTGTAAAAAGCTGGATTTCTGTGCTCTCGGGCGTTAGCGCAAATTTCGGTTCAGCCATCGCGCCCAGATACATCATGTGAACCTGCGAAATGTAGGGCACCGACAGCACCGTCAGCAGCGGACCGAGCGTGACGGTAGACACCGATTCCTCGAACAATTCTCGCTGCGCGCCCTCTTCCACCGATTCGCCGTTTTCCATGAAGCCGGCAGGTAGCGTCCATTTACCAAAACGCGGTTCGATGCCGCGACGGCAGAGCATGACTTTGTCTTCAAACACCGGCACCACGCCGCATACGATTTTTGGGTTGGAGTAATGCACCGTGCCGCAAGCGGCGCAAACGTAGCGCGCACGTTGATCGCCTTCGGGCACGGTAAGCGCGATGTCGGCGTTGCCGCAATCGGAGCAAAACTTCACGGCAGCGCCTCCTAAACTGCCGCAGCAGCCGCAGCAGGCGTCGGCAGTTTGATGAAGTGATCGCGGTAGTGCTTCAACTCATCAATGCTTTCGTAGACATCAGCCAGCGCGGTGTGCATGGTCTTTTTCACAAAACTTTTTTTCACCTCGGGGGCCCAACGCGCAGCCAGCTCTTTTAAAGTGCTGACATCGAGATTTCGGTAGTGAAAATACGCCTCAAAAGTGGGCATGTAGCGCACCATAAATCGACGATCCTGATGCACGCTATTGCCACACAACGGGCTCACGCCTTTCGGGATGTAGTCGGCGAGAAAGTCGATCATCTGGGCTGCCGCCTGATCCTCGGTCAGCGTTGCCGCTTTGACCTTGTCGATCAGCCCCGAGCGACCGTGCGTGTTTTTGTTCCATGCGTCCATCGCGTCGAGCACAGCATCCGGTTGATGAATCACCAGCACCGGGCCTTCAGCCACCGTGTTCAGGTCTTTATCGGTGATGACGACGGCCACTTCGAGCACGCGGCAGACCTCGGGGTCGAGCCCCGACATTTCCATATCGAGCCAGATGAGGTGATTTTGGTTCTGCTGGGCTGGACGGGGTGCTGACATGGTGCTTTGAACAATTCAGTGCGGAGGCGGTTTGCCGGATCATTGTGGATGAAAACGGGTGAATCAACCCAATATCGTCAACAATTACAACAATTTGATTTTCCCACAGCGCATGCCCACCGACACCACCACTCTACTGCCCGGAATTTCCGCTACGACCTTCGCCAACGTCGTGATCTTCGCGCTGCTAGCGCATTACTTCATCGAGCGCTGGCTGCTGGCGCGCCACCTGTGCTGGGTGGCGGCGTTTCGCGACGCCGTGCCTGAGCCGTTCGTGGGCCGCATTGCGCTTGAAGACCATCAACGTGCCGCCGATTACACCAAGGCCAAAGGTCAGGTCATGCAGGTCGAAGCGGGCGTTGGCGTGCTGGTATCGGGATTGATACTTTTTGGTGGCTTGAGCCGGTTATGGCAAGTCACGGCACCGTTTGCCGATATGCCGGTGGCTCGCGAAGTCGCGCTGATCGCTTTGTTATCGATAGTCACAGGCCTCATCGGCATTTCGTTCAGCTACTACAACACGTTTAATGTTGAAGAAAAATTTGGCTTCAACAAAACGACGCGCTCAACGTTCTGGATGGATATGGTCAAGGGCTCGGTGTTGAGCGCCGCGCTGATCCTGCCACTGGCGGCGCTGGTGTTCTGGTTGATGCGTAGCGCGGGCCCGCTGTGGTGGCTGTATGCGTGGCTAGTGTTCATCGGATTTCAGTTGCTGATGCTGGCGTTGTACCCCACGTTCATCGCGCCGCTGTTTAACAAGTTCAAACCTCTGAATTCCGGCGAAACCAAGACCGCGATTGAAGGTCTGCTGGCGCGCACCGCATTCACGAGCCAGGGGCTGTTTGTAATGGACGGCTCGAAGCGATCTGCCCACGGCAACGCCTATTTCACGGGCTTCGGCAAAGCCAAACGCATCGTGTTTTTCGACACACTTTTGGAACGGTTGAGCAACAACGAAATCGTGGCCGTGCTCGCGCATGAGTTGGGCCATTTCAAGCGCAAACACATCATCAAGCGCATCATTTTTATGGCGCTCGCGAGCCTCGCGTTTTTGGCGGCCGTGGCATGGGTGCTGCCACAACCTTGGCTTTACACGGCTTTCGGGTTTGCCGCAGATACGGGCGCGACCGCACCGGGTGTTTCGCTGATTTTGTTTTCGCTGGTGTTGCCGCCACTGCTGTTTTGGCTTGCGCCTGTTGCGTCTGCGTACTCGCGCAAGCATGAATTTGAGGCCGATAGCTACGCCGCAGAAGTCGCCAACCGCGACGACCTGATCGCCGCGCTGACCAAGCTTTACAAAGACAACGCGAATACGCTTACGCCCGACCCGCTGTATTCGGCGTATCATCATTCGCATCCACCGGCAATGATTCGCATCGCGCATTTGCAGTCACTATAGGCTGGCGGGCGCGCCAAGGCCGATCAATGATTCGGGTGGCATCGTCAAAGATATCTGGAGATTTCGTCATGAACGCACCCAAACTCGAAGCGCTAGCGCAAAGCAAAACCGAGCCGCAGCACGCCCATGCGGCATTCACGCTTGCAGACATCGGCGCGCATCTCGCTGTGTTGCCGGATTGGCACTTCAAGGACGGTCGTCTCGTCAAGAGTTTTCATTTCAAGAATTACTACGAGACCATCGCTTTTGCGAACGTCGTGGCCTCGATCTCTCACGCGACCGATCATCACCCAGCGCTCCTGCTGCTCCACGGTCGCTGCGAGGTCTCATACCACACGCACGATGTTGGCCACGGCGCTGGCGGCATCTCCAACAATGACTTCATCTGCGCTGCACGCATTGAAACCGTGCATAAGTTGCTCTAAACCTCAAAGGACTGCATGCAGGCACTGGTGATCGAAACACAAAGGCGGCACAGCATCGTGCAGCTCCCCGATGGCGAACGGCTGCGCTGCCTGAGCAAAGGGCGGACGCTGCAATTTGCCTGTGGTGACACGGTGATCGTAGCCCGCAGCAATGACCGTGATGGAGTGATTGAATCGGTCGGCGAGCGCACCTCGCTCTTCTACCGCGCCGATGCGTTCAAGGAAAAGCTGGTCGCGTCAAACGTGACGCAAGTGGCCTGCATCATCGCGCCGCTGCCGGTGTACTCCGACGAGCTGCTTAATCGTTGGCTGATTTGTGCCGAGGCAAGCAACGTCAAAGCAATCATCGGGCTCAACAAAATCGATTTGGTCGAAGCCGCAGCCACCGCCAACGCGCTGGCCCGCTATCGGGACATGGGCTACGACGTCGTGCTCTTCTCCGCGAAATTCAACGATGCGCCGATGCGCGAGCGCCTGATGGGCGAGCGCTCGGTGTTAATCGGGCAATCGGGAATGGGTAAAAGCAAATTGCTCAACGCGCTGGTCGGTGAAGAAGCACAACGCACCAACGAAATCTCAATGGCGCTCGGGTCAGGCAAACACACCACGACCTTCACGCGCCTGTTCACGTTGGGCAGCGACGCGACGTGGGTGATCGATTCACCGGGCATGCAAGTGTTCGGTCTGGCACATTTTTCACGCCTTGAAATCGAACGCGCATTTCCCGAGTTTCGCGACGCGCTCGGTCAATGCCGATTCCGCGATTGCAAACACTTGCATGAACCGAATTGCGCGTTGCGCGCGGCGGTTGCTGAGGGAAAAGCGTCACAAGAGCGACTGTCGTTGCTGCGCAAATTTTGCACTGAAGGTGAAGCAGTGCCGCATTACGAGCGGCATTAAAAGTTTCGCTCGCTCTGCATGTGATTCATAGGGTGCGCTCTGCGCACCAGCGCTCAACTCGCCGAACCCATATGCTGTGACGAGTCGGTGCGCATAGCGCACCCTATATCCATCAGGACGCCTCGTTACTGCGTGCCAAACGGCTTCTGATCCACGCAATACGCGTTGGCGAGCCCGGCAGCGCTACGGCCACGGATGTCTTTCTTGGCCCGGATTTCGTTGACCAGCTCCAGCGCAGTTTTGTCGCACGGCGCGAGTTCGACATCACTCACATCCTTTGGCGTGATGCGGCCGCCCCATTCGGCATAGTGTGAACACACGGTGAGCCCCGCACCAAACGCTGGCATCAAGAGCTTCGCGTGCGGCTGAATGCGCCCCTCTTCCAATGCTTCTACCAACGCCACAGGCACGGTCGCGGCGCTCATGTTGCCGTACTTTTGCACTGTGAGCTGCACCTTGCTCATCGGAATGCCCGCGTATCTTGCGACCGATTCAATGATGCGTGAATTGGCTTGATGCGGCACTACGAGATCGATTTCTTCAGCACTGACGCCCACCTTTGCCAACGTCTTTGCACTGGCTTCGGTCATGCCTTGCACCGCTTTCTTGAAAATTTGCGGACCGTCAAACGTCCACGACATATCGCCGAAGGTGACGTTGGCGTTGGCGTACGTCGCGCCATAACCACCAATGCGCAAGATGCCGCGCGCGTCGCTGATGCAGCCGAGCGTCTCCGCCAGCAGCCCCGTTTTTTCGTCGGTCGCCTCGATCACAATCGCCGCGCAACCGTCGCCAAACAACACGGCCACACCCCGATTTTCCCAGTCCATGTAGCTCGTAATCAACTCAACGCCGACCACCAGCGCGCGCTTGACCACGCCGGATCGAATCATCGCGTTGGCGGTTGTCCAGCTATACAAAAAACTAGTGCATGCGGTGTTTACATCCATCGACGCCGCATTCTTTGCACCGAGCTTGTATTGCAAACCAGATGCGCTATTTGGCACCATTTCGTCAAAGCTGCACGAGCCGTAAACAATCAGGTCAATGTCAGTGGCACTCAAGCCCGCGCAGGCCAGCGCCCGCATCGAGGCGACATAGGACAGCTCGATGGCATGCACATGCGACACGCGCCGCTCTTTCATCCCTGTGCGCGAGGTGATCCATTCGTCGTCGGTGTCGAGAAAGGTGGCCAAATCGGCGTTGGTGAGCACCGCAGGCGGCATGCATTTGCCCCAGCCAGTGATTGCTGCGTAGGTCATGAATTTCCCTCCCCGTAAATTTTTGCGTCTTGCGGTTTTAGCGCATCTGCGGGCTCAAACCTATCAACTGGCCCAACTAGCAAATCGTTTTCGCCAAAAACGCCAGTGACCGCCCACGCGCAAGCGCTGCAGCTTTCTGGTTGTACATCGCGCGGCCCCAGCAATTGAAGCCGTGATCCACGCCGGAATACACGTCAATGCGCACCTCGTCACGGCCCTTGAACGTTGCTTGAATCGATTCAACCGCCGACATCGGAATGTGCCCATCGTTCGCGGCGAAATGCATGAGCACCGGCACCTTGATATCGGGCGCACGATCCAGCATGGTGTGAATGCCGCCGCCGTAGTAGCAGACCGCGGAGTCCACGCTGCCCGTCGCCGCGCACAGGTACGACAGCGCGCCGCCCATGCAATAACCAACACTGGCGATTTTGCCGACGCTCGCCGAGTGCGCGCGCAACACAGCGGCGGTCGAGGCCAAATCTTTCACCGCATTCGGTCGATCCAGTGCCCCCATCAATGCGAATGCCTTGGGGTTGTCAACCTCGTTGTAGGCGAGGTCAACGCGCGGTTGCTGCCGCCAAAAAACATCTGGCGCGAATACCGTGAATCCATCCATCGCGTATTGGTCGGCGACGTCCCTAATGTGCTGATTGACGCCCCAGATTTCCTGAATGAGCACGATGCCGGGGCCGCCTACCGTGTCCTTCGTGTCCTTCGGCGGCGTTGAAACATACGCACCAAATGTGCCGCCGTCGTGGGCCAAGATGCCAATCCAGTGTCCGTTCATTGCATGTCCTTTGTGTTCATTACTTTCAGTTGCGCGCGATACTGAATCGCCGCATCGATATAGTGTTGCGCGTTATGACGAATGCGCTCCATGTCGGCGTCGGTCAGCTCGCGAACGACCTTGGCCGGTGAGCCGAGAATCAGCGAACGTGGCGGAAATATTTTGCCCTCGCCCACGAGTGAATTGGCACCAACCAGCGAGCCGTCACCAATCACTGCGCCATTCAAAACCGTGGCATGAATACCGATCAGCGCGCCATCGCCAATGGTGCAACCATGCAGGCATACCTGATGACCAATCGTCACGTTCTTGCCGACGGTGACAGGCACGCCAAAGTCAGCATGCACCAGCGACAAATCCTGAATGTTGCTGCCTTCACCGATGGTGATGAGTTCGCAATCGCCACGAAGCACCGCGCCGAACAGAATGCTGGTGTTTGCATGCAACACCACTGAGCCAATCACCTGCGCGCTATCGGCGATGTATTGCCCGCTGCCAATCAACTGTGGAATTCGTTCGCCAAGCGTGTAGAGCATCGTGCGTCCTTTTTTGAAGCGTCGATTATCGCCCACCCATCCCCCACTAAAATTAGATGATGCCAGCCATTTTGAATATTGCCACGTATCGTTTCGTAGCTATTGTCGATCCTGCTGCGCTGAAGGCGCAGCTCATGCCGCGTGCGCAGGCGTTGGGCCTCAACGGCACGATCCTGCTCGCACCCGAAGGCATCAACGCGTTTCTTGCGGGTGCCGAAGCAGCGGTGCGCAGTTTTTTGGCATTACTTGACGACGACGCACGATTTTCCGGGCTCAACATCAAGGAAAGCTGGAGCGAAACGGTGCCGTTCGCGCGCTTGAAAATCAAGTTAAAGCTTGAGATTGTGACTTTCCGGCAACCGGGCTTGAATCCAGTGTCAAATCCCGCGCCGGCAATGACCGCCACTGAGCTGAAGCGACGGTTGGATGCGGGCGAAGATATTGTGTTGCTCGACACGCGAAACGATGTGGAAGTAGCCAAAGGCACGTTCAAGAACGCGTTGTTTTGGGGTAATCGCAATTTCACCGAATTCGCTGACGTCGCGCGCAATCACGTCGATGAGCTGCGCGGAAAGACGGTAGTGAGCTTTTGCACCGGCGGCATTCGCTGCGAAAAAGCTGCGCCGTTTTTGCAGGCGTTAGGCGCAGAGAATGTGTTTCAGTTACAGGGCGGCATCCTGCGCTATTTCGAGGAAGTCGGACGCGATCATTACGACGGCGATTGCTTCGTGTTTGATGAACGTGCGGCGGTGGATTCAACGTTGTCGGCGTCGGCCGCTTCTAGCAAAAGTACGCCGTAAACCGTCGATCAGCTTTTTGCTGAACTGCCTACTCAATATAGGCCTAACGGTATAAAAAGCTAAAAGTCAATAAATGCGATGATTGGTCTATAGCCCCTGTTTAGTATGGCTTTCAGCGCAAAGCTGATATTGCGTTTTTATTTCGTTACGGGAATAAATACGTTTACTTTTTTTGACGCATATTAGCGCAGATTCGACGCCGATGACCGCAGATTTTCTTGATTGTCTGCAATGGAGAATATTCAAAAAATCTGCGGTAATCTGTGTGAAATCCGCGTTAATCTGCGTCAGAAATGAGTGCTGTTTTGAGATAGCAATGAAATTAATGCTTCCACTTCACAACTGACAACAAATTATTGAAGTCATCCGTCCACAGCGGAGCGCCTGCGGTGCGCTCAAGTTTCGTTCCAGCTTCGCCTATCGCTTTCAACGCATCGGCGTTTCGCGCCAACAACACCCACGTGCTCGACGAATGCAGCGTATTGTCTTTCTGCGCAGGGTCCTCCACCACGACACCGACCAGCTTCTCGCGCTCAGCAAGCTCAGCCAGCACCGGCGGCAAATTCAGGAACCGGTTTGACACGTGGTACGCAAGGATTCCGTTGCTCGCGACGTGTCCCATGAAGCCGCGCACCGCCTCTTGCGTGATCAAGTGCATCGGGATGGAATCGCCCGAAAACGCATCCACCGCGAGCACGTTGAAATGATTGGCTGCCTCACGCTCCAGCGACAAGCGCGCGTCGCCAATGATCACGTCTAGCTTCGCTTTGCTGTCGGCAAGATAGGTGAAATGCTTGCGTGCCAAACGCTCAACCTCAGCGTTGATTTCGTAGATGCGGCAGATGTCGCCTTCGCGGCAATACGCGCCGACGGTGCCTACACCCAGACCGATCATGCCGATGCGTTGCTTATTGTTGGTCAGCGGTGCCATCTCGCGTTCGGCGTTCACCGCGCGCCCAAAACCCGAGGTCGGCGTGTAATACGTCGTCGGTTGATAGCGCCATTTTTCATGCGGATACTGCTCGCCATGCAAGATCGCGCCGTGCACCAGTCGCAGCAGATAATTTTCGCTGCCAATATCGTCGTAAGATTTAACTTTGAGCACGCCATAAAAATTGCGCGTCACTTCAATCGCGTTGGCGTGCTCAAGCTTTACGAACCATGCACCCGTGCCGACCACGCCAATAGCGAGCAACACCGCGAGCCATTGCAAAAACGGATGTGTCGCTTGTGCGACTGGTACGAACAGCAACGCCGCAAACAGCAACGCGACGGCAGTTTCGAGATAGGTCGCAAACATTAGGGGTGCCACCACGCTGACCACCAACGCGCCCAACGCGCCGCCAATTGACACCAGCAGGTAGAAGCGCGTGAGATACGCAGGCGCGGGTTTCGACAGCACCAATTCCCCGTGACACATCATGCATACGACGAACAAGCCCACGCAAAACACACTGGTCTGCACGATCAGGTCGAACTGAAAATCTTTGTCGACCAGCAGAAAACACATGCCGATGACCAGCACAAAAAACGGGCCTGCGTAGAGTTTGCGTTTGTACCAGCCTGTGCCGTCAAAGGTGAGGATGAAGGTCAGCAAATACAGCGTAAGCGGCAGCAACCACAGCAACGGCACGCTTGCCACGTTTTGCGTGATGTGATTAGAAACCGCGAGCAACAACATCGAACCCGCCGCAGAAAACGCAATCCAGCGCAGTTGCGATGCGACGGGCAGCGGTTCTGCATCAACGACCTCGCGTTCGCCGACGAACTCAGCATTGACACGGCTCACTCGCCACGCGAGCGTTGCCACCAGCAGTACGAACAACGCGAACAAAATCGACCAGCCAATCGCCTGCATACGCGTGCCAACTAACGGCTCGATAACAACCGGATACGCGACCAAGGCGATCAACGACGCCGCGTTTGACAAAGCAAACAAACGATACGGATCGCGCCCCGGATTGAGCCGCGCGAAGTAGCTTTGAATCAACGGACTGGTCGTTGACAGCAACACGTAGGGCAAACCAATCGTCACTGCGAGCAACATGAGAATTCGCGAGATCGGCTCCTCGCCACCCGCCGGCTTCCAGCTCTCCGGCGCGATGATCGGCAGCACGATCAGCGCCAGCAGTGCGAGCACGATATGCAGCTTCGGCTGACGACGCGGACCAAGCGCTCTCGGGCTCACGTCCGAATACGCATAGCCCAACAACAACGCGCCCTGAAAAAACAACATGCAGGTCGTCCACACCGCAGAGCTGCCACCAAACCACGGCAAAATTTGCTTGGCGATCAGCGGTTGCACAAGGAACAGGAGAAATGCCGAGAGCGCGACGACCGCGTAGAAATGCATTGGAGGAGCAGACAGTAAAACGTTACTGAATTATCACATCGGAATTTGCGCGCCGTCGTTGCGACGCCCCGGAATGAAAAAAGCCCCGCGAACGGGGCGTTTCTTCAAACATGTGCGAACGGTTACTTCGCACGCTCCTGCAGCGCGCGAATGCGATCTTCCATCGGTGGGTGCGTGGAGAACAATGAGCCCATCACGCCGCCAATGCCCATCGCCTTCATGTTGGCGGGCAATTCACCTGGCGTCAGACCACCCAAGCGCGACAGCGCGTTGATCATCGGGCGGCCGTTGCCCATCAGCTCAGCGGAGCCTGCATCAGCACGATATTCGCGCTGGCGCGAGAACCACGACACCACGATGTGCGCGACCACACCCAGCAACATGTCGAGCACGAACACCGTGACCATGTAGCCAATGCCGGTTCCGCTGCGCTCATTTTTGAGCACCACTTTATCGATGAAATAGCCGATCACGCGCGACAGGAAAATCACGAACGTGTTCATCACGCCCTGCATCAGCGCCATCGTCACCATGTCGCCATTGGCCACGTGAGAGATTTCGTGACCGATGACGGCCTCGACCTCTTCGCGGGTCATGCTTTGCAGCAGGCCGGTTGACACAGCGACTAATGCCGAGTTTTTGAATGCGCCGGTGGCGAACGCGTTGGCATCGCCCTCGTAAATTGCGACGTCAGGCATGCCGATTTTTGCCTTCTCGGCAAACTTCCTCACCGCACCGACGATCCACTGATGCGTCGCATCGGGTGAATCGTTGATGATGGTGAGGCCCATCGTCCACTTCGCCATCGGCTTGCTGATCAGCAACGAAAAAATCGCGCCGGTGAAGCCCATGACCAACGCAAAACCGAGCAACGCGCCCAAATTCAGCCCGTTTGGCCCCACATATCGGTTGAGGCCAAAAATGCTCGACACGATGCCCAACACTGCCACCACGGCGACGTTGGTCAATACGAACAGCAGAATACGTTTCATTGCGAGTTTTTTCCTTCAAAGAAAACACGGGCGGTTGCCCCCCGCAGTCAGAGGGGAATACCGCGAATATGTGAACGATACAACGAAGTTCAAGGGTGGCTGTTGGCGCTAACCCGGCTGCAATGATGCACATACAGCATTTTGTTTAACACCCCGTTTTGCTTGGGCATGGAGGCGTTTTTAATAACAAGTCGAGATACGGTCATATTTGATGCAACAACGGACTAGCCCTTATGCAACAAGGCTTTGAGAATAGCAACAATGAAAGCTGTATCAAAAACTCCCGAAATTCGCGCAAACTTCGCCACGTAACGCCCAACCGATCTCGCGAAGATTGCCTTCTGGCGCGGCATTGGGCATAATGGAGGGCTTCGCTGGCGAAATTATTTAAGCGCGTCAGTACAATTTAGCCGCTCAATCAATCCTCGATTGGGCGAAAACATCACGTATCCTGGTTAATTTTTTGTTTAACGCCACCGTGAAAGCAAGAAAATTCCGTCCCAGGGCGCCGTGAAAACATCAAGGACAGCACCGTTATGAAAACTGGAATTCACCC
>JAYVNO010000182.1:0-12469 GCA_043758415.1 Burkholderiales bacterium
CGCGGCAGAGCCGCTCCTACAGAGTTCACTAGATGTTGAATTTAGAAATCGATGCAAAGCAGTTCAAGTCGCACCCGGCAGCACGGTGATGGACGCTGCCAATCAGGTCGGCGCATACATCCCGCACTTCTGCTATCACAAAAAACTCTCCATTGCGGCGAACTGCCGCATGTGCTTGGTTCAGGTCGAAAAAGCGCCGAAACCGATGCCCGCCTGCGCCACTCCGGTAATCGAAGGCATGAAGGTTTTCACGGCCAGCGACTACGCGAAAAAAGCGCAGCAGAGCGTGATGGAGTTTCTGCTCATCAATCACCCGCTCGACTGCCCCATCTGTGATCAGGGCGGCGAATGCCAGTTGCAGGATTTGGCGGTGGGCTACGGCAATTCCGGCTCGCGCTATCAGGAAGAAAAGCGCGTCGTCTTCGTCAAGAACATTGGCCCGCTGATCAGCGCCGCCGAAATGACCCGCTGCATTCAATGCACGCGCTGCGTTCGCTTTGGCCAGGAGGTCGCTGGCATCATGGAGCTCGGCATGGGCGGCCGTGGTGAGCATTCCGAGATTTTGTCGTTCGTCGGCAAGTCGGTGGACTCCGAACTGTCGGGCAACATGATTGACGTGTGCCCGGTCGGCGCGCTCACCTCCAAGCCGTTCCGCTACAGCGCCCGCACGTGGGAGCTGCAACGTCGCAAATCGGTGAGCCCGCACGATGGCCTCAATGCGAATCTGCAAATTCAGGTCAAGGGGGACCGCGTGATGCGCGTATTGCCACGCGAGAATGAAGCGGTCAATGAATGCTGGATTTCGGATCGTGATCGTTTCAGCTACGAAGGGCTGTACAGCGAAGACCGACTGACCTCGCCGATGGTCAAGACCGACGGCGTCTGGCATCAGGCGAGTTGGCAGGACGCGTTGACCGCTGCGGCCAGCGCGATTGCGTCAACCGTCAAAGCGCACGGCGGCAATGCGCTGACCGTGCTGATGGGGCCGCACTCAACGCTTGAAGAATCCTATCTCGCCAAACAGATCGCGACGGCGGTCGGATCAAACAGCATCGACCATCGGCTGCGCGTGACCGACCCGTCCCTGGACGCAGGCGGTGGCATTCCTTGGCTGGGGCTGAAGGTTTCTGACTTCGCAGCCGTTGACCGCTTTTTGGTGGTCGGTGCAAGCCTTCGCCAAGAGCAGCCATTGATCGCCAGCCGCATTCGTGCTCGCGTGAAAAAGGGCGCGATGTTGTCGGTGATTTCGTCGGTCGATGACGATTTGCTGTGCCCGGTTGCGGCAAAAGTAATCGTCAAGCCGTCGGGCATGATTACCGAGTTGGCCGGTGTGGTTGTGGCGCTCGCGAAGCGTCTCGAAAAATCGCCGCCTGCGCTTAACGTTACGCCTTCAGTAGAGGCAGAACGCATCGCCGCCTCTCTCGTGTCGGGCAAAAAAGTAGCGGTGCTGCTGGGCGATCTCGCGATGTCGGGTGCTGACGCATCGCAGCTTGAGGCGTTGGCGGCAAGCATCGCCGACATGTCGGGTGGCACGAGCGGTCGTTTAATTCTCTCGGCTTCAACAGTTTCGGCTTATGTGGCGGGTGTCGTTCCGGGCGCTGGCGGCAACTCGGCGCGGGATGCGTTGACCAGCGGCGCAGGGGCTATGCTGCTCATTGGCTTGGAGCCGGAACTCGATACTGCATATGGGCTCAGTGCCTCAAATTCGCAAAAGTCGACTTCAAAGGTAATTGCACTGGTAGCCCACGTCAACCAAGCGATGCGGGATAAAGCTGATGTGCTTTTACCCATCGCGCCATTCACTGAAACGTCTGGTACATACATATCGCAGGATGGCACGGTGCAATCGTTCACCGGCGTCGTGCGTCCGCTGGGCGAAACGCGCCCTGGCTGGAAGGTGTTGCGCGTATTGGGTGACTTGTTGCACGCCAATGTTGGCTCATTCAACAGCAGCGAAGACGTCAAGGCGGCCGCGCTAGCGGGCTTTGATGCGGCCAAACTTGGGGCGGTGCCAGCAGCAATCAGTAACGTGGCCAAAACAGCCAGTACAAGCCTTGAGCGCGTCGCCGACGTGCCGATTTATCACGCTGATCCGCTGGTGCGACGGGCGCTTGCGCTGTCGCGCTCGGCCTACGGCAGGCAGGCGCATGTGCGCATGAACGCCGCGACTGCAAAGCAATTGGATCTGGCTGACGGCGCCACAGTGACGGTGACGCAAGGCGCTGGCAGCGCAACCTCAACGCTGTCGGTTGACGCTTCGGTTCCGAACGGTGCCGTGCGCGTGCCGCTCGCGACTGAGGTGTCGGCACAACTCGGTGCAACGACAGATCCCATTACGGTGGCCAAGGCTGACAGGGCATGAGCAACCCAATTGAATTAGTTCTCGGCACCGACTATCCCGCCGTGACCTATGCGCTGTGGACACTCGCCAAGATCTTGATGATCGTAGTGCCAGTGACGCTGTGCGTTGCATTCCTGACCTTGTGGGAGCGTAAGGTGATCGGCTGGATGCAGGTGCGCATTGGGCCCAACCGCGTGGGCTTCGGCTGGCTACAGCCTTTTGCTGACGTCCTCAAGCTTCTGCTCAAAGAAATCGTCGTTCCAACGGGAGCGAATAAGGCGTTGTTCTTCATCGCACCGTTGCTCTCCATCGGCCCCGCGCTTGCTGCGTGGGCGGTAATTCCGTTTGATCCAACGCTCGTTTTGGCCAACACGAACGCGGGCTTGCTCTACATCCTCGCACTCACGTCGGTCGGCGTCTACGGCGTGATCCTCGCGGGTTGGGCATCAAATTCGAAGTACGCATTCATCGGCTGCATGCGCTCCGCTGCGCAGATTGTGTCGTATGAAATCGCTATGGGCTTCGCGCTGGTCGGCGTGCTGATGGCGGCCAACAGCTTGAACCTGAGTGACATCGTCAATGCGCAAGCGGGCGGTTTGTCGCAGTGGTATTTCATCCCGTTGTTTCCTTTGTTCATCGTGTATTTCATCTCAGGCGTGGCCGAAACCAACCGTCATCCGTTTGACGTGGCTGAGGGCGAATCCGAAATCGTGGCGGGCTTTCACGTGGAGTATTCGGGCGTGACGTTTGCGATCTTCTTCCTCGCCGAATACGCGAACATGATTTTGATCGCGGTGCTGGTGGCCGTGATGTTCCTCGGTGGCTGGTTATCGCCATTGCCGATCACCAACGAGCTCTACGCGTTCGGCATGAAGCCGCTTGCCGACGGCTTCTTCTGGCTAGCGGCCAAAGTGTTTTTTGTGCTGTTCTTTTTCCTGTGGATTCGCGCATCCTTCCCGCGTTACCGCTACGACCAGATCATGCGCCTCGGCTGGAAAATATTTATCCCCGTCACACTCGTATACATCGTGTTCCTCGCGATCATCATGCAGACGCCGTGGGCTTCGGCATTCCATTAGGAGCGGGATTACATGATCGCATCCATCAAGCATTTCTTCGCGACATTCCTGCTGTGGGAGTTGCTCAAGGGGCTCTCAATCACCGGGCGCTATTTGTTCGCGCGCAAAATCACGGTGCAGTTTCCAGAGGAGAAAACGCCGCAAGGCCCGCGCTTTCGGGGCCTCCACGCGCTGCGCCGCTATGAGAATGGCGAAGAGCGCTGCATCGCTTGCAAACTGTGCGAAGCCGTGTGCCCGGCGATGGCTATCACCATCGAATCTGAGGTTCGTGCAGATGGTTCGCGCCGCACCACGCGTTATGACGTCGACCTCACCAAGTGCATCTTCTGCGGCTTTTGTGAAGAGAGCTGCCCGGTGGATTCTATCGTCGAAACACGCATCCTTGAGTACCACGGTGAGAAGCGCGGTGATCTGTACTACACCAAAGAAATGCTGCTCGCCGTCGGTGATCGTTACGAAAAACAAATTGCGCTTGATCGCGCTGCTGACGCGAGGTTCCGTTGATGAACGTCGGAATTCATAGGGTGCGCTCCGCGCACCAACAAGGTCGCCTGATTAGTCGGAGCAACACGCAGCGCTGGCTGGCGACAATCAGCGAAGGTGCGCGGAGCGCACCCTATGAACGGATCGGAATGATTGAACATGCCTGAATTCGCCACTATCGTTTTCTACGTTTTTTCTGCCGTGATGCTGTTCGCTGCGTCATGCGTTATTAGCGTCAAAAATCCCGTTCATGCTGCGCTGTTTTTAGTGTTGGCGTTCTTCTCGGCCTCGGCGCTTTGGATGTTGCTGAAAGCGGAGTTTCTGGCCATCGCGCTGGTACTGGTTTATGTCGGCGCAGTGATGGTGCTGTTCCTGTTCGTCGTGATGATGCTCGATATCAATGTCGAAGAACTGCGCCACCAGTTCCGCAGCTATTTGCCGGTGGGCCTCTTGGTGGGGGCTGCGGTGCTTGTCGAAATGGTCTTGCTGCTTAGTTTGTCGTTCGGGAAAAAAGTCGGTACGACGGGCGACACCAATGCCATTGTGATGGATGGCAGCAACACCAAGGCGCTGGGGATTGAACTGTTCACGAAGTACATCTACGCGGTGGAAATCGCGGGCGTGCTGCTACTGGTGGCAATCGTTGCCGCTATCGCATTGACGCTGCGTGATCGTCGCGAAACGCGTTATCAGAACCCCGGCGAACAGGTACTCGTCAAACGCAATGATCGTTTGCGCATTTTGAAGATTGCCTCTGAAAAACCGACTGCTGCCGAGACGCCTGCTGTGGCGGTGGAGGCCAAATGATGCCAACCGATGCAACTGCGGCAAATAATGACTTATCGATATCTCATCTGTCCCGCCATACCGGCGAAGGCCGGTACCCACGCCCTAGAGATGTTGGCTGCTCGCCACCGTGCGTGGGCCCCGGCCTTCGCCGGGGTGGCGACATGGAAGAGCTGCGCTGATGTCACTTGAACCCACTCTCAACCATTACCTGTTCGTCGCCGCGGCGCTGTTCACCATCAGCATCATCGGCATCTTCATTAATCGCCGCAACGTGATTATTTTGTTGATGGCAATTGAGCTGATGCTGCTGGCCGTCAACCTGAATTTCATCGCTTTTGCGAGTTATCTGGGCGATCTCAGCGGACAGGTCTTTGTGTTCTTTATCCTTACCGTAGCCGCAGCCGAATCAGCCATTGGCCTCGCGATTCTCGTGGTGCTGTTCCGCAACGTCGGCTCCATTGACGTGAACCAAATTGGCAAACTGAAGGGATAGGGCAAGGCATGAAATTGACCTATCTCATCGTCCCGTTCGCGCCGCTGATTGCGTCGATCCTCGCCGGTTTGTTCGGCAAAAAAATTGGGCGCAGCGGCGCGCACTGGCTCACGATTCTTGGCGTGCTGGTGTCGTTTATCGCTTCGTGTGTTGTATTCGCAGACGTGCTCAAAGGCAACACGTTCAACGGCCCGCTCTACACCTGGATGGTGTCCGGTGGCATTCGGTTTGAAGTTGGATTTTTGATCGACACACTGACCGTCACGATGATGCTGGTCGTAACGTCCGTTTCGTTGATGGTGCATATTTACACCGTCGGCTACATGCATGACGACCCCGGTTATCAGCGCTTCTTCAGCTACATCTCGCTGTTCACGTTCTCGATGTTGATGCTGGTGATGAGCAACAATTTCCTGCAACTTTTCTTTGGTTGGGAAGCGGTGGGTCTGGTCTCGTACTTGTTAATCGGCTTCTGGTACACCAAGCCGACGGCGATCTTCGCCAACATGAAAGCGTTCCTCGTTAACCGTGTGGGCGACTTGGGCTTCCTGCTCGGCATTGCGTTGGTGCTGGCGTACACAGGCAGTCTCGACTACAAAACAGTGTTCGAAAAAGCGCCGTCGCTTGCGAACATTTCGATCATCATGGGACCGTTCGGCGTTGTCTCGTTGATGACCGCGACCTGCATCCTGCTGTTCATCGGCGCAATGGGCAAATCGGCTCAAGTGCCGTTACATGTATGGCTGCCCGATTCGATGGAAGGCCCAACGCCAATCTCGGCGCTGATTCATGCGGCGACGATGGTGACGGCGGGCATCTTCATGGTGTCGCGCATGTCGCCATTGTTTGAAATGTCTGACACAGCGCTTTCCTTCGTGTTGATCATCGGTGCGACCACTGCGTTGTTCATGGGCTTTCTGGGTATCGTGCAGTACGACATCAAACGCGTGGTGGCGTATTCCACGCTATCGCAATTGGGCTACATGACCGTCGCGCTCGGCGTCTCTGCGTACAGCGCCGCGATGTTTCACTTGGTCACGCACGCCTTCTTCAAAGCCTTGCTCTTCCTCGCGGCGGGCTCGGTGATCATCGGCATGCACCACAATCAGGACATCCGCTACATGGGCGGCTTGAAGAAGTACATGAAGATCACGTGGCTGACTTCACTGGTCGGCTCGCTCGCGTTGATTGGTTTTCCGCTGTTCTCCGGTTTCTACTCGAAAGATACGATCATTGAGGCCGTGCACGAAAGCAAAATATTCGGTCATGGCTATGCCTATTTCGCCGTGATGGCTGGCGTGTTTGTCACTGCGTTCTATTCGTTCCGAATGTACTTCCTCGTGTTCCACGGCGAGGAACGCTATGACCAAGCGCCAAAGCACGCCGATGAGGACGATCACGTCCACGACGCGCATCACGACCACCACAGCAAGCCGCATGAATCACCGTGGGTCGTCACCGTGCCGCTGGTGCTGCTCGCCATTCCGTCCGCGATTCTGGGCTATTTCGGTGTCGAAAAAATCGTGCATGGCGATTGGTTCAAGGGCGTGATTTCTGTGACTAAAGAACACGACACCTTGTCGGCGTTGACCGCTAGCTTTCACGGCCCGCTTGGCATGGCGATACACGGTCTTTCTACCCTTCCGTTGTTGCTCGCGCTGTTGGGCGTGGCGCTCTCGTATTACCTGTATGTGATGAATCCTGCGCTGCCCGCCAAGCTGCGCATCCGATTCAGCGGCGTCGTAAAAATCCTCGAAGAGAAATATTACTTCGACCGCTTCAACGATTTTTTCTTCGCTGGCGGCGCGCGCAAATTGGGCGAGGGGCTGTTTCGCTACGGTGACCGCGCCATAATTGACGGCGCGATGGTCAATGGTTCAGCCAAGGGCGTCGCCATGCTTTCCGGCGTGATGCGCCATCTGCAAACAGGCTACGTTTATCACTACGCATTTGTCATGGTCGCAGGCGTGCTCGCGTTTCTGACGTGGCTGCTACTACGATGAATCGTGCTGATAGGGTGCGCTCTGCGCACCAACACAGTTCGTCACAGCCAGTGCGCATTCCTCCGTGCTGCGCTTGGTGCGCAGAGCGCACCCTATGCTCAGCCTTGCGCGTTATCGGCGATCAGAGCTAAAACAAGCAAAAACAAAAACATCATGCTGCTCTCACTCTCCATCTGGATCCCCATCCTCGGCGGACTCGCCACCTTGACCACTGCGGGTGACAAAACTGCGAATACCACGCGCTGGGTCGCGCTGATCGCCGCCATTGCGGGCTTCCTCGTCACCATTCCGCTGTACACCGGCTTTGACCCAGCCACCGCTGCGCTGCAGTTCGTAGAAAACGTGCCGTGGATTGAGCGTTACAAAATCAATTACTACCTCGGCGTTGACGGCATTTCGATGTGGTTCGTGCTGCTCAACAGCTTCATCACCATTCTTGTCGTAGTCGCGGGTTGGGTCGTGATCGAGAAGCAACCGGCGCAATACTTCGCGGCCTTCCTGATCATGTCGGGCCTCATCAACGGCGCGTTTGCAGCGGCAGATGGCATCCTGTTTTACGTGTTCTTCGAGGCGATGTTGATCCCGATGTATCTCATCATCGGCATCTGGGGCGGCCCGAACCGGCTGTACGCGGCGATCAAGTTTTTCCTCTATACGCTGCTGGGTTCATTGTTGATGCTCGTCGCGCTGATTTATTTGTACACCATGACCGGGGGCAGCTTCACGATTGCTGACTTTCACAAGGTGCCGCTCGGCAAAACGCCGCAGTTGTTGCTGTTCGTCGCGTTCTTCCTGGCCTTCGCGGTGAAGGTACCGATGTGGCCGGTGCACACCTGGTTGCCGGACGCACACGTTGAAGCGCCGACCGGCGGCTCGGTGATTTTGGCAGCAATCACATTGAAGTTGGGTGCTTATGGTTTCCTGCGATTTATCCTGCCGATCGTGCCGGATGCTACGCACCTACTGGCACCGTTTGTCGTGACAATTTCTTTGATCGCCATCGTGTACATCGGCTTCGTCGCGCTGATTCAGACCGACATGAAAAAACTGGTCGCGTATTCATCAATCTCGCACATGGGTTTCGTCACGCTCGGCTTCTTCCTGTTCGTCGGCGGGCAGGGCAGCGCGCTCGGTATCGAAGGCGGTTTGATGCAGATGATCTCGCACGGCTTTGTGTCAGCGGCGATGTTCCTGTGTATTGGCGTGCTCTATGACCGGCTGCACAGTCGCAACATCGCAGATTACGGCGGCGTGGTTAACGTCATGCCCAAGTTTGCCGCGCTGTTCATGCTGTTCGGCATGGCCAACGCTGGACTACCCGGCACATCGGGTTTTATTGGCGAATTCACCGTGACATTAGCCGCCGTCAAACAGGGCATGTTCTGGACGGCAGCCGCTGCGGGCCTCGCGCTGATCCTCGGCGCGGCGTACACGCTGTGGATGTACAAGCGCGTGATCTTCGGCGAGATTGGCAACGATCATGTTCGCGAGATGACGGACCTCACGCGGCGTGAATTCTGGATGCTGGTGGGGGTGGCCGCCTGCGTACTCGGCATGGGCCTGTACCCCGCGCCGTTTACCGAAGTCATGCACACCAGTGTCGACGAGCTGATCAAGCACGTCGCGCGCAGCAAGCTGTAGGTTTGCAATGACAAAACCGACTCAATTTGGCGTCATTCTCGCGACTGCGGGAATCCAGTACGTAATCCACGCGAAGCGCAATATTTGTGTGCTTCGCACAGCGGCCACACTTCTGGATTCCTGCCTACGCGGGAATGACGGCGGTTGGGTAAATTGCAAATGAAAGACATCCTTCTCGTTCTCCCCGAAATCGTCCTGCTGTCACTGGCCGGTCTGATCCTGATTGCCGACCTGTTCGTCACGCGCAACCAAAAGTGGTTCACGTATGCCTGCGGTATTGGCGCTTTGTTGTGGACGGCGCTGTACGTGTTCGTGCCTAACGTAGCATCCGCCCCGGTCGGAAGCCTTGCACCCGAGGCCGCATTCAGCGGGCTGTTCGTGGCCGACGGCGTCTCCACCGTGCTCAAGCTCGCGATGTTGTTGTCCGCTGCCACTGCGCTCGCGTATTCGTGGACATACCTCAAAAAGCACAACCTCGACAACGGCGAATTCGTCGCGCTGGTGCTGTTCGGCACGCTCGGCATGATGGTCATTGCCAGCGCCGCGAGCATGCTCACCGCCTACCTCGGACTCGAACTGTTGAGCCTGTCGATGTATGCATTGGTCGCACTCAAACGCGATGACAAAATCGCCACCGAAGCCGCGATGAAGTATTTCGTGCTTGGCGCGCTCGCCTCCGGCCTGCTGCTGTTCGGCATGTCGATTGTCTACGGCGCAACAGGCACCATCAGCCTCGGCGGCATCTCGCTAGCGCTTGCCAAAGCCAACACCACGGCGGTTGCACTGGGCCTCATCTTCATCGCGGCTGGCGTCGCGTTCAAGCTCGGCGTGGTGCCGTTCCACATGTGGGTGCCGGACGTGTACACCGGTGCGCCCACCGCCGTCACGCTGATCCTCGCCACTGCGGCGAAGATCGCCGCCTTCGCGCTCGCGTACCGCCTGTTCGGCACCGGCCTGACGCCTGCGTATGAGGACTGGTCGATCATCCTCGCGGTCATCGCCACGTTGTCCATCGTGCTCGGCAATCTGATTGCTGTTGCGCAGACCAACATCAAGCGCATGCTCGCGTACTCGGCGATTGCCAACATGGGCTTCCTGCTCCTCGGCTTCGTCGGTGGCGGCAAAGAAGGCTACGCTGCGGCGCTGTTCTACGCGGTGGCCTACGCCATCACCGGGCTGGTGTCGTTCGGCATCCTCGTGCTGCTGTCGGGGCGCGGCGTGGAGATCGAGAACATCAGCGACTTGAAAGGGCTTAATTCGCGTTCGCCCTGGTACGCATTCCTGATGCTGCTCGCGATGTTCTCGCTCGCTGGCATTCCGCCGACCGTCGGCTTCTGGGCGAAATTGTCGGTCATCGAATCCATCGTCGGCGCAGGCTACACGTGGATTGCAGTGATCGCCGTGCTCGCCTCGCTGGTCGGCGCGTTCTACTATTTGCGCGTGGTTCGCGTGATGTATTTCTCCGAGCCCGATCTTGACAAAAGCGAGGGCGCGATTGTCTTGCCAAGTCGTGGCGAGACGGTGCTGATTTCGGCGAACGCGCTGGCGATTCTAGCGCTCGGCGCGCTGCCCAGCGTGCTGCTTTCGCTCTGCGCCAAAGCGTTGCAAGCAAGTTAAACCGTGACACAGCTTTATCGTGAAACGCCCATTCAATATGAGTTTGATGCGATAAATAGGCCAATCTCGATAAACAGCGTTTTAGGGCGCTATGCCCAGTGAGAGCGGCACTTTTAGAGCAAAGTTGATGGTCGCCGGATCGCAAAAGTTCACTGTGCGAACGCGGCGATCAAACCGCATCACCCACCAACGATGAAGCAAGAGCGACAATTGCGCTACGGCGATTTCGTAACGCGCTCTTGTAATGTTCGCGCTGAAAAACAAAGCTCCGAGGAGGATTCCATGCCCGTGATCACCAACATCGAAGACCTGCGTTTACTCGCCAAAAAACGCGTGCCGCGCATGTTCTACGACTACGCCGATTCCGGCTCGTGGACCGAGAGCACCTATCGCGGCAACGAGGCTGACTTTCAGTCGATCAAGTTTCGCCAGCGCGTCGCGGTCAACATGGAAAACCGCACCACCGAAACAAAATTGGTGGGTCAGGTTGCGAAGATGCCAGTCGCCATTGCGCCGGTCGGACTCACCGGCATGCAGCACGCCGACGGTGAAATACTCGCAGCGAAAGCCGCCGAAAAATTCGGCATTCCGTTCACGCTGTCGACCATGAGCATCTGCTCCATCGAGGACATCGCCGCCAACACCACCGCACCGTTCTGGTTCCAGCTCTACATGATGCGCGACCGCGACGCGATGGTGCGCATGATCGAACGCGCCAAAGCCGCAAAGTGCAGCGCGCTGGTGCTCACGCTCGACCTGCAAGTCATCGGACAGCGCCACAAAGACATCAAAAACGGCCTCTCCGCGCCACCCAAGCCGACCATCGGCAATATCATCAACCTGTTGACCAAACCGCGCTGGTGCCTCGGCATGGCGGGCACGCGTCGCCACACATTCGGCAATCTGGTCGGCCACGTCAAAGAAGTCAGCGACATGAAATCGCTGTCCGCCTGGACCAACGAACAGTTCGACCCACGCGTGTCGTGGGCCGACGTGCAGTGGGTCAAGGAGCGCTGGGGCGGCAAATTCATTCTCAAAGGGATTCAGGACGTCGAAGACGCCAAGCTAGCGGTAGAGAGCGGCGCCGACGCCATCGTAGTCTCCAACCACGGCGGTCGCCAGCTGGACGGCGCAGAAACTTCCATCCGCGCGTTGCCCGCCATCGTCGCCGCAGTAGGCGACAAAATCGAAGTCCACATGGACGGCGGCGTCCGTTCCGGTCAGGACGTACTCAGGGCCTGGGCGCTAGGTGCGAAGGGCGTCTGGATCGGCCGCGCGATGGCCTATGGATTGGGCGCAATGGGCGAGGCGGGCGTGTCGAAAGCGCTGCAAATCATTCACAAAGAACTGGATGTCAGTATGGCGTTTTGTGGACACACCAACATTCAGAACGTCGACAAACGGATTCTTTTGCCGGGGACATTTCCGGTGGCGTGAGTGACGCGTGGGCAACAAGTTGCCCACCCTACGAGGAAGTTAGGATCGGTATGGATCCAAAAGATGCGTAGACGCGTCGCGTAAACTCAAATCCATGTCGCACTTCCGACGATCTCGCGTTACGGGCGGCACGTTTTTCTTCACCGTCGTGACGTATCAACGGCAACGATTCCTTTGCGACGACGATGTTCGTCTCGCGCTACGCGAATCCATTCTCCGTGCCCGCGAACAACATCCGTTTGAAATTGATGCGCGGGTTCTGCTCCCCGATCACATGCATTGCATCTGGACATTGCCCGAAGGTGACGCGGACTTTTCTACGCGCTGGAACCTGATCAAACGCGGGATTACGCGGCGGGTTGGCGCTCGGTTACAACGTGCCGATTTGATGAACGAATCGAAAGCTGCGCATCGCGAATCGACACTCTGGCAACGGCGATTCTGGGAGCACCAAATTCGCAACGACGCGGACTATCAAGCGCACATGGACTACGTGCATTTCAATCCGATCAAACATGGTCTGGTCGAGCGATTGATCGATTGGCCGCATTCGTCGTTTCATCGCTACCTTGCGAGTGGCGTGTAC
>JAYVNO010000183.1:0-32438 GCA_043758415.1 Burkholderiales bacterium
TTCGTTGCGTGACGCCAATGTACGCGCTTGCACTTTGTTAGGATAATCACACATGGGATACTTGGTGTCAAATACATTGGTATTTTTTTGCACCCAATCACTCGAACAACGACTCGAACAACGTCATCAGCTTTTTGGTGTAAGGCTTACTTAACATGGGCATAAGTGCCATTTTCTGCATAACTCGATATTTAGGCAAAATTACCTTTTTGCCCATATAAAACGGGCGTTTCATCAAAAAGCTGTCATCAAAAACTCGTCGCCATGACCGCTCGTAATGTCACCATCCTTCGCCGCCCACATAGGCTTCAAGAGCTTCTGCGCGTGCTCGGTGAGCGCGGTTCACTGCATTTGCGCGAAGCCGCCGCGTTGCTCGGCGTTTCCGAAATGACGGTGCGTCGCGACGTGGCGGCGCGCAGCGAATTGTTCACGTATTTGGGCGGTCATTTGCTGGCGGCCGACGGCATGATCGGCGCGGCCCGCTACGCGCTCAGCGAAGAGGAGCAAAGTCACACCATCGCCAAAATCGCGGTATGCACGCGCGCCGCTGAACTCATCAAGGACGGCGATACGATCTTCATCGATTGCGGGTCGACCACGCCGCATCTCGCCGCACGCATCGCGCGCGGCGTGCGGGCAACGGTGATCTGCTATTCGCTGAACGTTGCTGAGATTTTGTGTCGCAACACTGATCTGCGCGTCGTACTGCTCGGCGGGCTGTGGCACTCGTCCTCAGCCAGCTTCAGCAGCGACGAGAGTCTTGACTTGATCGGAAAGCTGGGGATCAACAAGGCGTTTATTTCGGCGGCTGGCGTAGACGTGACGCGCGGTGTGAGCTGCGTTCAGTTTCACGAAGTCGCGGTGAAACAAGCGGCGATGGCGAGAAGCGTTGAGAAATATTTGGTGGTCGATTCGTCTAAATTCAGGCAGGTCAAACCGGCGTTTTTTGCGCAAGTTGAGGACTTTGACGGGATCGTCACTGACGACGGAATCTCGAGCGAATTCACCTCGGCTCCGAAATTGAAAAAGCGACTGATTGTCGCTTGAGCGCGTGTAGGGAATCCTGTATCCTTCTCAACAAATGTTAATTTTCTAACATTCTGTCGTTCATTCGGCGTAAGGATGCAATGAACACCCATACCGACCGTCAGGCCACCACCCAAGCCGCGCTCGCGCATCCGGCGCGTAACCCCGGCATGCCGCTCAATCTGGACTACGTTAACAACGCTCGTGTAAACCTGAGCGCGGTTGAACGGCGCGCTGCAACGCTCACCACGCGACGGTCAGTAAAAAAAGAATGGCAGGCCGCATGGTTGGTCAAGGCGATCACCTGCATTGATCTCACCACGCTTTCGGGCGACGACACGCCGGATCGCGTCGCGCGCCTTTGCGCCAAGGCGCGCATGCCGATGCGAACCGATCTCGTTGCGGCGCTGGGGCTTTCGGCGATGCCGACGGTCGGCGCGGTGTGCGTGTATCCAACGATGGTCGCTGCAGCCGTCAAGGCGTTGCAAGGCAGCAATATCCCCGTTGCGTCCGTCGCCACCGGCTTCCCCGCAGGCTTGATGCCGCTGAAACTGCGACTTGCCGAGATTCGTTACGCCGTCGAAGAAGGCGCACAGGAGATCGACATCGTGCTCCATCGCGCACTGGTGTTCAGCGGCGACTGGCAGGCGCTGTACGACGAGATTTCCGCCATGCGCGAAGCCTGCGGCGACGCGCACATGAAGGCCATTCTCGCGACGGGCGAACTGAGCAGCCTGCGCAATGTTTATCGAGCGAGTTGGGTCGCGATGATGGCAGGTGCCGATTTCATCAAGACCTCGACCGGCAAGGAGCCGGTCAATGCAACGCTGCCCGTCGGACTGACGATGGTGCGTGCGTTACGCGAATATGGAGAAGTGACAGGTGCCAAGATCGGTTTCAAGCCGGCAGGCGGACTGAAGACCGCAAAGGATGCGTTGGCGTGGTTCACGTTGATGAAGGAAGAAATGGGAAATTGCTGGCTGGAACCCGACCTCTTCCGGTTCGGTGCCAGCTCCATGCTCGGCGATATCGAGCGACAAATCGAACACTACGTCACAGGCCGTTACTCCGCCGCTAACCGCCACGCGCTGGCCTGATGTCTATGTCGAAAATCACTGAAATACTTAAGACCATGGACTACGGCGTTGCGCCCGAAGGCAATGAACACGTCGTGAAGTGGCTCGACGGCCATCAACATTCGTTCAAACATTTCATCAACGGAGCGTTTGTACCGTCGGTCGATGGCGCGCAATTCGAAGTCCTCGCCCCCGCGACCGGCGAGAAGCTGGCGATGGTTGCACAAGGTGGCAAGCCGGATGTTGACGCCGCAGTTGCCGCCGCACGTCGCGCGTACCCCGCATGGTCGGCGCTGCCGGGCAACGCCCGCGCACGCTACCTGTACGCAGTGGCCCGCCTGCTGCAAAAACGCGAACGCTTTTTCTCGGTGCTGGAATCGATGGACAACGGCAAGCCCATCCGCGAAAGCCGCGACATCGACATTCCGCTCGCCGCGCGGCATTTCTATCATCACGCAGGCTGGGCCGATCTGATCGAAACGGAATACGCAGGCTACACGTCGGTTGGCGTCTGCGGGCAAATCATCCCGTGGAATTTTCCGTTACTGATGCTGGCGTGGAAGATCGCACCGGCCCTAGCCGCAGGCAACACAGTCGTGCTCAAACCCGCCGAGTACACGCCGCTGACGGCGCTTGCATTTGCCGAGCTTTGCCAAGAAGCAGGTATTCCTGGTGGTGTCGTGAATATCGTGACTGGCGATGGGCAAACGGGTGCGTTGATTGTCGAGCACGACGACGTCGACAAAATCGCGTTCACCGGATCAACCGAAGTGGGTCGCGCCATCCGTATTGCAACCGCAGGCACCGGCAAAAAACTCTCACTCGAACTCGGCGGAAAATCGCCGTTCATCGTGTTTGATGACGCCGATCTCGACAGCGCCGTTGAAGGCGTGGTCGATGCGATCTGGTTCAACCAGGGGCAGGTTTGCTGCGCGGGATCGCGCCTGCTGGTGCAGGAATCGGTCGCCAATCGCTTTCACGACAAACTCAAAGTGCGGGCGAGCAAACTGCGCGTCGGCGATCCGCTCGACAAGTCAACTGATGTCGGTGCCATCGTCTCCGAAGTGCAACTGCAGCGCATCGAAAGCCTCGTCGCGCAAGGACGCACAGAGGGCAGCGAATGCTGGCAGCCGGAGCACGCGCTGCCTGGGCGCGGCTTCTTTTTTCCGCCGACATTGTTCACTGGTGTTGCGCCAGCAGCAACCATCGCGCAGGAAGAAATCTTTGGCCCGGTCCTCGTCAGCACGACGTTCCGCACGCACGACGAAGCACTCTCGCTTGCCAACAATTCGCGTTACGGCCTTGCCGCGTCAATCTGGTCAGAAAACATCAACGTCGCGCTCGACGCTGCGTCGCGAGTCAAGGCGGGCGTGGTGTGGATCAACTCAACCAATCTGTTTGATGCCGCCGCCGGATTCGGTGGCTATCGTGAAAGCGGATTTGGACGCGAAGGTGGACGCGAAGGGTTGTACGAATATTTGCAGCCCCGAGTCGCTCCGGCTACCTTACGAAAAGCGAGAACAGCCACAATCACGAAAGTAGCGCAAGTTTTGGTGGTTTCGCCCTTTGCTGCGAGCAATGCTTTGTCAGCTTCACCCGCCCTCGACCACACCGCCAAGCTCTACATCGGCGGCAAACAAACCCGCCCCGACGGCGGTAACAGTTACACCGTTTTTTCGTCCTCGGGCAAACCGCTCGGACAAGCCGGACTCGGCAATCGCAAGGACATCCGTAACGCGGTGGAAGCCGCGCACGCAGCTAGCGGTTGGTCGGCCTACACCGCGCACAATCGCGCGCAAGTGCTGTTCTTTCTCGCGGAAAATCTGGAGCAACGCGGCGAAGAGTTTGCGCGGCGCCTGCACGCGCTGGCGGGCGCTTCGCTCGCACAGGCAAGCGCCGAGGTTGCGCAATCCGTCAGCCGCATCATGTTCTACGCTGCTCACGCCGACAAATACGACGGCGCAGTTCATCCCACGCGCACGCGCAACGTCACGCTCGCCGTGCCCGAGCCTTTTGGCGTCATGGGCATCGCCTGCCCCGATGACGCGCCGCTGCTGGCGATGATTTCGCTAGTGATGCCAGCCATCGCCATGGGCAACCGCGTCGTGGTTGTACCTTCCGCTACGTCAGCACTGATTGCGACCGACTTCTATCAAGTGCTCGAAACCAGCGACATGCCGAGCGGCGTCATCAACATCGTCACCGGTGAGCGCGACGTGCTCGCCAAAACCATGGCAGAACATGACGACATCAACGCGCTTTGGTACAGTGGAAGCGCTGAAGGCAGCGCGATGGTGCAGCGAGCGTCGAGCGGGAATTTGAAAACCACATGGGTCAATGCAGGCAACCGAGACTGGCGATCAGCCGGGAGCCAGGGTCGTGAATTTCTGCAAAAAGCGACCCAAATCAAGAATATCTGGGTGCCGTACGGCGAGTAGACGAACGTCTCATCCACTTATTGAATTGATACCATGAATTTATAGTTTTTGATCGCATCTACGAGCCTGGAGTGTCAGTATTAGCGGCGTCACTTTGCGCCAGTTTTGACCAAGAATTTGGGCACACACCGAAATTCTGATGTTGTTTAATTCGACAATCAGCAATCATCATTACCTAAACTTTAGTATTTGGCCGGTGTCGTGCCAGACGCGCCGGAGCCTGTGCGGCCAACGATCAAACTCTGGGCGAATGAAGCTTCCTGGACTGCTGCGGCGTGGCCTCACTCAAATTTGACTGCGCCTCTTGCAGTTGTAGCGGATCGAAGGTGCAAGCGAACGAGCCTGGAGCTGGGAAGCGCTGGGCCATGCGTTCACGGTAAGTTCTGTCCGCCGGTCGAAGCGCGCGCCACGCCAAGAGCGCTGCGCACCGCCGGAAAATCAAACTTATTGATTGCCCGGGAAAGCTCGTGGAAAAGCGGTCCAAAGGCCGCTTGAAGCATCACCGAATGTTGCTCGAACAGGTTCACGGCGTCGGTGTCGCTCTGCGCCAGTAATTGGTCGAGTCGGTCGCAGACAGAGTCCAATTGCTGCCGGTCAATCGGGGGGGTGTCAAGTGAACTCGGCCGCTGTATCGACGAAGGCAGCGCAGCGGACAGGGAATTGAGCTCGACGCGCACAGTGTCGATGTGTACGGCAATGGCGTGATCATCGACGGGTGTCGACGGGTATCCACGCAGGTGCCGCTCGATCTGGCCCGCGGTCTCGGCGAGGCGTGGCGCGCCTAGCGCTGACGCCGCGCCTTTCATTGCGTGGGCGGATAACAGCGCCTCAGAATAACGTTTTGCTTCGATATTTGCCTGCAGCTCATTGACTACGTCGCCTTGCGATTCAACAAAGCCCGTGAGCAACAATAAATACTTATCAGCATTGCCCCGCAACGTCGCGAGTCCGTATGTGGCGTCCAGACCCGGAATGTTGAACAGTTGCGCGATAGCTGCATCGCGCGCACTGCCGCCCAAGACGGTGTGCTCCGGTCCAGAGCTAACTGCAGCGGGCCTTGTCGATTCACCGGAACCCACGAATACATCGCCCGCATCCTGCAACCCAGATTCAGCAACCGGCCTGCTCGCGTCCAGCCACGAGTACAGCACACGGTAGAGGATGTCCGGGTTGACGGGCTTCGAAATGAAGTCATTCATACCGGCCTCTTCGCAGGCTCGACGATCTTCGGTGAACGCATTTGCCGTCAGCGCAAGGATTGGTTTCAACTCCCAGCCCGGGAGAAGACGTATAGCACGCGTGGCGGCAAGTCCGTCCATGACGGGCATGTTCATGTCCATTAGTATCAAGTCGTACTCACGCCTCTGCACCACGTCGACCGCTTCCAGGCCGTTCGTTGCCATGTCGACCTCCATGCCGACGCCATGCAGCAGTTGCGCCGCGACCTCGCGGTTGATCGCGTTGTCTTCGACGACAAGGATTCGGCAACCTTTGTAATGTTGCTGTAGCCGTGTGGCGGGATCGTCAGGCCGGTAGACATTCTCGACCCGCACGACTCCGTGGCCACGATGCAACATCGCAGTGAACCAGAATGAGCTGCCCTCGCCGGGAACGCTCTCCGCGCCCGCGTCGCCCCCCATCAGGCCTGCAAGTCGCTGTGTGATGACCAGGCCGAGGCCCGTCCCGCCGTACTGGCGAGTCGTCGATGCATCAG
This sequence comes from Burkholderiales bacterium, assembly GCA_043758415.1. Classification (GTDB taxonomy): domain Bacteria; phylum Pseudomonadota; class Gammaproteobacteria; order Burkholderiales; family Casimicrobiaceae; genus Casimicrobium. The sequence continues at coordinate 6,255 of JAYVNO010000183.1, forward strand.
CTTGCTCGAACGGCTTGAAGAGCTGCGACAGTCTATGCGGAGAAATGCCGATGCCGGTGTCGGTCACCGTGAAGCGCACTAGCAACTGGCCATCCTCTTCGCTGATCAGCAGTGCGCGAAGGCCAATAACGCCTCGTTCTGTGAACTTCATCGCGTTGCTGGCGTAGTTGAGCAGCGCCTGGCGCAGTCGGGTCGCATCGCCGCGCAACCAGCGCGGCACTGAATCGCCGTCGACTTCGACACGCAGCCCCTTGCTGCGCGCTCCTTCGCCGATGAATGATGCGACATTGTCGAGAATTGCGGAAAGGCTGAAGTCGGCGCTCTCCAGCTGCAGGCGGTCAGCCTCGATTTTCGACAAATCAAGAATGTCGCTGATGATCGAAAGCAGATGCCTACTGGCGCTATCGATTTTGTCAAGCCGTATGGACTGCTCGGGCGTGACGCCCGCCTGCCGTATCAAATGGTTCAATCCGATGATGGCATTCATCGGCGTCCTGATTTCATGGCTCATATTGGCGAGAAACAGGCTCTTGGCACGGTTGGCAGTTTCCGCCTGCTGCCGCGCCGCTACCAGTTCGGTGGTACGCACGTCAACGAGCTCTTCAAGGTGATGTCGGTAGGCGTCAAGCTCGACGGCTAACCGTTTTTTCTCGGAAATATCTTGCTGCACGGCGACATAGTGCGTGATGACTCCATCGCGCTGCCGCAGTGGACGGATTACCGCGGCTGCGACATAGTCGGTTCCATCCTTATGTCGATTGGTGATTTCACCTTTCCACACTTGGCCGGACGACAGCGCCTGCCACATGGATGCACCCTTCTGATCAGAACTCCGATCCGCTTGCAGTATGTCGGGATCCTGGCCAATGAGTTCTGCGCGACTGTAGCCGCAAGCGCTCACCAGCGCATCGTTGACATAGTCAATCGTGCCATCGACGTTTGTGATCATGATCCCGGATGGGCTCTGCTCGATAGCTAGCGAGAGCTTGCTGAGCTGCTGCTCTGCCGCCTTGCGGGCGGTCACGTCACGTGTGACGCCAATGAAATGGGTGACATTACCCTCCTCATCGCGAACTGGTGATATCGATAAATCGTTCCAGAACGTGCTGCCATCCTTACGGTAATTGAGAATCTCTCCCGAAAATTCCCCTTGCGCATCCAGACTCTGCTTTATCGCGAGCAGTGTGTCGGAATCTGTGAGGTCGCCCTGCAGCATGCGACAGGTCTTGCCCGTGATTTCTGAAGCTGCGTAGCCTGTCATTTCTGCAAATGCGTCGTTCACTGAAAGGATGCGCAGATTCGGCAGCGTGATCAAGACGCCCTGGGACACTGATTTGAGGGCCTGATCGCTGAGGCGCAGTCGCTCCTCAGCGCGTTTCTGGGCTGTCACATCGTTAGCAAGCACGAGGTTTGCGGAACGGTCGGCAAACATGAGCGTGTGCGATGTCACCTCAACCAGAATGATGCTGCCGTCCTTCCGCCGATGCCTCCAGACGCCGGCTGCGTTGCGCCCGGGCTGCACTCGGGACATCTGGTCCATGAACTTCGGCAAGTCTGTGCTTGACCGTATGTCGTGCAATGACATCCCCAGAAATTCGTCGCGGGTGTAGCCGTAGTGGTGGATGGCGGCGTCGTTAACCGCCAGAAACAACAGCGTTTCCATGTCGTACACCCACATCGGATGCGGGTTACTGGCAAACAGCTCTCGATAGCGCCGCTCGCTCTCCTGTAGCGCAAGATCTGCACGCCTGCGCTCCGTAACATCTCTCGCGGCCACAAGCACGGCATACTGCCCGTTGAAAGTGATGGAGGTGCTTTGAACCTCGACGTCTATCTCCGCTCCCCCCATCTTGCGCCACTTTTGCACCATGACTGGAGCATTGATTCGGCGTGAGACGAGTTTTTGCATGCGGCCGCGCACAATTTCATGAAAGGCAGGATTGATACCCTCGAAAATCGATTGCCCTATCAGCTCACTGACCGACGCCCCACCAAACATCGCCACAGCAGCAGGATTGGCGTAGACCACAATGTTGTTCCGGTGAACGACGATCACTTCCGGCGACCATTCAACCAGGGTCCGGTAACGGTCCTCGCTTTCGCGCATCGCCGCGTCGGCGACACGACGATCCGTAATATCGTGAATTGCGCCGCGCAGCTTGATCGGCATGCCGTTCTCGAGCTCTGCATCCCCCTGTGTACGAACCCAGATTTCACGACCTTTGGCTGTGAACTTCCGAAGCTCCAGTTCGAAGGGCGTGCCAAACGCTTTGGCCGCTTGCACCGCCGCGCTGATGATCGGTCTTGCCTCCGGTGCGAACATGAGCAATGCCGTCTCATAATCAGGCGGGTCTGGCGGCTCCAACTCATGGATGCGAAACATCTCCTTGGACCAGAACAGTTTCATCGAACGAAGGTCAAGCTCCCACCCGCCGACCTTCGCCATTGCGCCAGTTCGTTCGAGCAAGTCGGTCATGGCAGCGAGTGATTGCCGTACCCGGTATTGTTCCGTCACGTCGCTGAAGACGAGCACTACGCCAACCGCCACCCCTGACGCATTGCGGATGGGCGCACCACTGTCCGCGATCTGGTACTCGGTGCCATCGCGTGCAATGAGCGCCGTGTTGTTTGTCAGGCGCAACGTCTGCCCGGCCTGCAAGACGCGCCTAACCGGGTCGCTCGCGACCTCGCGGGTCGACACGTTCACAATCCGGAACGCCTCGGAGACCGGCTTGCCACGGGCTTCGTCGAATGTCCATCCGGTCAACCGTTCGGCGGTCGGATTCATTCGCGTGATCATGCCAGCCTGATCGGCTGCTATAACCGCGTCGCCAATCGACCGCAGCGTCATGGTCAAATCTTCTTCGCTGCGCCGCAGCTGGTCATCTAAACGTTTGCGCGACGTAATGTCGCGTGCTGTCTTCGAAATCCCCACCATTGCGCCGACACTATTTTTGATCGGAGATTCCGTGAGGGAGACGTCCAGAAGCCGACCGTCGGACGACCTGCGAACCGTCTCGAATTGCTCGATGCTGCCACCGGACGAGAGCGTGGACAGTATGTAGTTTTCTTCGTTTTGCCGATCATCCGGAATGAGCCGCAAGATCGATGCGCCGATCATTTCGTCAGCCTGGTAACCGAAAATGCGCTCGGCACCGCGATTCCAGCTCGTGATGGTGCCATTCAGCGTCTTGCCGATAATCGCGTCGTCCGAGGATTCCACGATGGCGGCCAAGCGTCGGGCACCGAGTTCGGCCTGCCTGCGTTCAGTGATGTCCGTCATCACGCCGGTCAGTCGGGTCGGTTTGCCAGCCGCGTCGTGCGAAACGGCGCGTCCGTTCCAGTTGACCCAGCGGTACGTTCCGTCCGCGTGGCGGAAACGCGCTTCAAGCTGGTAGGGAGTTTCGCCGCGTGCCTGCACTTCTTTCAATTTGCTGGCGACCCGGGCCTTGTCGTCATCGTGAATGCGGTCGAGTCGATGTTCTGGGCTTCCCTGACCCTTTGCGGGATCGTAACCCATTATCGTAAAGTATTTGTCCGACACAAAATAGCAATCAGTTAACAGGTCCCAATCCCAAATTCCGATCGAGCCCGCATCGGTGGCCAACGCAAGCCGCTGCGAGATGTCGCGCAGCTGCGCTTCCTCTACCGTGTGTCGCTGCCATGAGCGCAGGAGCACAACGCAAAGTGCGATCACGGCTAGTGCGAATACCGCCCAAATCACGCCTGCGAGGGCCGCGAGTTGCCACCAGGGCGAAAGAATCGTCTCAAAGGACAGGCCCACCAGCACGACGAGCGCTGGAAATGCGGAGATGGTTCGGTAGGCGTAGTAGCGATACTTTCCATCCACACCGCTGGCATAGTCGAGCTTGCCCTGCGGGCTTACCGGAAGTAATTTGCTGAACAGGGGGCCTGTTGTCAACGCCTTACCGATCGACGCTTCAGCATGCGGGCTTCGCATCATCAGCACGCCGTCACGACGAAACAGGGCGACGGAACCGCCGTCGCCTACATCAATAGCTCGCCATAGCTGATCGAAGTAGGATGGCTCAATGGCAGCGAGGATGACGCCCGAGAATGTGCCAGACGCAGATTCAAGCGAACGGACAGCGCTGATCAACCAAGTGCCCGTCGTCCGACTGCGCACCGGCAGGCCAATCTGAAAGCCGGTGAGGGCTCGTGTACGGAAACCCGTAAAGTATTCACGGTCCGACACATCAAGGCCGATATTGCCCTCGTCGGAGTCGTAAGTGACGTGGCCGTCGGCGTTGGTCACCCAGATGGCCCGCACAAACGGCAATTCCTTCAGTTGGCCGCGCAGAAAGCCGCGCGCCGACGCTTCGCCCAGTTGGCCTTTGCCATCAAGTTCAGCAATCCCCGCTGCGGCCAGTTGAAGGCGCTGGTCAACCGTCTGCAACGTGCGCGCAGTTTGCTCTTCGATGATGTACGCAAACGAGTCCGTCAAGCGTCCCGCAGACTCAACCGTCTGCGCTCGCACGTATACCAGCGCTATGACCACTACCATCCCCGACACAATGATCTTTCCCGCAGCAAACCACAACAACAGGCGGCGGACGGATGGTATGGCAGTACGGATCATGGCTGACCTGCTTGTTGCCTGCTGCGAATTGGTGGTGTTGTCATTGCAGAGCGCTGACGCCCGCCGGTTAAGTATTTGACAGGGGTTCTTCGTTGTCGCTATAGCGCTCGGCGATCAGCACGAAATCCTCGAAGTTTGCGAGGAATGCGTCCGTCACGTCGGGATCAAAATGCTGGCCGCGCCCGGCCGCGATGATGTCCTGCGCCTCGGTGTATGGCATGGCAGGTTTATAGACACGGGGCGAAATCAGCGCGTCGAATACATCCGCAGTTGCCATGAGACGCGCCGATATCGGGATGGCATCGCCAACCAGACCATCTGGATACCCGCTGCCATCCCATTTTTCGTGATGCCAATGCGCGATTTCTTTGGCTGCGGACAGAAACTCGAGCGGCGTCTGAATGTCGGCCTCAGCCTGCTCGATGGCGTCGCTGCCCATCTTGGCGTGGGTTTTCATGATCACCCACTCTTCCGGGGTGAGCTTTCCAGGTTTGAGCAGTATGTGATCGGGGATACCGACCTTGCCAATATCGTGCAGCGGTGCTGACCGTGCGAGCAAATCAATGTATTGATCCGTGAGTCTCGAAGAGAAGCGTGGATGGGCCCGCAGTACTTGGGCCATGCGCCGGACGTAGCCCTGCGTGCGCAAAATATGGTTGCCTGTTTCCGGATCCCGCACCTCGGCGAGATGGGCGAGCGCACGGATGCTGACTTGCTGGGTCAGGTCGTTTTCTGTCATGCGCCGTGACACTTCGCGTTCTAGGGCAGACTTTTGATTTTTCATCCAGTCGCGCGCGGATTTTGCTTCCAATTGTGTCTGCACGCGCGCGAGCGTGACGGCTGGCGAGATCGGCTTGGTGATGTAGTCGCAGGCACCGAGCAACAGACCCCGCTCTTCTGCGACGGGATCAAACATTGCGGTCAAAAAAATGACCGGGATTTCGCTCGTTTTGCATTCTTGGCGCAATTGTTCAAGCACAGCGTAGCCATCCATCTCCGGCATCATGACGTCGAGAAGAATCAGATCCGGACGAGGCTCGCTGTGAGCGACCCGCAACGCTGCTTCTCCGGACGATGCCGCGAGCACGCGGTAGCGTGAACGCAAGAGCTCACTCATCATATGAATATTCTCTGGCACATCATCGACCAGCAGGATCGTTGTGGCGGCAGCCATTGCCCTAACAGTCTCCCAGAAAAATAAACAAGCTTGGTAAAACAAGGTGAGTCAACAAAATCTCAACTGAAGTATAGCCATACCCTAGTACGGTGTATTGCTTTTGTATGCAATGGTTAATGATTCGCTCAGCCGTGGTCCGATCGTACTTTTTCACTCAACGGATGCAAGGAAAGGCGCGGGATAATGTCAGCACCCTGCGGTTCAGAGGAGTGCTCTGCTTGCTGCGCGCTCGAGATTGACGGCGGCGCATAAGGGCTCGCGACCGCTTATGCGGTTTTCTGATTGACCGGTAGCACCATTCGCACGAGGTCGGGTAGCGAGTCCGCCTGCATCTTTGCCATCACCTTCGCGCGGTAATTTGCGATGGTTCTTGGGCTCGCACCGAGAAGGTAAGCGATGGCCATGCTCGAATTGCCCTCGACCAAAACGTCCATTACCTCGCGCACACGTTCTGTGAGCGTTGCCATGCGTCTGACGGTTTGCTCATGACGCGATTGATCGCGGCGAGATCGTTCCTCGAACTCGGGAAAATAAAGGCGGAATGCGCCGCGCCCGCTTTCCTTCGCGGCGTACATAGCGACGTCTGCCATTCGAACCAGAGTTTCCAGATCGCTGGGAAACGCTGCGACACCCGCACTCGCGGTGACTTCAATATGATCGGCAACAATCTGGAAGGGCACTTTGACGCGTGCAAGTACACGATTGGCCACAACGGCCGCTTGTCCACGTTCGTCGATTGCCTCAAGAATTAGAGCAAACTCGTCTCCTGCGATTCGCGCCGCTGAGTCTGCCTGCCGAATCGCTCGCGTCATGCGTAGTGCTAGCTCCTGCAAGACGAGGTCGGCCGACGAGCTGCCGTACTTGGTGTTGACTCCTTTAAAGTAGTCGATATTTATCAGCATTACGGTGACCTGCCGAGCGTTGCGACGCGCGCGCGCCATAGCACCGACTAGGCGATCACGAAATTCTGTCCGGTTAGGAAGTGCGGTAAGCACGTCGTGACGCACAAGAAACTGCACGTGTCTTTCGAGTCGCTGTTGCTCGCCGATGTCGAGCACGACGATCAGGTTGGCCAGATGACCGGCGAAGGTACAGGAAATTTGCGTAATGCTCGCCATTAGCCCGTTCCCATCGAGGCGCGCGATTTTGCAATCGTGGTACGCAGGCTTGCCCCGGGCGCTCGGTGCTCGGTGCTCGGATATTAAGCGCGAGATTGAAACAAGTCGCGGGTTGTCCCACCACTTGTTCGCTACGCACAGCGCCAAGCATGCCAATCGCAGAATCGTTTGCGAAGACCACAGTCTCGCCTGAAAGTATCAGCACCGCGAGATTGCAGACGTTCGATAGGTGATGAAAAAGCGTATCTGACTTTTCGGGTTGTTTGCGAAGTTTGTGTTGTATGTGAATCATTCGAAATATCTCCCGAAACGTCCGGCACTAAAGACGGCAACCACTTCGTGTGGCAATGTTGCAACTATCGCAACTACCTTACTCCGAGTTGGTCGCGGACGGTATCAATATCTGGCCAATCGCTCAATTATCCGCTCGCCTGCTTAGGTAGCTGCCTCGGCCGCCGCGCGCGAATGAGACTGTCCCCGTACATTGCCGCCTTAAAACTATTGGGCTGGGCAATGGCCGTGCTGGGATTCCAATATTGAAATGAGTCCGCATAGTGTCGCCCGAGAAACACGTCGCAGATGAAAGAGTCGGCGCGTACCGCCAGCCGCCGTCAAGCGCACGGAGTCGCGCGGGCGACGTCATGCCAAAGGAGTACGCCTGTCAAGGCATTACGTCTGGGCATGCCCAACAAACAGGCCGCAGCGATGCAGCGAATGGCTGTCGTAGGATTGGCGCCAGTCCGGGCGGGGCGACAGCGAGAGCGAGAGCGAGTCTGCGCGTTACGCCTCATCATCGAAAAGCGCGGCCAGTTCGCCGTGAGGTGGGGGGGCGACGTAGGTAGTTTTGCGGATAGCTGGAAACAATTTGCCGCCGTACGCTTGATCTGATGAGGTAGCGCGACGCGCTTTTCGGTCATCATTCAACGGGTCGCTTTGCGGCGGGCCTGGAAAGACGGAAAATTAATGCGCCACCTTTTACGATAAACGGGTAATCCGCGCGCTACAGCACAGGCTTCCAACTGCAACAAAATAGTAACCGTCGCTCGGGTCGAGGGGCTGATCGGCATCCAGTTTTCAAGGATTCAACATATGCAAACCAATGTTTCAACTAAGTCAAAGCTGCGCAGCGATTCATCGGAGTTTGTTGTTGTCTTTGTGTTGTTGACGACTGTTTTGGTCGCTGCAGCCGCATGGCTTTGCGTGCTGCAATTGCAGCACGCAAAGGACGATGCGGGGGGTTCGCTTGATCGTACTGTTCAGCGGCTGGCCGACGCAGTGAGGGTGAGCGATCTTGAATCGATTAAACGCATCACAGCGGAGATCGGGACGGATTCAAACGTCGACAGCATGTTTGTACGGGATGCGCAGAATCGATTGCTGGCCGCCGTGGACAAGCGAGCAGCCGGTGCGGCGCGGCGTAGTTTTGCAGTATCAATTACGCCTAAGTTTATTTCGTCATTTACGGTTGATAGGCAATTCGCGTCGCAATCGTCGGCCCTTGGGTCGGTGCGCGTCGCGTACACGGTGCAGTCGCTTGCTTCGTCGTTTGTATGGCTGGTGTGTGTTGGGATTTGCCTGATGGCCGTCGCGTTACTACTTCTGTGGCGCGTCCATGTCCGTTTAGTCAGTGCGGTAATACTGCCTTTGCAGGCAATCGAACGAGTGAGCGACCAGATCACGCGTACCGGGGACATGTCGCATCGCATGCCGCAGCTGGGGTCCCGCGAGAGTCAACAGCTTGAGGAGACCGTCAACCGTATGCTGGAACAGCTGGATGAGCAGGAGCAGAAAAAAAACCTGTATCGTACCGGCCTGGAGCGAGAGGTGGCGGAAAGAACAGCGGCGCTGGCGAGCACTAGCGCCCTTTTGCAGAAACTCGCATACGTAAGCACCGAGACCGCGTTGCCGAACCGTGCGGCATTCCTGGATCGTCTGCACAAGCTTTGCGTGCTCCCTCACGACTCCGACCTGGTTTTTGGGCTTTTTGTCATCAGAATCTCTCGCGTGCGCTATGCGAATGAGGCGTTTGGATTTGATGTTGGCGATTTGATGATCGAAATGGCCGCGCGAACCTTATCCGCGATTCGTGCTCCGGAGTCAGAACTCTTTCATCTGGGAGGCGGGGAGTTTGCGGTGATTCACTCCGACTACCCAGACTCAATTCAAGACATTGCAAACGAAATGCTACGCGCGGATGACGTGCCGTTTGTCTATCGCGGTGCCACATTGACGCTACAGCCAAAAATTGGGTATGCAGTGTTTCCGAAAGACGCAACAGAGGTCGATGATTTAACGCGATGTGCGATGCTTGCTCTCAATGCGGCGACCGCACCCAATGCGCAGCAGCCTACAGTCGCGTACGATAAACAGCTTCAAGAAAGCTCACTGGCATTGGCGCACCTTGAGTCAGCCATAAAAAATGCCGTTGACACCGGGCAATTTGAGCCCCATTTTCAGTCCCGCGTCGACACTGAAACCGGACGGGTTCAGGGATTGGAAGCGTTTATTCGCTGGACGTCCCCGGAACTGCTGGGCTTTAGCAACTATCAGCTAATCCCGATCGCCGAGCGATCACTACTCGCCGCTGAGATCGACTTGCAAATGCTGAGGAAAGTGGTGGAGTGGCTTTCGTTGCTTGCGGCAGACGGAATATTCATTCCTGTGGCTATGAATCTTTCGCTGCGAAGCCTTCAGCGACTCACTTTGCCAGATGAAATTCTGGCTCTGGTGGGCTCACTCGGAGTCGACATCACGCAGATCGAATTCGAATTAGACGAAACCGTTCTGAAGGAAAAGAGCGATGTCGTCGGTTGCAATATTGCGCTGTTGCATGAAATGGGTTGCCGTCTTCTGCTTGCCGACTTCGGAAGCGGATACTCGTCACTGCGCTATGTGCGAGATCTTCCCATCTCGATTCTGAAGATTGGGCGGGCATTCGTTCAGGGATTACCGGAAGACGCGTCGTCGCTGGCGATAATGCAGAGCACAGTCAACCTTGCTCATCAACTGGGTAAGCGCGTTGTTGCGGAAGGCGTGGAAACGTATGCGCAGTGGGAGTCATTGCGAGCGCTTGGATGCGATGAAGTGCAGGGGCACTTCCTCATGCGACCGCAAGGCCCATGCGTCGTGGCAGAAATGCTTCGAGAGCAGTTTGACAGTTTATCGGGACATATGACAGTCGATTTAGCGAGTATCGAGAGGAATGAAGAATTCCTGCTGGCTGATCGCGCGCGCGGGGGGCAGCGACAGCCAGCAGCGGCTGGGGCGAACAGCACCGCTTTCTGACGGGTCTGGGCGGCTGATGCCGTGTCGAACTGTAGGATTTAGCAGGTCGCGAAATCGGCGGCCTACGGTATTGACCGTCTCGCGAGGGAGGAAACCCAAGCGTCTGGTTGGTCACTTCCGTGTCGATACTACGACACTGCGCAGCGTAACGAACGACGCACGGCTTGTCTTTCATCACCTTTGGCACCCGTTCGTAAATTGGACCCTCAGTCAGACGCATCGGCGTTGATCGTGCGGGGGCGGTTTCAGGGAGCGCTGCTGCGGTTCGCACCTTCGCCCCAAGAAAAGTGGTCTGGGCCTGCGCACAGAAAAATTGCAACCACCAACTCCCGTGTGAACCCGTTTCTACGGGAGCGCTAGCAGAGATTACGCCATTGCGCTTCACAGCGGGGCGGACTTTTTTGCAGCGTGACTGCAACGCTTGAACACGCAGTCCCGTGTACTTCGGGGCTGATCGACCTCAGTCGACGGCCAGAGTGCCGAACCACAGCGTTGAGCGTTGGAATCGCAATGTGGCTGATCTGCATTTGATCCACTCAACGAGCACAGCGCGCCTTAGAAGTCAAATTTTCTGTGCTGCGAACCGCCAGTGATTTACCGGACGCCGTGTTTAAACCGTGGATGCTTCTAGCAAACACAGATGTGACCATACTGGTTGCGTCCGAATTTTTGTCCCGACGACGCGCCAGCAACAACCCTTGTGTTTCCGCAGCGCACTTGCCTTCTGCTTAAAAATCAGGCGGTGGGCAAACAACGCAAAAAACCACTCTGTTTACGACTGCGATCATGGAGGTCCGCATTGGGATTGGCGCGCCCGACAGGAGTCGAACCTGTGACCCTTGGCTTCGGAAACCAATACTCTATCCAGCTGAGCTACGGGCGCGTTGCACCGAATTATAGGGTCGCGTAGCGAGCGCAGGGGCGTCGCTATAATTCTTGGCTATAGTGCGTCTGTTGGTCAGACGAGCACTCAATATCACTTTAAAGCTACGGTCATGAGCGAAGAACACGGCGCGCTGGTCAAAACTCCCAAACAACTGATTGTCGTGTGCGTGCTCGCGCTTGTCATCCCGGTGGCAATCGCTATCTTGGGCTCGCAATTGTTAAGCGGCAGCAAACATATTGATCTAACCGAGCCGAAAAAGCAGGTGGAGCAACGCATCAAGCCGGTGGGTGCGCTGGTGAAATTTGACGGCGCGCCGCCTCCAGCTCCGGCCGCCGCGTCGGTTGTTGCCGTAGCCGCAAAAGCGAAGAGTGGCGAAGAGGTCTACAACGGCGCGTGCGTCGCCTGCCACGGCGCGGGCATCGCAGGCGCGCCGAAGACGGGGGACAAATCACTGTGGGCTCCACGTATCGCTCAAGGTATCAACGTGTTGTACGAGCACGCGATCAAGGGATTCAAGGCGATGCCGGCCAAGGGTGGGCAAGTGGCCTTGTCGGACGATGAAGTAAAAGCCGGCGTCGACTACCAAGTTGCAAAATCCAAGTAATGAAGGAAACGTCCGTAATCAACGCGCCGCTGGGCGCGTTTTTTATTGCTCGTGACTTCGAAAGCAGCGCGCGGCGATGAGCACTTATGTCATTGGCGACGTTCAGGGCTGCGACGACGAGCTGGGCAATTTGCTGGCATTGATTCGGTTTGATCCGGCGGCGGATCAGGTCTATTTTGTTGGCGATCTGGTCAACCGTGGGCCGAAGTCGGTTGCAGTGTTGCGTCGCGTCAAAACGCTCTCGGACAAGGGTGTGGCCAGCAGCGTGCTGGGCAATCACGACTTTTTTCTGATCATGGCCCTCGAAGGGTTTTCTGAACTACATACCGGCGACACGCTTGCCGCCGTGCTGCGCGAGCCGGATGCACGTGAACTTGTCGAGTGGCTGCGTCACCGTCCGCTCTTGATCGAACTGAACGAAACAGTGATCGTGCACGCAGGTCTGCTGCCCGCATGGACCATCGCCGACGCACGCGTATTGGCTCACGACATTGAGCGTGAGCTACAGGGGCCGAATTACCGTGCATTTCTAAAAACTTTATTCGGCAACGAGCCGCGCATCTGGCATGACAATCTGCGCGGTGTGCCGCGCTATCGGGCTATTGTCAACGCGTTCGCGCGGTTGCGATTTTGCACGCCATTTTCTGAAATCGAATTTCAGGAAAAGCGCCAGGCGTCCTTCGCACCCAACGGATTTTCGCCGTGGTTTTCGCTGCCGGGACGCCGCTCGGCGAGCACGCACGTGACCAGCGGCCACTGGTCGAGCGAGGGCTTACGGCTATTGCCCACGGTCAGCCTGCTCGATTCAGGCTGCCTGTGGGGCGGCGCGCTAACGGCTGTGCGCCTGCAGGATCGCGCCGTATTTCAGGTGCCCAGTCAGCAGACGTTTTCAAAGCTTGACGACTGAATTGATGCGCGGATCAGCGACTCGGCGCGCTGCGCTACGTCGCGCCGGTTGAGACCCGCGCACTGGATGGCTTGCAAAAATCGCAGCTCGGCAATGACACCACCCACATCGTGAATCGCATGCAGGGAATCAAGCAACGACATGTCGTCAATGTAGGCAGCAGCATCGGTGCGCGCACCGTCCGACACGCGAAAGTAGCGGATCGCAACCACCCAGACTTCACCCTCGGCGGCCACGATGGGCTCTAGCAGCGAAGCGTGAAATTTCAGCACGTTATGTCCGATGCTGGTCGTGCCCTCCGGAAACACGGCCACCGTTTCACCTGCAGCGAGCAGCTCATGCACCACGCGCTTCAGGCGATGGGTGTCTTTGCGGTCACTTCGGTTAATAAAGATGGTGCCAACGTTGTTCAGCAATCTTCCTGCCAACGGCCAGCTTTTCAACTCGGACTTTGCGATGAAGTGGCAGGCGTGCTGCGTGTTCAGCGCAAAGATGTCTGACCATGACACGTGGTTTGCCACCAGCGTCACCGGCTTGTCTGCATCTGCCGGAAAGCCCACCGTGCGCACCTCGACACCGGCGCGATGCAAAACCTCTCGCGACCACGAACGAATGACGGCGTGACGGTGGCGCTGCTCGCCGCGCGCAAAAGATGTCACTGAAATCAGCAGCCCCCAGAGCAGCTGGGTAGTCAGGCGCACGATGCGCCACCAAAATGCAATTTTCGTCATCGCAGCGTCGGCCCAGTCTGCGGTGCAGGCAGACGCCTCCGCGATGCCGTGAAAAAAAATGGCCGCGCGCGACGGTTTTCACTATCATTCGGCTCGATTCCGAAAATCGGATTGAATATAACGCGCGGCGTGACACTTTGCGCGCTGATCTTGCGTCTTATTCGGTACTCAGACATATCTTCAGGAGAGACCCACATGTCACGAATTCTCGCACTCGGCCTTGCCAGCGCCGCCATCGCGCTTGCAGGCTGCGATGCCACCCAGCCCAAAATCGGCTCCGACAGCGCAAAAACCGCAGCGACAGGCTCGGCTGGCGGCGCTGCAGCGCAGAACGTCAATGCCAAACTGGGTCGCTGCGACAAACCCGTCGGCACAATCGCGCTGGTCGAGGACACCGGCCTTGACTGGTATCGCGCTTATCTCGACAAGTATCGGCTTGGCTCCACCTCACCCGTGCTGCGCCTGCTGATCCAGCAATCAAACTGCTTTATCGTGGTAGAACGCGGTCGCGCCATGGCCAATATGCAGCAAGAGCGCGCGCTACAAAACTCCGGCGAAATGCGCCAGAACTCCAATTTCGGCAAGGGCCAGATGGTCGCGGCTGATTATTCGTTGACGCCTGAAGTGCTGATGAGCGCGCGCGGCACCAGCGGCCTCGGTGGTGCACTGGGCGGTCTTGGCGGACGTCTTGGGGTGCTCGGTGCCGTCGCTGGCGGCGTCCAGACCAACGAATCGGCCGTGATGCTGACCCTCGTAGACAATCGTTCCGGCGTGCAGGTTGCCGCAGCTGAAGGGTCCAGCGCCAACACCGACTTCAATCTGGGTGCGGTGCTGGTCGGGTCCACCGGCTTCGGCGGTGCGGGCGGCTACACCAGCACCCCCCAAGGCAAGGTGGTGACCGCTGCCTTCACCGATGCTTACAACAACATTATTGGCGCCGTAAAGAACTACAGCCCGCAATCGATGGGAGATCGTGGGATGGGCAGCGGAGGTCGCCTGACCGTGGAGGGCGGCTCGCAGCAGCAGGGCGCTTCGGTGCAAGCCAGTCAGGCCGCAGGCCCGCAAGGCGCGAGCGCCAACATGTCGATCCGCGATGCGCAGATTAAGTTAAATCAGTTGAGCTACAACGTCGGAGCCCCCGATGGTCAGCTAGGCAGGAACACCGTGGCTCAGATTCGCGCATTCCAGCGTGATCGCCGCCTGAGCGTCAACGGTCAACTCGATCAGGCCACGATGAACGAATTGGCGAAATAGCCTTTTCGCCGCGTTATAAAAACCCGCCGTGTGCGGGCTTTTTTTGCGTCGTGTAGCAGCGGCCCTCGCTGTGCGGCCGACGATGCTTGTGCGCTGACCTTCGCGCTCACCGACAGTTCGATCAGAACCCTCTCATCATCGAAGCGCATGCGCCCAAAAGTTTCTTGTATGCGTCAAAATGCCTGACAAACAATCGTAGGTCGAAGCATGAATCAACGCATCGAATGGTCGCCCGCGCAGTTGCCAGCCGCATCACCGTTCAAGCAAAACGGGACGCACCGCATTCCCAATCGCGTGTATAGCGACGATGAACTGCACGCTCGCGAGCTCGAAGCGTTCTTCTACAACGCGCACTGGTGCTACGTCGCGCTCGAATGCGAAATTCCGGAGCCAGGGGACTACAAGGCGACGATGATCGGTGAGAGACCGGTGATCGTCGTGCGTGATCGCGATAGCAGCGTGAACGTGCTGGAAAACCGCTGCGCGCACAAGGGCGCGAAGTTTTGCCAGAAGGAGTTCGGCAACGCCAAGGTTTTTGTCTGTCCGTATCACCAGTGGGGCTACCGGCTGAGCGGCGATCTGGCCGGTGTGCCGATGAAGAATGGCGTCGGCGGGCAGGGCGGCATGGGTGCCGATTTCAAGATGGAGGAACACGGCCTTAACCGCCTCAAAACACACGTCCATAACGGCATCGTGTTCGCGAGTTTTGATGCCAATGTTGAGCCATTCGAGTCGTTCGTCAGTGCGGAGCTGATGCCGTTTTTCAACCGCACCTTTGATGGTCGCAAACTCACGCTGCTCGGCTACAACCGGCAGCGCATTCGCGGTAACTGGAAGCTGATGCAGGAGAACATCAAAGACCCGTATCACCCCGGTTTGTTGCATGTGTTTTTTGTGACGTTCGGGCTGTGGCGGGCGGATCAAAAAAGCGAGCTGCGCATCGATCCGCACGGTCGTCATGCGCAGATGATTTCGACGCGTAATTCCGGTGGCGAAAACAATGAAGTGACGGCGGGCGTGACCAGTTTCAAGGAATCGCTCAAGCTCGAAGACCCGCGGCTGATGGACGTGGTGCAGGAGCCGTGGTGGGGCGGGCCGACGGCGGTGATGCAGACGATTTTTCCAAGCGTGATCATTCAGCAACAGGTTAATTCACTCTCCACGCGACAGATCATTCCGCGCGGCGCGGAAGAGTTCGATTTTGTGTGGACGCATTTCGGTTTTTCAGATGACACGCCCGAGATGACGGAGCGACGGTTGAAGCAGGCGAATCTGTTCGGCCCTGCGGGTTTGGTGTCGCTCGACGATGGCGAAGTGATCGAATATTGCCAGCAGGCTTTGAGTGCGTATCCCGAGGGCGAATGTGTGGTCGAACTCGGTGGCAAAGATGCGGGCATTGCAACGCCACACATGGTGACCGAGACGCTGATTCGCGGTATGTACCGTTATTATCGTGAGGCGCTTGGGCTATGAATTTGCTTGACGCGAATGCTGTAATGGCGCTCAATGCGCACTACGGCGATGCGCTGGATCGCTTTGATCTGGCCGCCTGGAAAGCCCTGTTCACGCCCAATGCCGTGTACCGTGCGCAGGCCCGCGAAAATTTTGATCGCGGTCTGCCACTGGCTGCGATCTATCTCGACGGTCACGGCATGATGGCTGATCGCATCACCGGGATCGAGAAGACGCTAGTGTTCGCGCCGCGATATACGCGGCACATCATCGGCCTGCCGAAGCTTGAAGGCAGCGGTGCGAGAACGCCGTTCATCGTCGTACAAACCGTCACCACGGACCTGCCGGAAATTCTCGCGACTGGTTGTTATCACGACACGTTAAGCGCAACCCCTGACGGCCTGCGTCTGTCCTCACGCCATGCCGTTTACGACAACGCGCTGATCCCTAATTCGCTCGTCTATCCGTTGTAAGGAGCGGCCTTGGCTGCGATCACCGGCAACAGCCCTCTCCGTGCGGCGAACGTGTGCTTGCGGCCAAGGCCACTGCGACCCTTTCGGCGGAAATGCGCACTGCAAATCGGTTGCGCCGGATCCGCAACACACAAACACCTTTTCGCCAAGAACGCCAATGAATATGGACATAGGGCAGAAAATGCGTACAAGTCGACATCGTAATTTTTTCTGCTTTATCCCGCATGTAAACGTCGTTTCAGCAAAGAGCTGTTAGCTGGAAATGTCAGGGGAGGCGCAACCGTACGTCGCGGCCCACGCTGTGCACCCGACCACGGCCAGTGACATTGTGCGATTGCAGCACACCCAGGCTGGTCACAAAACTGTCAAATTTTGTCAGTCGCATCGCTAAGATATTCCCTCAATTCCGGTCTTTTGACGCAAATTTGACCCTTTTCGGCTTGGGCACGGAGATTGCCATGTCAAATTTAATTCGAATACGTGGGGTGGCATATGGGCTTCTTTGAGAATTGGTTGGGCAACAAGGTCGGCGCGGCGATGGCACGTACCGTCAGCACGCCATATCCGATGTCGGGCATTGCGGCGCTGCGGCCATTCGGGGCGGGCGCTGCGGCGCTTCCAGCTGGCGGTGGCATCGTTGCCCACCCGCACGCTCGCCCGGGCACGCGTCGAGCCACCGAGAACGGCCCACGCGACTTCACCCTGAAGCCGAACATCGATCCCGAAGAGCTTAAAAAAATCCTGCCACGCGACGGCGAATGCAAACTGACCGTGTCCGGCCTCGACGGCGTGTTGACTATCGGCAAAGACATGGTGATGACCACCGATCAGCCGATCCACTGCCAGACGCTGCGCGTACTCGGCACGCTGGAGGCTACGGTGTACGCGCAGACGCTGATCATCGCCCAAGGCGCGCGCGTGACCGGGTCGGTTCGCGTCACAGACGCTGACATACGCGGCGAATTCGACGGCTCGCTGCAGGCGCGCGGTCACGCCACCTTTCATGGCACCGCAGCAATATTTGGCAAAATTCGCGCGCTAGAACTCACCATCGCCCGGGAAGCTTTAGTACACGGGGCCGACATCAGGCGCGTCGTGCCGCGCGTGTTCGACGACCTGAATCCGGATGCCGGTGGTGCCGTGATGGCGCGCTTTGAAGACGGCTACTCGTCCATGTGCATCACCGTATCGCAGCGCTCGGCATTGCGGCGCTGATCGATCCGGAGAAACGACGCGTTGTTGGAGCGGCCTCGACCGCGATCACGGCGTCGCCAGCAGAGCCTTTTTTCGCGGCCAAGGCCGCTCCTACAAAACCGATTGTTGCGTCAAGCGCGGGAAAGACGAGAACCGGGAACTACCAGCCCTCCCCCCACACCGAAGCAAAGCGCTCACGAATCGCAAACTCGGTAAAGTTGTGGTTCTGCCCGCCGCGCTCGCCAATCTTGATGGAGCCGAGCAGGCTGCCGAGCTTGCATGCCTTTTCCACCGACCACTGATGCGCAATGCCGTAGAGCAGGCCTGCTCTGAACGCATCACCGCAACCAGTTGGGTCAACCAACGCGGGTGCTGGCACCACCGGCACATCAATCACTTTTCCCTGCCTATAAACGCGCGATCCTGAAGCGCCGAGGGTGACGATCAGCGCCTTCAAATCGGGGGCGAATGATTCAATCGCACGACCGGTTTTCTGCGCGATCATTTCGCCTTCGTAATCGTTCACACTCAGGTAATCAGCAAGCCCAATCAGCTCAATAATTTCGTCGCCCGAGAACGCAGGCATCGCCTGACCGGGATCGAAGATGAACGGAATTTTTTTTGATGCGAAGCCGCGCGCATGACGGAACATGCCATCGCGACCATCGGGCGACACGATGCCGAGCGCGATATTTTCAACGGCGGTCACGTCATTCAACTGCGACTGAAACATCGCACCGGCATGAAAGCTCGTGATCTGGTTGTCGTCGAGATCGGTCATGATGTACGCCTGCGCGGTGAACGCGTCGGGCACCGTTTTAAGCGCATCCAGACCAATGCCTAGTGCTTGCATGCGGTCACGGTAACCCGCCGCGTCATTGCCAATCGTTGCGCAAATCACCGGCGCGCCGCCAATCAATTTCAAGCTGTAGGCCACGTTGCCCGCGCAACCACCAAACTCCCGCCGCATCTGATCGACCATGAACGACACGCTGATTTTGTGCGTTGCCTCCGGCACGATGTGGTCACCAAACTTCCCTTGAAACACACAAATCGTGTCAAAGGCCATGGAGCCACAAATGAGGACGCGGGGTTCGACAGGCATGGTGACGCTTTCGTATGGGGAAGGCTGGATTGTATGGAGGGGTCATTCTCACAATGATGCGTGAGCGGTGCCTGCTGTCTCGTGGAACAGCTTAAGGGCGCTCCCCGTGCCCACCCATCGGCGGCAAAACCATCAATCCTGCAAAACAATGTCTTGGTGGGCAGAGACTGCCCACCCTACGAAAATTTCCTATTGAAACCCGCCAAGATAGATTTTCATAAACTGATAAATGGTTCCGGGCTGCGCACCAATCGGCGTCAACCTGCAACCGATGGCGCAGCGATGTTCCTTCCCCTGACCGCCATGTACGTGTGGCTTGCCCATCACACCCTCTACCCATGCCTGCGAGGCGGCGGCGTTGCCAACATTGGTGGCAGGACTCGACCAGGCGTTAGGCCTACGTATCGCCTGAAACGGATACTGCTGAGGTCGAAAGTTTGCTGCGGTGATGGCTTCGAGGCAGTCTTCCCAAATGCTGGCGCTGGCGACCACACCACCCTTAATGACATAGCTTTTGGTGGTCTGGTTGTACGCGTGAATGGCAATATGGGTATCTGGCATGCTTGACTCCTGATTTTTAACAATTGGGACTACGAACGCATTCCGCGTCAGCGATTTTTTTACGCAAATCTTAAATTACATCTTTTTACTGTGCGCGTCCAGGCCGGTCAGGTGGCATCCCGTGCGCACCCATCCACGGCAAAACACCTGATTCTGCGAAGCAACGCCTTGGTGGGCAGAGGCTGTCCACCCTACGAAACTACGAAATTACGAAACTTTCCACCTAAATTCGTCGCCCCTATTCCTGCACCCGCTTGGCCAGCGAGCGCACCTGTGCATGCTGCCGCCGACTCACGGGCAAGCGCTCGCTGCGTCCGCGCAAGGTGACGATCCATTGCGCCTCTCCATCGGCATCCGCGTCCCGTTCAAACGATTCGATCAGGTCCGAGCGGGCTAAGCAGTTGCGGTGGATACGCAGGTAACGGCCACCGAATTCCTCGTCGATGTGGGTCAGCGAATCTTCGATCAGATATTCGCGGGTGGCGGTCATGACGGTGATGTACTTGAGCTCTGCGCGAAAGTAGATCACCTCCTCGGCAGGCACCAGCAACAGACGGCCGCGTTCGTTGACGCTGAAAAAGCGCCGCGCGCCGCGTGGCAGCGCATCCACCACCACCGAATCAAGCGGTTTGGCGCGTTCCAACGCGGCTAGCAGGCGCTCGCGGCGGACAGGTTTGAGCAGGTAATCCACGGCGTGAACTTCGAAAGCCTCCAGCGCATGTTGGTCGTACGCGGTGATAAAGATGACGCGCGGTGCATGCTCCATCCGCAGCAAATGTCGCGCCGCCTCGATGCCGTCCATCTCTGGCATGCGGATGTCGAGCAGCAGGATGTCCGCGCCCTGCGTGGCGGCGGCGAGTGCTTCTTTGCCGTTCTCAGCTTCCGCAACTACTGAATTCGCAAACGCCGGTTGCAGTTCGTCGAGCAGGTCACAGAGTCGCCGTCGGGCCGGTGCCTCGTCGTCGGCGACGATGATGCGGCTGGGGCGAGCGGTGATGGATGCGTTGGCTATGTTGGATGTCGCGAGGTTCATACGATGGATTTTCTGTCAGCGGAGGCACCCGTTTCAGCACGATAGGGAAGCACCAGTTGCACCTGATAGCGGCCATCGCGCGGCCCGAACGTCATGCGCGCCTCGGCGTCGAAGTGCAACGCCAGCCGCTCACGAATATTTTGCATGGCCATTTTGTTGCCGCCGTGGTGCGAGCCGGGGCGCTCAAGAAATGGGTTGCGCACCGTGATCGTGACTTCCGAGCGCAGCCGCGACACTTCAATTTCGATCTCGCCCGGTCCATGAATCGGCTCAATGCCGTGATACACCGCGTTCTCGGCAATCGGTTGCAATACGAGTGGCGGCACCAGCGCGCCAGCGGGCATTTTGTCCAGCTTCCACACTACATTCAGGCGATCTCCAAGACGCAGCTTTTCGAGATTGAGATATTGTCGCGTCAACGCAATCTCGTCTGTAAGGGGCTGCAAATCGCGATTTTCACGCATCAACACGCGAAATAGTTCGGCCATATCCATCAGCGCCGACTCTGCCCGTTTGGGATCGGCGCGCAGCACACCGAGCACGCCGTTAATCGAATTGAACAGGAAGTGTGGTCGGATACGCGCCTGCAACGCCTGCAAGCGCGCCTCGGTGACGGCCGGTGAGAGTGCTCGGCCCAGCGTGTGAAAGTAGACGAGCACTGCGGCCAAGCCGATAAGGGCAAGTGGCACCGAGCGCCAGGCCACACTATCCGTCCAGCGTGCTGCGGCGACAGCAGCAAGCGCGGTGAACAGCGCCATCAACGCCGCCGATTGCCAATAGGCCAGCCGCCGCAGTGCCGGGCTGCCCAACGCCCACGCCGCGCCGACGCTGGCTGCCACAGGCAAGCTCTCGGCGAGCGCGACGCTCAGATTGAGCAACAAATCAATGGGGCGCGCGGTGATGCTGATGGCGTAGGCGGTTACCATCGCGATGTATAACACCAGCGCGCGGGCGAGGATGCCAACGTTCCTCAAGTCGGGGAACACGGCTTCGCGGGCGTCGCGCTCGCTGCGGGCTAAAATTTGTCGGGTCGCCGACTTCGGCTGACTCGATGGCGCGGGCGATCTCTGCTGAGATTTTGTACGTGCTGTCGATGGCGCTGGCGCGGCCTTCACGGCAGGCGTCGCCGCTTCCCGGTTATTAATCATCACGCGTATTGTGGAGCAATGGAGGCATAAGTCCTGTGATTGTGAACAAGCCAACACCAACATGCAAGCAAACTCATCGCCTCCCGCCAACCCCTCTTCCGGTTGGTCAGGCCGTTTCGACGAACCGGTCGCCGAAATCGTCAAGCGCTACACCGCGTCCATCTCGTTTGACTACCGGCTCGCCGAGTTCGACATTGCGGGCTCGCTGGCGCATGCGCGCATGCTGGCGGCGTGTGGCGTGATTTCCGCTTCCGATTTATCTGACATCGAACGCGGCATGGCGATCATCACCGCTGAAATTCAGACCGACAAGTTTGAATGGTCGCTTGATCTTGAGGACGTGCATTTCAATATTGAAATGCGCTTGACGGCACTCGTGGGCGACGCGGGCAAACGGCTGCACACGGGCCGTTCACGCAACGATCAAGTGGCGACTGACGTGCGGCTTTACACGCGCGCGGCGTGTGACGAAATTGCTCGGTTGTTGATCAAGTTGCAGCAATCATTTGTGGCGCTGGCAGAGCTTCACACCGACACGATTCTCCCGGGTTTCACGCATTTGCAGGTGGCAATGCCGGTGACGCTAGGGCACCATCTGATGGCCTACGTTGAAATGTTTGCACGTGACTACGAGCGCATTCTTGATTGCCGAAAACGCGTGAACCGTTCGCCACTCGGCGCTGCGGCGCTGGCAGGCACGACGTTTCCGATTGATCGCGAAATGACGGCGAAGGAACTGGGTTTTGATTCAGTGTGCCGCAATTCGCTGGACGCGGTGAGCGACCGCGATTTTGCGATTGAGTTTTTGAGTGCCTGCACCATTACCATGATGCACTTGTCGCGCATGAGCGAAGAGCTGATTTTGTGGATGAGCCCGCGCTTTAGCTTCATCGATATTGCGGATCGCTTTTGTACCGGCAGCTCGATCATGCCGCAGAAGAAGAACCCTGATGTGGCCGAGTTGGTGCGCGGAAAAATGGCGCGCGTGCAGGGCCATCTCGTGGCGCTGACAACGTTGATGAAAGGCCAACCGCTGACCTACAACAAAGACAATCAGGAAGACAAAGAGCCGCTGTTCGACACCGTCGACACCATCACGCAAACCCTCATCATCTACGCCGACATGATCGGTGGCATTCGCGTGAAAGCGGACAACATGCGAGCCGCCGCAAGCGAGGGTTTTGCGACGGCCACCGATCTCGCCGATTACCTCGTGCGCAAAGGCGTGCCGTTCCGAGATTCGCATGAATGCGTGGCGCGGGCGGTGAAAGCGGCCGAGGTTAAAGGCGTTGATCTGGCGGCTTTGTCGTTGGGGGAGTTGCAGGCGTTTTCGGCGGTGATTACTGGTGATGTTTTTGCATCGTTGACGCTGGAAGGATCGGTCGCGGCACGGAAGCATTTAGGTGGGACTGCGCCGGAGCGGGTGCGTGCTGAGATTGCGTTGGCGAAGACGCGGCTGACTTCACTGTATGAGCGGCTCTGCCGCGACCAACCTAGGAAGTAATCACAAGGGTCGCGGCGCGGCCTCCAGTCCTGAGCCTGTCGAAGGGCGCTCCTACAAAATAAAAGCAATGAATCAAGAAACCCTCGGCCTCCTCGCCGGCACCCTGACCACGGCTTCATTCGTCCCGCAAGTCTGGAAAATATGGACGACGCGTTCCGCCCGCGATCTGTCGTGGGCGATGGTGGCGGTGTTCACGTTGGGCACATTTTTGTGGCTCTGTTACGGCATCAAAGTGGGCTCAACGTCGATCATCGTCGCCAACGCCATCACCTTTCTGCTTTCACTCGCGATCTGCGTGATGAAGCTTCGTTTTGACAAAGAGATTATTGGAGATCCGCGATGAAATTAGCATTCCTTGGCCTCGGTGTGATGGGTTATCCGATGGCGGGCCATCTACAAAAAGGTGGTCACAGCGTGACCGTCTACAACCGCAACGCTGAGAAATCAGCGAAGTGGGTCGCAACGTACGGCGGCGCGTCGGCGGCCACGCCACGAGAAGCAGCGCTTGGTGCGGATATAGTGATGATGTGCGTTGGCAACGACAACGACGTGCGTTCGGTGATTTATGGTGCGGACGGAGCGCTTGCTGGATTGACAAAAGGCGCGGTGCTTGTTGATCACACGACTGCGTCCGCCGACGTCGCGCGCGAGGTTTACGCGGAGGCGACCAAAGCGGGCAAACACTTTATCGATGCGCCTGTTTCCGGCGGTCAGGCCGGTGCTGAAAACGGCAAGCTGACCGTCATGTGCGGTGGCGATCAGGCCGCGTTTGACCGCGTGAAAGACGTACTCGCGCTGTACGCCAAAGCCGTCACGCTCATGGGTGCCAGCGGCGCAGGTCAGCTCACCAAAATGGTCAATCAAATCTGCATAGCGGGCCTCGTACAGGCGCTCTCGGAAGGACTCGCGTTTGCGCAAAAAGCAGGCATCGACGCCAAGCTCGTGCTCGACGTCATCAGCAAAGGCGCAGCGCAAAGCTGGCAAATGGAAAATCGCGGCAGCACGATGGTCGACGGCAAATTTGACTTCGGCTTCGCGGTCGACTGGATGCGCAAAGATCTCGGCATCTGCCTCGAAGAAGCCAAACGCAACGGCGCGCGATTGCCAGTGACAGCCTTGGTGGATCAGTTCTATGCCGACGTGCAGCAAATGGGCGGCGCGCGGTTTGACACGTCTAGTTTGATCAAGCGGTTGGGTTGAAAGGTTGAACGTTGGCGCGTGGGCAACACGTTGCTGCCCCTGTATTGCGGGCGTCCTTACGGCGCTTGCGATGGTGGTCACGACGTCAGCGACGACACTGGCCGAGCGTTGCGCCGGCGTGGAGAAATTCGACGGCACGATAGCGCACGCGAAGGCGCAACTGGAGGCGGCGCTAGAACGCGATCAACAGTTGCGTAAACAAACGCAAAGTAGCAGCGCGTCTGCGACTGAGCGACAACCTTCGCCAGACGCGCGTCAACAACTACTGCGAGATCAGCAAAAAATTGATCTGGCGAACCTCAAATTACTCGACTCGATAGTTTGCCAATTGGGCTGGCTGGGCATCGACGCTGTTGGGCAACGTGCCTCTCTAGCTGCGTTTTTGATCGTGCAACACGCCGAACTTGCAGTGCAGGAAACCTACCTGCCGACGCTGCAAAAAGCTGCGGCATCGAAGCAGTTGCAACCAAGCCAAGTCGCAATTCTCGAAGATAGAATCAACATTCGCAACAAACGGTCGCAACGCTACGCCAGCCAACTCTGCTTCCTGAAAGGCGGTGGCTATGCGTGGCAACCCGTCGAGAACGAAGACGAAGCCGCCATCGACGCTGCACGCGAAACGGTGGGGCTGGGCACGATCAAAAGTTACGCCGCAAGCTTCAAAATCGAATACACGCCACCCTCGAAGACGGCTTGCGCCAAGTAGTTTTCACCATCTCGCGGAGCAATTTGTCGCGAGCCAATCGGCCATAGCAGCAGTTCGGCTCGATCAACAACTCTAGGTTGTATCCCTTATCCAACACGGGCCAATCGCCACTTTACTTGAATTCCATTACGAAATGCGCGTCTATCGGTGCATGTGAAAGACTGTAGGCGTGAGAGCTTCAGGCGGTAGTCTTTCGGTTGTTCAACGACTGAAAGACAAACACCATGAAGGGATACACCCACCTCCAGCCTTCGGAATTGTGCAAGATTTCCGCCCTCGCTGCACTGAACTTGAGTTCGGCAGCTATAGCTGCCGAACTCAAGCGCCACCCGGCGACGATCCGTCGCGAGCGAGCGCGCTCTCCGGGGCGCTACGACGAGCAGACAGCCCTTAGCCCTTGACCATCGCATCGAAGTGCTGCGCGCAGGCGTTGCGCCCACAACGCGCAGCGCTGGCACGCCCCCGACTGGCAACGCGTAGAGCAGGGCTTGTGTCGCCACCACTCCCCGGAGCAAATTCTGGGTCGCGCCTGGGTCTTGGGCGAGCTGGCTCTGCCTTCGTGCTCGCGCATCTACGCGTGGCTGGCCGAGGTTGAACGCAAGGACTGCAAGTTCTTCCATGGCAAGCGGGTGCGCCGCTACGGCTCACGTGCCGAACGGGCACGACGGCATGCCCCTGGCCACTGGGCGGCACGGGCGACCCCGATTGCCCAGCGTCCCGAGCGCATCAACGCGCGTACCGAATTCGGGCATTGGGAAATCGACACCGTCGAGGGGCGCAAATCCGGTCCGCCCCGGGTGCTGGTGGCCACGGAGCGCATGTGCTTGTTGACCCGTCTGGCCTTCATCCCCAAGAACACCGCTGCGGCCGTGCGACCGTGCTCGCGGGACTGCGACGCTGGCGCGGCAGGCGACGCTCACTGTTTCTCTCGCTGGCTCCCGATCAGAGCCTGCCCCGGCGAAGGCCGGGGGCAGCGAGTTCGCACACCTTGAACGCTTCCTGCCGAACTCCC
Organism: Burkholderiales bacterium; assembly: GCA_043758415.1. Lineage (GTDB taxonomy): Bacteria > Pseudomonadota > Gammaproteobacteria > Burkholderiales > Casimicrobiaceae > Casimicrobium. Next base: position 32,205 of record JAYVNO010000183.1, read on the forward strand.
ACATCTTTGCCTGCGATCCCCACTCGCCCTGGCAAAAGGGCATCGTTGAGAACGACAATGGCCTCCTACGCTTCTACATCCCCAAGGGCTACCCCATCAGCCTGCTTTGCCCCGAATACGTCCAGTAGGTTGAGGACCTGCTCGACGATCATCCTCGTAAATCCCTCGACTGGATGACTCCCAGAGAGTTAGCATCCCTCTTGCACCCTGCCTGTGCACTTTGAACTGGAATCC
>JAYVNO010000184.1:0-4059 GCA_043758415.1 Burkholderiales bacterium
TCGGCTCGGTTTCCGGCGGCTGCATTGAAGACGATCTCATTGCAAAGGTGAAGGACGGCAAACTTGCTGCCAAACTGCCTGAGAGCGTGCGCTACGGCGCAATCGACGCTTTCAGCGGACGTGTGGCAGTTGATGCTCAGTCATCCTTGGCCCGGTAGTCTGCGCCAGCTTTCGAATGTACTTGTCACCGCGATCGCAATTGCCACGCCGGACGAAACCATTGAGCGTGAACCTTTGCCGGATGATTTTCTTGATGACATCATCGGACGCGACGTTGCGAATACCTCCACTGCGTTAGTGATGCCCGTCGCGGGCAACGCGCCTGTGTCGCTCGACGACATGACCGTCAACGCCATGCAACTCGCACTTGAACGTCATCACGGCAATGTCTCTGCCACCGCGCGCGAGCTGGGTGTAAGCCGAAATACGCTCTATCGCAAACTGCCGAAGTCGCAACCTCGCGCAACGTCTTCATCACTTAACCTGTAGCCTTTTCGTTGAGTACTAAAGAGGCGAGAAAGTATGAATGTAGCAACGAAGAAATTGGCGGAATCTCGGTTTCGCGTGTAGATAAGATGAAGCTCGCGAGGCGCGCATTCACGCTTGATTTCAAAGCTGATGTGGTGCGTCACCGGAAGGCGGAGCGCCTGATGCTTTCCTGACGCGGGCAAAGCGTTTAACGTGCTCCCGAAGCTAGTTGGCGATTGGTAGGCTCTCTACGACAAGGGTCTGCTCAAGGGTGAAGCTCGACGCCGCTCGGTGTTGCCCGAGCAGGCCCATATTGGCGCGCTACGCTCCGAGCTATCGTGGTCGAAAACGGAGAACCGTATCTTAAAAAAAGCAGCGGCGCAGTCGCTGGTGCGTGCCGCAGCCGCTTTGCTCGCGAGAGCCTATGAAGTACGCCTTAACGGACGCCAAACTGGTGGTCTAGTTCGCAATCGCCGCCATCTGCCGTGTATTCGCTGTCCCGTAGGCGGGATGTCACGTGTGGCTTAAGCGGCCCGCCTTATCAAGCGCTATCGAGCGCGATGCATTGACCGAGCTTTTCCGGCGCGTATTTGCCGCGTTTAAAGGCAAATACGGCGCACAGCGCGATTTACCACCGCGATTTGACAAGACGCTTCGCGCAGAAAGGCAAAAGAGGAAATGCTTATCGGAGCGCGAGCAACGCGAGCCCCCCGCCCCGAACCCAGCCTTCTCACGCGGCTACCAATTGCATGGTTCTATCACTCAATCAAATATTGACAGGATCACTATTCAGTTACTTTAGAGACAACACATACTTTGCCAAGGCCAATGCGTCTGCGTCTGAAAGCTGCGGTTGCGGTGGCATCGGCTCTTCGCCCCACACGCCGCTACCACCTTCCTTGATTTTTTTTGCCATTTTTTCAACAGCCTTGTCATCGTTGACGTACTTAGCCGCGACTTCGTTAAGTTTCGGACCATACTTTCTTTTGTCAAGGTAATGGCACGCAAGGCAATTGCTTTTCACCAACAACTCGTAATCGGCGTAGGCGAAACTCGTTACGCCGAACACGCACGAACACAACACAACGCTAAGTGCTTTTCTCATCTATAAAACCTCAAGACATTTCTAAAGCGCGCATAAAAAATGTGCCGCTCAATCGAGCGGCACATTTCTGCGATTGGATTTATTCCGGCTTTACGCGGATGATGACGCCTTGATCTTCGAGCGCCACATACATGTTGCCATCGGGCCCTTGCGATACGGCACGAAAGCGCCCCGTCGCGGTTGGCCATGAGACCTGAGCGACAGTGGCCGTGAGTCCGTCGGCACTCATCTTCATCACATCTAGGCGGTTGCCCACGGGGGTGCCATGAATGCCGATGCCCGTGTATCCAACGATCATCTGACCATCCCAGTCCTTCCACTGCTTGCCACTGAGGAACGTGTTGCAGAACATGCCTTGCGAAAGCCCGTTGTTGTTCCACGCGGGTTTCATCGCGTTCGGGTAGGTTTTAAGATCGGTCATCGGCATAAACGCGGAGCGCTCTTTTATATCCATCGCGCCCATTTGATTGGGTGAATAGCCGCAATAGTCGTCCGGACAGTCTTTGCGCCCAGCCATGTTCGGGCGAGGATCCCAACCCGCGTTGCCGCCGTTACTGAGTGCGGTCACCTCATCTGAATGCCAAGGGCCATTTTCCGCTGCGAATGGGCGACCATCGCTCGGACGGAATGCAATGCCTTGCGGATTGCGATGTCCATAGGTGTAGATGCGTTTGTCGAAGCCTGCGGGAGGATTATTACCTGCTGCGGCTTTGCCTTCGCGATCAACACGCAGGATTTTCCCTGCAATGATGGTGGGGCTCATTGGGCCCACGCCCAAATGGTTGTCACCCGTTGTCAGGTAAATAAATCCGTCAGTGGGGCTAAAGCGTACGCGCCCCCCGTTGTGGGCACCGGGTCCACCAAACGGGTGTTTGGTAGCGGCCGGTTTGTAGTTCACATCGGGAACAATATCCGCCCGGTCAGACACACCAGTGAACGCCTCGTTCACCTTAAAGCGCATCAGGCGGTTAACGAGTTTGTCATTGAGCTTAGAGCTGGAATACACAAAGAGCAATCGGTTTTTGGCAAAGTCAGGATCGACTTCCACGCCCATCATGCCAGCTTGACCATCGCAAAAAAGGTCTGCGCCAGTCGACGCGTAACCCGATATGCCGCCGATGGCGTACAACTTATTGATGGTGCCAGAGGGCATCCGAACCGACAAGCCTTTGCACTTTTCCGTGAAGAACATCGTTCCGTCCTTAAGGAAAGACATATCCCATGGCAACTCAAGCTTATTGACAACAACTTCAGTCGTAATCGTAGGTGTCTGAGCATGCAGCCCACCACATACAACCAAACTCACAGCAATACATCCTACCTTTTTTAAACTGCTAAATTTCACAAGTCCTCCTTGGTGATTTCAGGCAATACCGTGGAGAGTGCGTCTCTGCGATCATGCCCTAAAAAAAATACTATCGTTCCAAGATTTCTCAGTTGTCGAGCATTCTCTAGTTGTCGAATATCTCGGGAAAGTTTCATGCCGCAAGCAACTGTGTAACCCGGATTGGTTGTAGCAGAAATAGGGGGTGAAATCTACAAAGAGTCCGTTTCATGCGGCCAACAGGCATCGCTGCGCGTGATGAAGCACCGCCAACACTTGATCGCTCAACACGCCGGGAAGCAGTCGAGAAGCTCGCCGACGGTGGCACCCGCCTCCAGATTCTCAAACAGCGCAGCCCCAGGCACACGCGTCCCGCGAAAAACCCAAGCGCCGCTGGCCCGATCTGCCTCGTGCTCCACGGCGACAGATTCATTCCAGTGCATAGGCCGTCTCCAGTGCTAATGTGATGCGTTTGACGTTAACGCTATTGCTATTGCTACGAGGCGGCATCCATCGCCTGCGAGCGAGAGGCGCTGAGGCTGAATTACTTGCAATCGCGCAACACAGAAAGACGATCAGCTTTTTGCTAAAACGCCCACTGCACTGGGGCTAAGAGCGCAATAAGCCGATTATCGACTTGTATACTAAATAACGCTCAGCTCCCGCAAACTGGTTATTTCACGCAAAAGGTGATCGAGGATTTTTGCGCAAGCAACCGCGCACAACGCGGTCGTGCGTGCGACCTCTGACCGTACCCCTGCCGCTGACTGACGGGGAGGCCGTCGCTGTAGAGTTTCACGCTGCGCGCGCCAAAGCCCGAACGTGTGCCAAATTCGCGCACCGAGCGCCGTGCATCGTGCGCATAGTTGTTGCGATTTTGAGCATCCGCGCCGGTGCTGGTGTTCTGCATTGCCGCGCACGCGTCTTGCGTAGCAAAATCAAGTCCCCACATTCTCTCGAAATCTTCAGGCAATACTCATGGACAATCTCGATCTCGACGTTCTCAAAACCGCGCTCGCGTGGACGGAGCAAGGCCGCCGTGCAACACTTGGCACCGTCGTGCGCACGTGGGGCAGCGCGCCGCGTCCGGTCGGCGCGATGATGGCGATTCGCGACGACGGGCAGGTGATCGGCTCGGTTTCCGGCGGCTGCATTGAAGACG
>JAYVNO010000185.1:0-4054 GCA_043758415.1 Burkholderiales bacterium
TTGGGCAATATCTCGATATTGCCGCTGCAAAACAGTCAAAATCTGCCCTCGGGCGGGCGAATTTTCGCTACGATGTTTCAAACCCGACAGACTCCTAGCATCACGCATCCCCAAAAGCCCCGCCCCCTCATGCAATTCGCCGACCGCCTGAAAAACGTTGAAACCTCTGCCATTCGCGAGCTGTTCAAGCTGCTCGGCACGCCTGGCATCATCAGTTTTGCAGGCGGCTTTCCCGACCCGGCGTTGTTCGACGCTGAAGGCATTCGCATTGCGGCCGACGCTGTGCTCCGAACCAACCCCGGCCCGGTGCTGCAATACGGCGCGACTGAGGGCTATCAACCGCTGCGTGAACAACTCAGTTTGTTCATGAAAAATAAGGGTGCCACCGTCGCGCCCGACGGCCTGATCGTCACCACCGGCAGCCAACAGGCCCTCGACCTTATCGGCAAAACCATGATCTCGCCGGGCGACAAAATCATCGTCGAAGCGCCCACTTTTCTCGCCACCATCCAATGCTTTCGCCTGTACGGCGCGGACATCTACGGTGCGCCGATTGATGCCGACGGCGTGCAGGTTGACGTGCTCGAAAAAATGATCGAGGAACTCAAGCCGAAGCTCGTCTACCTGATCCCCACCTTCGGCAACCCGAGCGGCGCAACGCTGTCGCTCGAACGGCGCAAACGCATCCTCGAAATCGCAGCGCGCACCCAAACGCTGGTTGTTGAAGACGACCCGTACGGCGAACTGTACTTCGCGGTACACCCAAAATCGCCACCGCCGCCGTCGATGCTCGCTTTAAGCCATGAAATCGCTGGCAGCCGCGATTGGCTCGCGCACTGCGGCAGCTTGAGCAAAGTGTTGAGTCCTGGGCTTCGCGTCGGCTGGATGATCGCACCGCCCGCCTTGCTCGCCAACGCCACGATGTGCAAGCAATTTTCCGATGCTCACACCAGCAACCTAACGCAAGCCACCGCCGCGCATTACCTGACGCTCAACCGGATGGATGCCGCGCTGAACGTAGTGCGCAAAACCTACGCCGAACGCGCCCAAGTGATGGCCGAATGCCTGCGAAACGAATTGGGTGATGCAGTCGTTTTCAACCAGCCCCAAGGCGGCATGTTCTTCTGGGCGAAACTGACCGAAGGCCGCAACGCGAATGACTTCGCCAAACGCGCGATAGAAAAGCTCGTCGCCTTCGTTCCGGGTGCACCGTTCTTCGCCCGCGATCCCGATTTGTCTACGCTACGACTGTCATTTGCTACAGCCGATGTGGCGAAGATTGAAGAGGGGATTGGGCGGTTGCGGCAGGCGTTGTGAAGCGTACGCCACGTTCGCTTTCGCCGTCATTCTCGCCGCAGGCGGGAATCCAGTACCCACGCGTAGTAGCGGTGATCATTGAACTAAACTGCTTCAATGAAACTTGTCGGCACCATTGAAAGTGTTGAGACCATTGCCAAGGGGCGCGGCATACGCGAATATGCGCAACTGGTTACCCGCTTCGGCGGTAAGAACTGGGTCAAACAAAAAGGTGTCGGGTCTGTTGAACTCGACGGCTACACCGGTCGCGCTGAAGTGCATTGGTATGAATGCCACGGCATCGGCAAAGTCAAAATGAAAGTGAAGCACTGGCTATGAAACATTACGCATTGTGTTTAAGCAACGACTTCGGCGCTGATTTTTCTGGCGACGATGTCTTGCCTGGTCTGGTTTACGAAACGCTGGGCGAAGATCGTGGAGCGTTACGAATCGTTGACGAGTCGGGCGACGACTTTCTCTACCCTGCCAGCAATTTCCGCGTCCTCAGTGACGCCGATTCGCAAGTGCTGGAACGTAGCATGGCGGCGCTCGCAGCTTAACGCGCGAACTGAAGCCGCAGCACACTTTTAGCGCTTACTAACATTCAGTTGATGGGGTCTTGAGATTTTTCTTCAGTTCTTTTTGAATAGTCCCGATTTCTATGATCACTAAGCGGACTACTCTGATTCTCGGTGCGGGTGCCAGCAAGCCCTACGGCTACCCGACGGGTATTGAGCTTTCGCAACGCTTGATCAACGACAACCTGTTTAATGAACAAATAAGAGCAGGCACCCTAACGCGCCAAGATGCGTTGAGCTTCTGCAAAACCTTTCGATATTCAGGAATGCCGTCAATAGACGCTTTCTTGTCTCGTCGGGGCCACCACAAGGCCGCTTCTGGAGATATCTCGTTCGAGTTCGTCGGGAAAATGGGTATCGCATTGGCGCTTCGCGAACGCGCGACATTGGGTGGATTATTTCATCGACGGGTGGATGCTGTAGCTGATCACATTGAGGTCGATGACAATTGGTATCAGTACCTTTGGGTTCGTTTGACTGATGGAATAACAAAGGAAAGCATTGACCGATTTGGCGACAGTCAGTTGAAGATTATTACGTTCAACTATGACACTTCGCTTGAGCAGTACCTTTTTACGGCGCTAAAAAATGCTTACGACCTCGATGACATTCAGGCAATGGGGCATTTGAGTCGGATTCCAATCAATCATGTTTACGGCCGGTTGAAATTCGGCACTCATGAACTCTGCCCTGATCAATTGATGTACGGGGTAGGCGGACGCGATTTGATCCTTGATGATGTCGCTTCGATCCTAGTAATTGACGAGGATCGCAACGATAGCGTTCCTGAACTTCCCGCGTGTTTTGATGCGATCACGCACGCTGACCGAATCGTGTGCCTGGGTTTCGGATTTGACCGCGTTAATGTCCAACGACTGGGGATTGCGAAAGCTTTGCACAACCGATACGCGGCGCAGTTTCAGAGCAACTCGCAACGTGCGCCAGATGTAATTTGTACGACGCTAAGGTTGACGCCTTGGGAACGTGGTCAAGTCCACGACACGATCTTCGCTGGAGTTCAAGAACTCAGCGCAAAGCACCCTGACGTCGCTGGTCATTACCTTGAAAAGGCATTGCGCTTGATTAACAATCATGCCGACTGTAAGTCACATCAACTGTTGCGTACCTCGGGTGCGTTGAATTAAGTCAAGTGGACGCACTGAATCGTGCTCTGTTTTTTTTGATAGTGCGCGAAGTGCTCCGTGCTACATGCCCTCCCTCAAATACCTAACCCACTACCCCGAACTGCTGCAAGCGCAGGTCCGTGCGCTGATCGCAGAGAACCGCCTCGGAGAGGTGCTGCGAAAGCGCTACCCTGAGCCGAACATGGTGCGCACTGACAAAGCGTTGCAGGAGTACACGCTGACGCTGAAGGCGCAGCACATGAAGAGCGCGGTAACGCCAACGAAGGTGATTTTCGACAATCATTTGCAGGTGGTGAAGCACGCGCTGGGCACGCACACGCAGGTGTCGCGGGTGCATGGTGGCAAGCTGGTGGCGAAGCGGGAGATTCGTATTGCTAGCGTGTTCATTGACGCGCCTGCCGCGTTTCTCAAGATGATTGTGGTGCATGAGCTGGCGCATCTGAAACAGCGTGAGCACGACAAGGCGTTCTATCAACTGTGTCATCACATGGCACCGGATTACGCGCAGCTTGAGTTTGATCTGCGCCTGTATTTGACGCAGCTTGATTTGAGCAAATCGTCAGCAACCTGAAGAGACGCAGTGACCAGCACCGCTGAACCCACTGAGCCTTTGGCGCACACCGTGACCGAATCGCAAGTGCTGGCGCATGCTTGCGTTAAGCGACCACACCCCCAGCAGCCGCGACTGGCTCGCGCACGGCGGCAGCCTGAGTAAAGTGCTGAGCCCCGGACTGCGCGTCGGATGGATGATCGCACCGCCCGCATTGCTCGCCAACGCCACCATGTGCAAGCAATTTTCCGACGCCCACACCTGCCACCTCACGCAGGCCATTGAAGCACATTACCTGACTCTCGGCAAGATGGACGGCACGTTGAACATAGCACGCAGGACCTACGCCGAACGCGCCCGCGTGATGGCCGAAAGCCTTCGCCGCGAGCTAGGAGTCTGGGCGGCAGAAGGATTCGAAAATGACCATCCGAATTTCGACCTCTCAGAATCGCTTAGGCTCGATTTTCTCGACCCTGCCAAGGGGT
>JAYVNO010000186.1:0-12321 GCA_043758415.1 Burkholderiales bacterium
GACGAGGCCGCACTGCGTCGCTTCACCTTCAAGATTCAGTTCAAGCCGTTGACCCGGGAGCAACGTGAAAAGATGTTTGCCACCGAGGCGCTGGATGGCAACTCAGCCAGTCTCACCGGGAAAATAAGTGATCGACTGAACAAGTTGCAGATGTTGACACCGGGCGATTTTGCCGCGGTAAAAAGGCAGATTATGTTGCTCGACGAGACGTTGTCGCCGGACGAATTTCTGGAGCAACTGGAGCAGGAACACAAGGTGAAACCGGATATTAAGTGGGCTAGGAGCATCGGGTTTTAGCGATCCGTTTTTGCCGCGTCACGAAGGGGGCGGGCCTGCGGCCTGATCCTGCTATGCAGGCCTGTTCGTTCCTTGCACCCGACATCAAGTAGGCGCGGACGATTGGGTTTTAGCGGTCAGGTTTTGCTGCGTCACGAAGGGGGCGGGCCTGCGGCCTGATCCTGCTATGCAGGCCCGTTCGTTCCTTGCACCCGACATCGTGGTCTTGATCGGCTCAACTCGCCGCAATCACCGTCGTAAAAAGCACTTTTCCCACGCTATCGCGGTACGAAACCGTTAACGCATTACGCTGCCCGTCGTAGCTCAGCAAGCCAAAGTTAAAGTCGTCACCGAATGCAAAATGCGGCCCTTTGCTATGCCGCTCTCGCGCCTCTGGTGATTTCCCGAAAGTGAGAAAACTGGCCAGCGGGCCTGCGACGAATTCATGAATACCGGTGCCCTTGTTGCTCCATTCACGGGCAAAGTGGTAGTCAGCGGAAATCATCACCACATTGGCAATTTTTTCTCGCTGGATGAACGCGGTGACCTCGTCGCGCTCGGTCTTGTAATTGCCCCACGCGTCTTGACTACCACCATGAAACGGCACCGACGTGGCGACGATCTTGAAGGTGGCCGTCGACTTCCTCAGTCTGTCCAGAAACCATCGCTTTTGCGGCGTGCCGAGCATCGTTTTTTCGGCGCTATCCGGCATCGCCTGAACACTGCGAAAACGCCGCGTGTCGAGAATAATCAAGTCCACGTCCGGTGACAAATTTAGCGCACGGTACAAGCCAATTTTGTCGACCGAGGCGCAGGGCCAATACTCGCGAAACACCTGCTCGGCAATGGGCAATTGTGGCAATCCGCCGTGCGCGTCGTTCTCAATCTCGTGATCATCCCAAATCGCGTAGGTCGCGCATTGCGACAGGAATGCCTGCAACGAACGATCCGCGCGGACGTTTGCGTGCTTGCGCCGATAGTGCGCGACTGACGGCGCAAAATCGCGCCTGGGATGATCCGCGTAGCAGGTGTCACCGAGGTGCACAAAATAGTCGGGCTTTGCTGCCGTCATTGCGTCGAAAATGCGAAATGGTTTGTATTTTTCCTCCATATCGCCAGAGAACGCGACCACAAAACTTTGCCCTGCTCTGCGGGGCGTATTAAAACGACCCGCCCCGGGCAATGGCTTGTCGCCAACATAGGCGCGGAAATGCACGGTGCTGCCCTCAGGTAAGCCGTGTAGCGTGAGGTGCCCAGTGAAGTCGCAGCGCTTGTCCAGTATCAGCTCGGCGCTGCGCTGATTTAACTCGTCTGCCGTCAGTCCCCAGCGCACATGCGCTCGCAATTCGTCGTTGGCAGACAGCCAGATCAGGGCACGATCCGCCTGCACATCGAACGCCGCAGGAGCGAAGGCCAGCGGCGCGGCCGCAACCCAAGGCACGGCCACCCCTAGCGGCAGCGCCCCCAGACTGGCGGCTGCCTGCATCGCGCGGCGTCGACCTGGCGCGCTCGGATAATCAGAATCATCGTCGAAAAGCATAGAGATGACAAAATGTCGAATGACTTCAAGCTCTATCGTAACCTGCTCAAGCATGATGCTTCACCACCCACTTACGCGGCACGCGCCCTGGTCGTTGCCAGCTTGTAATTTGCACCGCTTGCTGCAATGATTTTTCGTCCACCCGTCGTAGCCGCTGTTGCCGCCATCGCGCTGGCAGCGCTTTTCGCGTTCGTAGTTCAACTGGGCTTGCTTGGCGCGCTCGGCACTGGCAATATCAACACTGAAGTCGCGTTCGATGGCGTGTCAAACTCCCGCGCCGCGTCGATTGGGCAAGCGGACGGCTTGCGCTTTGATCCATCTCGCGGCCCAGCGGTGGCGCAGGCGAAAGCGCTGCGACTGGCCGCCGGTGACGCGCTCGCCGTGATCATTCATACCGAGGACGTGACGACAAATTTGCGCCTTACGCTGGGCTGGTTGAGCACACAAGATATTCGTCGTCCGGCGACTGCCTCCGTGCAGTTGGCCGCAAACCCCGATCCGCAGCAAAACGTAGTCCTTCTCTCCGGGCACCCACGCTGGCGCGATACCGTCACGCAGGTCGCGCTCGCGCTTGAGAATGCGGCCCCGACGACCGCCCCGTCCGGCGCCTTTGTCGCCCGCACCGAGTTGTTGCCAGCCAACCCCATCGGTGGCGCGCGTCTCCTTGCAACCGCGTGGTTTCAACGCGATGGCAGTATTCTCACGCCAACTGAGTCAGCAAACCGCCTGCTGCCGCTCGTGCTGTGGCTTGCGTTGATCTGCGGCAGTAGCCTTTTCGCGGTGGCGCTGCTGTTTCGCAAAAATCCAGAGCGACGCGCAGAGGCATTGCGCATTTGCGCGACTACGCTCGCATTCGGCGTGATCCTGTTGACCCTGCACACCAGTCGCTGGCCGGGCTGGACAGTGCCGCTGGGCGGCGGCGTTGCGGCGGCGCTCGCATTGTTGTTGCTGGATCGCACCATTGCCTTGCCGTTGACGATGTCGCAACGCACGGCTCTCGCGCTGTTTATGGCGGCTGTGACCGTGCTGCTCACGCCGCTGGTCGCAGCCGTCGCCTTGACACCAGGCCTCATCTTGCTGTTTGCGCGCTGGAAGCCAGCAAGCGCATCAGAGCCGGATCGATGGCTGCACGCTGCCGGGCTCGCCGCGTTGCTTCCAGCTCTGGTGTTAGCGGCCGTCGCACAAGGCCTGATCGCAGCACCTGATCTCTTGCGCCCGCTGACCGACCCGACAAAAACGCTGGCGTTGGTGGCGACCAGTTCAGGCGGCTTGCCGGGTCTTGCGCTCGGCATGCTGGCCATGCATCAGCTGTGGCCCGCGCCCGCGCAAAGCCAGCGCTGGTCAACGGGCGCGATGGCCGCTTTGGTGTGGGCTTTGACCGGTGCCGTCGCCGTACTGGCAATACCCAAAATAGCTGTGCTGGCTAGCGGAAGCAGCACCTTCATCGCTCTCTTCTTTCCGGCGCTTGCGTGTCTCGGGCTAGCTGTGTTGCCCAAGCTGCAATCGGTTGCGCGCTCGATTGCTGAAACCATCGCGGTCGACGCAAAATCCGAAGTCGACCTGTCGGCGCAGGCGTTGACGCTCCTCGAGAGTCATGCGGAACGCGTGGTGGCAACGCTGTCACGGCGCGAAATTGGCGCGGCGCGCGCGGCGGTTGTGCAGATGGAGCGCATCGCGCCAGCGGCCCGCGCGACAACGCTTGCCCGCCTTCGAGTTGCGCTCGTTGAAAGCGATTTAGCCACGGCAACCACGGCGGCAACGCAGCTTGAAAGCGGCGCGAAGTTGACCATCGCCGAGCATGACGCACTGCTAGAACTCGCGCATCGCAGTAACCTGCAACCTCGGGTGATCGAGCTCGCGCCGGGTGCATCGCACACCGAAGGCAACGTGCGCGCGCTAGCCATCGCACAGCTACTCACTCACGGCCCCGAGCTGGCAACGCAGACGCTCGTGGCCTGGCCTGACGAACACACTTTCGCACGCGAAATCGCCGAGTTGCATTTGCTCAACGACGATCTGCCATCAACCCAGCAAGCGCTGGTCAACACCGGCATCGCGATGACTGATCCCCTCGGGCAAGCGTACATCGCCCGCTTGGGCATGCGGGCGCAGGGCGCAGCCGCGCATGCGAAATCGATCAACAGCCTCGCCACCTGGCATCCGCAACTGGGCGCAGCACAAGCGGCTCAGGGCGAACTGTTGCTGCGTCAGGGCAACACGTCGGGGGGGCGCGCGCGCTTCCTGCTAGCGCTGAATCTTGATCCGGCGATGTGGCCGCTGCAGTACCACTTGCAACGGATCGAGGCTGCCAGCGTCGCACCGACCAGCGTGCAGCGGAATTCGCATCCACCCAGCGCGTAACTACACGCAATGCACTAAGCTCCCGTTATGACAACTCGTTTGCTCCTCTATCTCGCACACGCTATTGACCATTTGGCATTGCTCATTTTTGCCACTGCCGTGAGCGCGATCGCGATCGACTTTGGTGTGGCGCGATGGGAAGATTTGATGCCCTATGCGACCGGCGCATTCCTTATGTTCGGTGTCGCATCGCTGCCTGCTGGACGCTACGGGGACCTGTGGGGCCGACGCGCGATGATGCTGGTGTTCTTTTTCGGCATGGGCGTGTCGCTGCTGGTGGTGTCACTCACGCAGAGCCCGTTGCAGATGGCCGTTGCGCTCACCCTGATGGGTGCGTTCTCTGCAATTTATCATCCGGTCGGCATCCCGATGCTGCTGCAAAGCGCGCCGAAGGCGGGTGCCGTGATTGGTGTTAACGGGCTCGCAGGCAACCTTGGCATCGCCGTTGCTGCGCTGCTCACAGGCTATCTAGTCAAGATTGCAGGCTGGCGCGCCGCGTTCGTGGTGCCCGGCATCATCGCCCTCTTGCTCGGCGTTTATTTTGCAATCAAAGTGCCAAAGGAAATGCACGCGCCGGGCAAAAAGAAGGGCGGCAAAATGTTGCAGGTAGATCGCGCCACCGCTGCCCGCGTTTTCGCCGTGCTCACCTGCACCACCACACTCGGCAGCCTGATTTTCAACTTCACAACCAACGGCAACGGCGAGCTGCTGCGGGAGCGCGTGGCCGCCATCGCCAGCGACCCGGCCACGCTCGGCATGCTGCTCGCAGGCGTTTACGCCGTCGCCTCCGTCGCGCAGGTGATCGTCGGGCAGCTGATTGACCGCTTCCCGATCAAGCGCATTTTTCTGCCGATTGTCGCGGCGCAGGTTATCGCCTTCGTACTAGCAGCAAATGCCGAAGGCTGGATGTTCTACGTGTTCGCCATCGCCTACATGACCTTCGTATTTGGCGCGATCCCGTTCACCGACGCCATCATCGCCCGCTTCGTTGACGACAGCATGCGCTCCCGCGTTGCGGGACTGCGTCTTGCCGTGAGCTTCGGTATTTCGTCGGTGGCGGTATGGGCGCTCGGACCGTTCGTGAAGGCGGGCGGATTCTCAACGCTGTTGTTGGTGATGGCAGCCATCGCAACGCTCACCACCGTGGCGGTGTTGTTTTTACCATCGCATGATCCGCAGCCGGTAACGGCTCCAAAAAACGTGTACTGAGGACACACAATTTACGAGTAAGCGGCACTGCCGAACGAAAACGTTTCACCTGCGCGGTGCCCCGTCAAGCCCGCGATGGGCAAATCGCCGTAGGGACGGTTGAGTTCCATCAGCACTTTGAGCGCGGCATAGGCATCGTTTGCAGCGTAGAGCCGTTGCTTGGGTGAGAGCTCTTGCACCGACCAGTTCGACGTCGTCACCGCCTTTGACTTGTGGAATTTCTGATTAAACACCAGCGCGACTGCCGCCCTGACGCCAGTCGTATTGCGGTGTCCATCAGCCCGAAAAACCAGGTTCAGATCAAGCACCGCGCCCAGGGCGACGCCCAGCTTCGCATGAATCTGCCCGCGATCGGACTTGAGATCAAAACCCACTTTGAGCACGGCTTCCGACTGCAAAAGCTCGGCGAGAAACGGACGACACTCCGCTCGGTGCAGTTGAAACAGATACGCACAATTTTCCAGCGCAAACTGCACCACATGGGGTCCGTCACTCGCCACGCCGCGATCAAAAACGGGCTTGGATTCGGTGTCAAATCCGGCAACCCCCGCAGCCGTAATGGCGACAGTCGCCGCGACGAAATCATCCCGCGTCACCGGCACGTAAATGCGCTCAAGTCCGAGCCCGACGAACGGCTCCAGCAGCGCAGATTCGGCTTTAGACGGGGTGAGTTTTCGCATGGTGCTTGAATGACCGGAATGATCTATGGCGATGGCACACGATTTTCGCGTCGCGCGAAGGTTACGCGTGGTGTTTCAGCCAGAATACACGTTACAGCTTTTCACTGAAACGCATATTTACTATGGAAATGGGCGCATAAAATTCTAAAACTCGATTATTCTCCTAATCGGGCGCTACGCCCAGTTCAAACGCCGCTTTTCAGTAAAAGCTGATGCTACTTTCCAGCCAATACATCAATCGTCCGCGAATGAAATTCCATGCGATAAAGCATGACGGTCACGATGGCCGTGGCCGCGATAAAAAATAACGGTTGCACAAACCACATCAGCACCGCCACCGCGAAGTAATACGAGCGCATGCCCTGTCCAAAATTTTCGCCTGCGAGCTTCAAGATGCCCGCTGCACGCCTTGCGGCGCTGCGGTCGTCGTCGGTGACCTTGTCGTTCGGTGCCAAGGAGCCAATCAGAATGGTCACAAAATTGAACTGTCGCACCGACCACGTGAACTTGATCAGCGCGTAGACAAAAAGCAGGATCAGCAGCACCACTTTCGCCTCCAGCAACTGCTGCGACGAGCGCTGCGCGAAGGGCAAACTTTCGAAGAGATCGGCGCTTTTTTCGACGGAACCGAACAACGCAAGCAAACCGCCCAGAGCAAGCACCGTTGTCGATGAAAAGAAAGTCGCGCTGTGCATGAGATTAGCCAACAGCGACGAATCTACGATGCGATTTTCGCGAATCAAGGTCTGCTCAAACCAGCGCTCACGCATCGGGTTCATCACGGTCAATAAACTGGAGCGGCTCGACGAATGTCGCTGCGCAAACCAGGCATAGCCAAACCAGCACAGCGCAAACACGACGATGGCAGCGAGGTCGAGGTGGGAATAGGTGAGTTTCATGGCGGTGAATCAGGCGCGATAGGATGGATTGTCGCCGGTTCTGCCGCCGCGCGCGAACCGCAAATTCTTGTAGGGGGCACCCGTGTCCACCAAACAGCGACGAGACAGCCAGCTCGTTAGCAACGGCTTGGTGGGCAGAGGCTGCCCACCCTACCCAACTTTCAATGCCGAGGTCGCGGCAAGCCGTCCCTACAAGGACAATGACACGGGCAACGGCCAACCATTACCCAGAAGCCACCGCCGCCGCAATCGCTTCCGCCCCCGTCCGCGCCATGCCCGCGTCTTCAGCTTCGACCATCACGCGCACGACAGGCTCGGTGCCGGAAGGCCGCAGCAGTATCCGCCCGTGCCCCGTCAGACGCGCTTCCCAATCGGCGAGGACCGCTTTCACACCGGCTTTGTCCGCCCACCGTGATGCTTTGTCGATGCGCACATTGATCAATTCCTGCGGCAGCAATTGCACGTCGCGCGCGGCGTCCGCCATCGACACGCCCTGCTCCACCAAAGCTCGCAACACCTCCAGCGCCGCGATGATGGCATCACCCGTTGAATGCCGGTCCAGACACAAAATATGACCGGAATTTTCGCCACCGATACGCCAGTTATTTTTGCGCAGCATTTCGAGCACGTAACGATCACCGACCCTGGCGCGCTCGAACGCGATACCGCGCTTGGCAAACGCTGATTCCAGCCCGTAGTTCGTCATCTGCGTGCCGACCACGCCGCCGCCCAGCTCACCCAACGTCTCCCGGTGTGCCGCGATGATATAGACCAATTGATCACCGTCGTACAGCCCGCCATTGGCGTCGGCCATGAGCAACCGATCCGCGTCACCATCAACCGCGATGCCGAGGTCCGCCTCGTGTTTGACCACCATCGTCGACAGGTAATCGGCATGCGTCGCACCGACGCCTTTGTTGATATTGGTGCCGTCCGGCGACACGCCAAGGCTCACCACTTCGGCACCTAACTCGTGAAACACCGCAGGCGCGACTTGGTACGCCGCACCATGCGCGCAATCCACCACGATCTTCAAACCGCGCAATGACAACTCCGTCGGAAACGCGCGTTTGCAAAATTCAATGTAGCGACCCGGCGCATCGTTCAGGCGCTTCGCTTTACCCAATTCACCCGACGGCACGCAACGCAAACCGTGATCAATTTCCGCCTCGATACGCAGTTCAGCGTCATCAGACAGCTTGTCGCCATCACCGTTGAAAAACTTGATGCCGTTATCGGCAAACGGGTTGTGCGAAGCAGAAATAACGAGGCCCGCCTGCAGGCGCAGCGCTCGAACGAGGTAGGCGATGGCGGGCGTCGGTAGCGGCCCGGTGAGCATGGTGTCGACGCCCGCTGATGACAAGCCCGCCTCAAGCGCGGCCTCCAGCATGTAGCCGGAAATCCGAGTGTCTTTGCCGATGAGCACCGCGGGCCGTTTGCCAGCGCCCCCGCCGTGCATTTGCGCGCGCAACACCCGCCCCGTGGCGTGGCCCAGCTGCATGATGAAATCAGGCGTAATCGGCGCAACGCCCACCTCGCCACGCACCCCGTCGGTGCCGAAATATTTTCTTTGGTTCATGGCGGGATTGTACGGACGATTTATCGCCCGTCGCCGTCACCCAGTCATAGGGTGCGCTCCGCGCACCAACACAGCAGCTACGATTTCAAATTTCTCAGTAGCTGAGCGATGGTGCGCAGAGCGCCCCCTATCTCGACAGCGCCCGCCAAACCCTCAAAGCATCCACCGTAGCGCCCACATCATGCACGCGCACCATACGCGCACCGTGCGCAACGCTTGCAAGCGCGGCGGCCACACTAGCATGCAAACGCTCAGCCGGGACGTCGCGCCCTGTTAGCGTGCCCAGCGTGCGCTTGCGTGACCAGCCTGCGAGCACCGGATAGCCCAGCGCGACCAGTTCACCCAATCGCCGCGTCAGCTCAACGTTGTGCGCCAGCGTCTTGCCAAAGCCAAAGCCCGGATCCAGCACGATTCGATCTCGCGCCATGCCCGCAGCCTCACAAACCGCCGCCCGTTCAAGCAAAAAATCACCCACTTCGCGCACCACATCCTCATACACGGGCGCTGCCTGCATCGTCCCCGGCTGGCCCTGCATGTGCATCAGCACCACGCCCACGTCACTGGCCGCGCAAGCCTCAACCGCGCCCGCATCAGCCAGCGCCATCACGTCGTTGACGATGGCTGCGCCTGCCGCAATCGCCGCCCGCATGACCTCAGTTTTGCGCGTGTCAATCGAGACACAATGCCCGCGCGTGGCAAGCTCTGCAATCACCGGTAACACCCGATCCAGCTCCGCCTGCACGGCAACCGAAGGCGCTCCGGGGCGCGTCGATTCGCCACCAATGTCGAGGATTTGCGCGCCTTCAGCAACAAGCCGTTCCGCGTGAATCAACGCGGCATTTGTTGAATTATGTTGACCGCCGTCAGAGAACGAATCCGGCGTTACGTTGACAATCCCCATCACCATGACGGGCGCATCGAAGTCCATCGCCCAGCGAAACCGCCCTGCGCGCCACAATGTACCGGCACGCGGTTCCGCGTTATGGCCCTCATTAGGGGCATCGGGCGAGGTTTGCGCCGTAAAATTATGAGTCAACTTGGAAAGCATTATGTTTGGCACCTCTAAAAATTCACTTTATCGGGATGCAGTGCGAGGCGCGCGGCGCACAGCAACCTTCATTACCGCCCTGGTACATGAGCGAGTTTGCCTAAAACTAGAGCACCGCGCAACGAAGCAATGCGCCCGAGAAATGAATTTTTAGAGGTGCCCAGTTTTGATCCGCTCTTCTGATTACCCCACCCTCTTCGCCGCACGCATCGAAGCACTCAAGCGCGAAGGCCGTTATCGCATTTTCGCAGAGCTGACGCGCCCTGCGGGCCGCTTCCCGCGCGTGCAGTGGGCGGGCCCCAACGGCTTGACTGAGGTCATCACCTGGTGCTCCAACGATTACCTCGGCATGGGTCACCACGCAACCGTGCGCACCGCGATGACCGACGCTATCGAAGCCGGTGCCACCGGCGCGGGCGGCACCCGCAATATCGGCGGCACCAATGCGCTGCACGTCGAGCTGGAGCGCCTGCTCGCCACCCTGCATGACAAGCCCGCCGCACTCACGTTCACGTCGGGCTATAGCGCCAATCTGGCCGCCCTGAGCGTGATCGGCTCATTGCTGCCGGACACCGTCTTTTTGTCTGATGGTGACAATCACAATTCGATGATCGAAGGCATTCGCCGCGCCGGTTGTGAGCGCGTGATTTTTGAGCACAACAGCGCTGCCGATTTAGAAGCCAAACTCGCCGCCATCAGCCCGGATCGCCCGAAAATCGTGGTGTTCGAGAGCGTGTATTCGATGAGCGGCAACATCTCGCCCATCGGCGAATTCGCGCGCATCGCCAAAAAATATGGCGCGATGACCTACCTCGACGAAGTTCACGCGGTCGGCATGTACGGCGCGCGCGGCGGCGGTGTTTCGCAGGAAATGGGCGTGGCCGACCAGATCGACATCATTCAGGGCACGCTCGGCAAAGCCTTCGGCATGCAAGGCGGCTACGTCACCGGCGACACGGCGGTCATCGACTGCATTCGCAGCTTCGGCGCGAGCTTCATCTTCTCAACGTCGCTGGCACCGGTGCTAGCGGCTGGCGCGCTGGCCAGCGTCTCGCATCTGATGAGCTCGACGGAAGAACGCCGCCTGCAACGGCAGCGCGTCGCTGAGGTCAAAGCGCGCCTGCTCACCCTCGGTCTGCCGGTGATGGAAAGCGTCTCGCACATCATCCCGGTGTTCGTGGGCGACCCGGTTCACACCAAAACGCTGACCGACCGCCTGCAAGACCGCCACGGCATCTACCTGCAACCGATCAACTACCCCACCGTCGCCCGCGGCACCGAGCGCCTGCGCATCACGCCGGGGCCGTGTCACACGCCGGCAATGGTCGATGCGCTGGTGGAAGCGCTGGATACCGAATGGACGGCACTGTCGCTGGCACGGACGCGTCAGGCGATTGCTGCCTGATTTTGGTATAGCTTTTGGCTGAAAGCCCTGTTGCATTGGGGCTGACAGAGATTTATGACGTTAGTTGACTTTATGGCTTTCTAATGCTTAAGCCCTTATCAAATAACAGTTTCAGCTAAATGCTGACCCCTTAGTTCCGCTGTATTTTTGCCAAGCGCGAATCGTTTTTTCAGGACGCAAAACGCCGTGAGCATTCGCCAATCCGTCCTTTCAGCGCTCTGGCTGATTTTCGGGCTGCTTGCAGCATCGGCCAGCGCTCAACCCAGCGTGCGACCGCGCGACGTCAATGCACTTCCGTCCTCCGCGACCGACTATCTGCGCGTGCTGGCCAAAACGCAGCCACTCGATTTATCACGCGTTGCCATCACCGGCCATTCCGCGGGCGGGCACGCCGCGCTATGGATCACAGCCCGATCAAAGCTCGCAAAATCCACCGAAATTCGCGGCAACGATCCGCTGCCCGTTCACGCCGCCATCGCCATCGACGGTCCCGGCGACATCGCGTCATTCATCGGACTCGACGCCAAAATCTGCGGCAAACCGGTCATAGAACCGCTGATGGGTGGCTCACCCGCTGCGCACGCGGGCCGCTACGCGCAAGGCTCGCCCAGCGTGCTGTGGCCACTAGGCGTTCCGCAATATCTGATCGCCGCACGCGTGCTGCTGCCCGACGACGCAGGCAACTATCAAGCGCAATCCAAAGCCGCAGGCGACCGCGTCGAACTGCTAGTGCCAACCCCCGCAGGCCACTTCGACATCATCGCACCAGGCAGTGCGACTTGGCCAACGGTGGAGGCGTTCATTGTGAAGGTGGTGATGGGGCTTAAGGCTGGGAGGTAGGGGCAGCGCCAACATCCCCCACGTCAGAATAGAAGTCGCCTCAATAGAAACGCAGCGGGCGTGCTCGTCACCGTGCCCGCGCGGGAGCCACTGGTGGTAACGATCAGCGCGGGCAGCGCTACCGGTGCGGGCGTCGCCGCGCTGGACGCGGCGGACTCGAGTCCAATCCCCGAGCCGATGCCGTTGCTGCCGAGTTGATCTTCCCCCGAATTGACGGACACGTTTCTATGATTAGAAATCAACGAGTCCGATATGAATGGAAAGACACAACCGGCGTACGCGCCGGAGTTCAGGCAGCAGATTGTTGAGCTGTATGCCAGTGGTCGAAGTCCTGGAGAGTTGGCGAAGGAGTTTGGCTGCTCGGTGGCATCGGTGCACGCGTGGGCGAAGAAGGCGGGCACGCTTAGATCGCTGCCCGATGCGGGCAGTACCGTGAAGAAAGTGCATCGTCAGGCGCATCGGGTCCAGGTTGCGATGGCGTTAT